>CANQVH010000151.1 GCA_947627245.1 uncultured Lachnospiraceae bacterium | reverse complement strand
AAGCTAGAGCAGATTTTTGAGTACATATCTGAACATGAAGAATCCAGCCAAAAGGTGTTTTTTGAAGGTCAGATATATGATGCGTTCAGTCTGATCGCCAATCTGATACAAAAGGCGGAAAAAGATATTGTGCTGATAGATGGATACGTGGATATTGCAACATTAAATCTGTTGTCTAAGAAAAGGAAAGGCGTGTCGGTTACGATCTATACGCAGGATCGCACACGATTATCAAAAACTGACGTTGAAAATTTTAATGCTCAGTATCCTGTTTTGGAAGTGAAATATATAAAAGCCTTTCATGATCGCTTCCTGATTCTTGACCGGGAGATTGCCTATCATATAGGAGCATCTCTCAAAGATGCGGGAAAGAAATGCTTCGGGATCAGTTTGATTCAGAATATAGGGATTATCCGGGATATTTTGCAGCGATTAGAATTGGAAACGGAGGAATAAGAAAAGTTGAGTGTCTCTGTTTGACCCCTTTGAGGCGAACTCCTAAGCGCTAGTTGTGAGTTCGATTCTCGCAGGGAACGTCAAAGACCGGAATTCCTGAAAAGGAGTTCCGGTTTTTTGATATACTTTTTTGCATGGAGTAAATTTGTGTGGTAATAAGGCTGGTATTTTGATACAATGAATTTGACGAAGAAAATTATTGTTTTAAGGAAATGTGAAGAATTATCAGAATCGTTGGTGAAGTCACAATTTGTTACTTCGCAAAAATAATAAAAGTAGACGGTACATTTGAAAGAGACAGTAAGTAAATAAAAATGTAGTAGAAAGGAGAGGAATTGTTTTATGAAAATAGAGTCTTTAAAAAAATTTTAGAAGTTATAGGGAAGAAACAATAATTCATTTTGATGATCTCACAGTATTAGTTGGCAAAAATGATATTGGTAAATCAACGATTCTTGAAGCATTGGACATCTTTTTTAATGATGGGAATGGAGTAATTAAAATTGAAAAAACAGATCTTAATATACAAGCGGCAAAGAATGGCGACAGTGAAACCATTATTACTGTATGTTTTTCAGAACTACCCGAATCGATTATTATAGACTCAACAGTACAGACCACGCTCGCCAGTGAATATATGTTAAATCCAGACGGCTTTTTAGAAGTGATAAAGAAATATAAAAATGGTGGAAAGCCTTCTGTATTTATTCGAGCAAAACATCCGACAAATGTTGATTGTCAAGATTTACTTCTTAAAAAGAATACAGAACTTAAACGTATTATAGCAGGTAAAAGTATAGAATGTGAAAATCAAAGCGTCAACGCAATCATGAGAAAATCCATTTGGGAGCATTTTGCTGATGATCTTAATTTGAAAGATATCGAGATAGATGTTTCAAAGGAGGATGCAAAAAAAATCTGGGATAAGTTGCCTTTTTATATGCCAGTGTATTCTTTGTTTCAGTCAGATCGTAAGAATAGTGATGGCGACAACGAAGTTCAGGATCCATTAAAAGAAGCGGTTAAACAAATCATTAACGATGAAGAATTACAGAAAACTTTAACTTCAGTTGCTGAAGTTGTAGAAACAAAACTAAAAGAAGTTTCAAGCAGAACGTTGGAAAAGTTAAGGGAAATGGATCCTGCGATTGCAAATAGTTTAAATCCAGTTATTCCTACGGCTGATAAGTTGAAATGGGTGGATGTATTTAAAGCTGTGTCAATTTCAGGCGATGAGGATATTCCTATCAATAAAAGAGGAAGCGGTGTCAAGAGACTTGTTCTGTTGAATTTTTTTAGGGCAGAAGCTGAACGGAGAGCTACCGAAGGTAATAACACAGGAATTATTTATGCGATTGAAGAGCCAGAAACATCCCAACATTTCAATAATCAAAGAGTTTTAATAAGAGCTTTGAGGGAATTATCCCAAGCTATTAATACACAGATTATACTTACAACACACAGTCCTGTTATTGTAAAAGAACTTGATTTTAAAAACCTTCGTTTGATTTATGAGGATAGAGATGGAAAACGAGTTCTTTCGGTGGAACCTGCTGTTTTACAATATCCTTCGTTAAATGAAGTGAATTATGTAGCATATGGGGAAGCAACAGAAGAATATCATAATGAATTATATGGTTTTCTGGAATTTCAACAATGGCTTAATGATTACAAAATAGGAAGACCTCAAAGACCATATGTGCATGTGAAAAATGGTAACACAAGAATAAGAAATATTGATTTGACGGAATATGTCAGACATCAAATCCATCATCCAGAAAACCATAGTAATATACACTTTACTCAGAATGAGCTAAAGCAGTCTATTGAGGATATGAGATCTTATATCAGAAACCGGGCTGAAGTTGAGGGGATTTGGGATCCGATTCCTGATAATGAATAATACTGTCTTAAACATGCCATAAACCAATTTGTATCATAACGATTACTTTTTTAGGTTTTTGCTAATGGATTATTAATGACATCAGAAATAACCAGCTTATGCTGGAGAAAAGATGTCGGGAAATCAAGGATATGAAGGAACTTTTCGGGG
>CANQVH010000150.1 GCA_947627245.1 uncultured Lachnospiraceae bacterium | reverse complement strand
GAAATGGCAGGCAATATCGTGGAGCACGGCTTTGCGGACGGCAAAAAGCACGCCGTGGATATCCGTGTGCTTTGCCGTGAAAAAGAGATGATCATACGTCTGCGGGATGATTGCCGACCCTTTGACCCGAAGCAGCAGTTAAGTGCGGGCAAGTCTGACGATCCCGGCAAGAATGTAGGGATCCGCATGATCGCCGCCTTGTCTAAGGATATGACTTATCAGAAGCTGTTCAGCATGAACGTGACGACCATTGTTTTGGACACGGGCGCGGCGATGGCGAAATGAGGATACGGCGAAAAAATGCGTCGGCGTCCGATGCGAAACAGGGCGGCAGGCTCGGACGGAAGTGCTGCTGTGTGAGAGGATAATTCTGCGCCGCACAGGGAATACTTTTCAGAAAAGAAAATTTTTTCTGAAGGGAGTGCGCGGCATGCGGATTGCGTTTTTTGGGACAAAGGATTATGACAGGATCTGGTTTGAACCTTTATCGAAGGGGGAAGGGCCGGATCCTTTTGCGTGTGACATTACTTTCTTTGAGGCAAATCTGAAATCGGAGACGGCGGTGTTGGCTTCCGGCTACGACGCGGTGTGCGCGTTTGTGAACTCGGATCTGAGCCGGGCGGTGCTGGAGAAGCTGCGGGAGCTGAATGTTCGTCTGGTGCTGATGCGCTGCGCCGGTTACAACAACGTCGATCTGGAGGCGGCGAAGGAGTGCGGAATCACGATCATGCGCGTGCCCGGCTACAGTCCGCAGGCGGTCGCGGAGCATGCGATGGGACTGGCTCTGATGGCTGTCCGGCATCTGCACCGCGCCTACACGAAGGTACGGATCAATGATTTTTCTCTGACCGGACTTCTGGGGCGGAATTTTTATCAGGGGACGGCGGGGATCGTCGGGACCGGAAAGATCGGCAAGGCGATGGTGAACATCTGCAGGGGCTTTGGGATGGAGATCCTTGCGTATGACAAATATCAGGATCCGACGCTGGAGGGAACCGTCAGTTATGTGGAGCTGGAGGAGCTGCTGCGCAGATCCGATCTCGTGTCGCTGCATTGCCCGCTGTTTCACGAGACGTATCATATCATCAATCGGGACACAATCACGCTGATGAAGGACACGGCGGTGCTTGTCAATACCTCGCGCGGCGGACTGATCGATACGGAAGCGCTTTTGGAGGCGCTTCGCGCCAAGAAGTTCGCGGGCGTCGGCCTCGACGTGTACGAGCAGGAGACCGGGATGGTCTATGAGGATCTGTCGGATGATATCATCACGAACGAGACGGTGCCGCGGCTGCTGGCGTTTCCGAACGTCGTGATCACGTCGCATCAGGGATTTTTTACACGCGAGGCGCTGCAGGCGATCGCGGAGACGACGCTCGCCAACGCGCGGGCGTGGGAACAGGGACTGCCGCTGGAGAATGAGGTAAAGTAAAGAGAAAGCAAAAGGCGGCAAAAGTCAGATCAAAACGGAGCTGGCTGTCATGATATAAATGTGCCCGAGAGGATGTTTTTCTGATGAGAAATGTTCTCTCGGACATGTTTTTGTGGGAATTCTATGATTGTATATGGAAACTGGATAATCTTTCTTGTTTTTTAACAGAAAAGAAGGTATCATATTCAGGAAAGCGATGAACCGCGTTGCTTTGGAATGAATTCGTGATTGGCATAGTCGATATTCAGCGGGAGAAGTCTGAAGGTCAATATGTACAACGATGAGAATGCGTATCTCAGGCTCGGGCGTGGTTCAACAGGAAGAAAGATACGGAAAGGAAGCGCATGGATATGGCGGCACGGAAGATTGTGGTGTACAGCTACCGGGATTTTGACGAGGCGGTGTATTTTGAAAAATTCGGAAAGGAATACGACACGGAGATTGTTATCTGCCGGGAAGCGCCGGATACGGAAAACGCGCATCTGGCGAAGGATTGCGCAGGGGTGAGCGTGCTCACGACGGCGATCACCGAGGATATCATCAAGGTCTGGAAGGAGATGGGTGTGAAGCACATCTCGACCCGGACGATCGGATACGACCATGTGGACGTCGAGGCGGCGAAGCGTCATGGGATCACGGTGAGCAATGTCGCCTACTCGACCGGCAGCGTGGCGGACTACACGGTAATGCTGATCCTCATGGCGCTGCGAAAGATGAAGATGATCATGAAGCGTGCGGACGGCATGGACTATTCGCTGAAGGACAGCATCGGGCGGCAGCTCGGCGATCTGACGGTCGGTGTCATCGGCACCGGGCGGATGGGGGAGCATGTGATCCGCAATCTCAGCGGCTTCGGCTGCCGGATCCTCGCGAACGACCTGTATGAGAAGGACAGCGTGAAGCAGTACGCGACCTACGTGGATCGCGATACGCTGTTTGCGGAAAGCGACGTCATCACGTTCCATGTGCCCGCGGCGGACGGCACGCACCACATCGTCTGCAAGGAGACGCTTGCGAAGATGAAGGACGGCGTTGTGCTCGTGAACACTTCGCGCGGCAGTGTGATCGACACGCCGGTTCTGATCGACGCGCTTGAGCAGGGCAAGGTCAGCGCAGCGGCGCTGGACGT
>CANQVH010000149.1 GCA_947627245.1 uncultured Lachnospiraceae bacterium | reverse complement strand
CCAAAGGCGGCATTTACTGCTTCTATAATTAAAACAAGATCAATATCCTTTGTAGCCCGAAAATCCAGACCTTCCTCTGCCATCAGCAGATCACATGCCGTACCGCCGATAATGACATATTGATCTTCGTATCCACGAAACCATTCTCTGAAATTTTCAATTCCCCTTACCATCTATTTCTCTCCAAACGTCAGCCAACATTTCTTCTACAGCTTCTTCTATTCTTTCATCCGTGTCTTCTCTAAGTGCTAAAGCAAGGGAAAGTCTGTCAACGCTCTCCCCATTGCTCAGTTTTCCGGGATCATACCGCCAAAGTTCCACTGCACACTGATCCTCTGAATTTTGCAATTTTCCCGATGAGTTTTTACCCCATACTGTGACACTCTTTGCGGCATAACATTCTATAGCAGGCGGATTTAGCATCGAATACTCGGATAGTGCCGAGTATCCACTCACGAGCAGTGTTTCTCTTATTTCCGCTTTGGGCACATAAATTGTTCTCTTAATAGGATTCACCAGATAATTTTTCGACGCTTCAAAAAGCTCTCGTGGTTTTTTTTCGGAATAAATAACCTTCTGCACACCCCGTTTTTCTGTTTGTATCAGGCCCAAATCTTCAAGTTGTCTGGATGCCCTAGAGATAGATGTGGCTGTGAAAGAAAGTACCTTTGCGGCATCGCTTGTCAACAATTCTCCACAGCCGTGATAAACATAATAAAGAAACAATAGTTGCGCTGACGGAAGAATCTCTGTATTCTCAAGTTTCTCTGAGTCAGCACGCTGCTGCAGATAAACCGCCATAAACGGCAGATAAATCTGCTTGCCATCCACGACAAACGGAATGTGGTCACGCAAAAGATATTGCTTCTGGCGATAAGTGAGATGATCCAACACAAGTATGGCTGATGCCTCCATCGCCAACTGTATTCTTTTCAGATGCTTTTTTATAACATCAATAGCCTCCAACTCCGTTTTCGGATAGACAAAAACTGCTTTTTTGCCATCAAGTGATGCCTCTTGTAAACGATATCTGGAATGAATATAATTGGGAATCCCTGTTATTTCACCATCACCATATACAACACGAATTCCAAGTACAGATTTAAGATACTCCATCATTGTCGCCCTTTCTTTACTTTAATTCGTATTATAACTTATTTTGAGTTAAAAGTAAATGTTAAAATTGTAATGAGTATTTCAAAATCGATTTTGCGTGCGAGACATCATTTTAAACGCAAATTTTTCGAGATGTACGAAAAGAATTCGGGACAAATGGCATACCTCGTCAAAAACAAGGCCTTATTATGCCTTAATCTGCAAGCAATACTCTTACAACTTCCCCGATATCCGCATTGACTACAATACTTCTGTCTACAATCTCCTCCGGACAGAACGCCTCTCCATAATTAATGCAGGCATATGTCGCCGCCTTGTTCTGCGCGGTCATGCGCCAAAACGGATATTTGATGATACCCGGCGTGTTGTGGCCGACGCCCAGCTCTAAAAACAAGATCCTTTGCTGTCCCCGTGTCCGCAAAAAATCCTCATAACGCTCCGCCGCCCGGTGCCAGCCCTCGTCCTCCACAAAACGATCGTCTGCGCGGAGATTCATCGTCATCGGCCTGCCGCAATGCGGACAATGAGGAACAAGTGCAGATGGGACAGACATCTTAGGCACTGTATACCCGGAAGGGCACAGTTTACCGTCATCCCCCTGAATATAGCCCTGCGCTTCTGTCATCTGCCGGATCATGCTCTCATTATCGAAGGTTTCCTGACGGCACGGCTCGGAGCATTGGAATAGTCCATAATCGCCCTGCGTGTAGAAAAGCCGTTCTTTTTCAAATCCCGCCTTTTGAAAACAGTGATCTACGTTTGTTGTGATTACAAAGTAGTCTTTGTCCTTTACCAGTGCCAGCAGATTGTCGTAAACCGGCTTCGGCGCGTCCATATAGCGGTTGATAAAAATATACCGGCTCCAATAAGCCCAAAATTCTTCTGGATCAGGAAACGGATAAAAGCCGCCGGAATACATATCCCGAAAACCGTACTTGTCCGCAAAGTCGGAAAAGTACCGCTCAAATCTCTCGCCGGTATAGGTAAATCCCGCCGATGTGGATAAACCTGCCCCCGCACCCACCACAACGGCATCCGCAGCGTCCAACGCCTCCCGGAGCCGCCTGATATGATCTGAGTAATTCCCGGTAGATTTCGTAATCGGCATTTGCCATATCCTCCTTCTTTTATTCAAAGCAAATTTAATCTCCCTATATTTCTGATTATACAGACTCGCCTTGCTTTTGCAAGTACGCACTTTTATAACATAAAAATTTATAAGGCAGGGTATTTGCCCTGCCTCGTTCCATACTTCTACTTCCTTCAGCCTCATTCGTTTATTTCAATGCAGAATAGACCTCATCGCTCACTGCCTCCAACCACTCGTTTGAGCTGTTTTCGCCCGGCACCTCAACGGCCAGATGCGAAAACCAACTGTCCGGCGCGGCTCCGTGCCAGTGCTTCACGCCCACTGGGATGTTGATGCAGTCGCCCGGTTTCATCTCCACGGCGTCCTTGCCCCACTCCTGATAATACCCGCGTCCGCCGACACA
>CANQVH010000148.1 GCA_947627245.1 uncultured Lachnospiraceae bacterium | reverse complement strand
AGTTTCATCAAAAGCTATGCTGCTGTCTGCCTTGAAGGAGCGGTGATCGTTCTCGGATGTATCATCTTCTCCCTATTTGCATCGACGCCGCCTGTCGTAGATACCTCGGCGGCAGCGGTCACACAAGTGTGGTCGTATATCGGCGAGCTGCTTTTCAATATGCTGGTTTTGGTCGGTACGGTAAAGATGTCGGATCGCATTGTGCGTGAGATGATGGGACTGTAATGGAGCGAAACACTATGGGAAAATGCACGAGAATTTACAACAAGTTTCAGGGGTACATCCTTGCGGATTGCTCCTGTGAATATTGCCTTTATTACGGAGGCAAGCGAAAGGGCAAGGTGACTTGCCTCGCAGACGAGTGCGTCTGCAAAGATGAAATCGAAACGGCGAAACGCCGGGAAAGGAGAGAACATGGAAGTAAAAATAAACCGTGAGATTCGCAACTACACGGAAGCGATGTTCTTTGGACTGTCCTTGCGGCAGTTCATTTTTTCTGTCTGCGCCTGTGTAGTAGCGGTCGGGCTTTATTTCGTTCTGAAGCCCTATGTCGGGACGGAAACCGTATCTTGGATGTGTATTTTGGGCGCAGCTCCTTTTGCGGCGCTCGGATTTATCAAGTACAACGGGATGACTGCCGAGAAGTTTATATGGGCTTGGATTAAATCAGAATATCTTACCCCGAAGAAGCTGGTGTTCCATTCGACGAACGCCTACTATGAGCTGATGAAGCCGGGGATTGAAAAGAAAGCGAAAGGAGAGAAGACCACATGATAAAAACGCTAAGGAACCTGTTCAAGCAGGACAAGGAATCCTTTATCGTCCCGAAGGGCGTTCAGGATGTGATTCCCATTACCGCCATTTATGACGATGGGATTTTCCGTGTCGGCAAGGACAAATACTCGAAGACATTCAAGTTTTCCGATATAAACTACGCCGTGGCAAGCCGAGAGGACAAGGAATCCATGTTCCTTGAATACTCGGAACTGCTCAACTCCCTTGACAGCGGCGCAACGACAAAAATCACGATCAACAACCGCCGCCTGAATCGGCTGGACTTTGAGAAGACCATCCTGATTCCCGCAAAGGGCGATGAGCTTGACGATTTCCGTGAGGAATACAACAAAATCCTGCTCGACAAGGCGACGGGTGCCAACTCTATCGTTCAGGATAAGTATATGACGATCTCCGTCACGAAAAAGAGCGTTGAGGACGCTCGGAACTATTTCGGGCGTGTGGGAGCGGAACTGATCGCCCATTTCGGGCGGCTCGGTTCCAAATGCGTGGAACTGGAAACCGATGAAAGGCTCCGTATCTTCCACGACTTCTACCGTGTCGGTGAAGAAACTGCTTTCCATTTTGACATCCATGATACCCGCCGAAAAGGGCATGACTTCAAGGACTTTATCTGCCCGGATTCGATGGAGTTTGAAAAGGACTGCTTCAAGCTGGGCGAGCGCTACGGACGGGTGCTGTTCCTGCGTGATTATGCTTCGTATATCAAGGACAGCATGGTGGCGGAGATTACCGACCTGAACCGCAACCTGATGCTTTCGATTGACGTTATCCCCGTTCCCACCGACGAAGCGGTGAAGGAAGCGGAAACCCGTCTGCTCGGTGTCGAAACGAATATAACGAATTGGCAAAGGCGGCAGAACTCCAACAACAACTTTTCTGCTACCATTCCCTACGACATGGAGCAGCAAAAGAAAGAAATGAAGGAGTTCCTCGACGATCTGACGACAAGAGATCAGCGCATGATGTTCGCCGTCATTACCCTCGTTCACACCGCCGACAGCAAGGAGCAGCTCGACAACGACACCGAGGCGATCCTGACAACGGCAAGAAAGCACCTCTGTCAGTTTGCGACCTTGAAGTTTCAGCAGATGGACGGTCTGAATACGGCAATGCCGTTTGGAGTACGGAAGATCGACTGCTTCAGAACGCTGACCACCGAATCTCTTGCGGTGTTTATGCCGTTCCGGGTGCAGGATATATTCCACGAGAACGGAATCTATTACGGTCAGAATGTCATCAGCAAGAATATGATTATCGCTGACCGTAAGCAGCTCTTGAACGGTAACGCCTTCATCCTCGGCGTATCGGGCGGCGGCAAATCCTTTGCGGCGAAGGGCGAGATCGTCAATGATATGCTGGCAAGCGACGCCGATATAATCATCATTGACCCGGAGCGGGAGTATTCGCCCCTCGTCAACGCTCTCAGCGGGGAGATCATCAATATTTCCGCAACCTCGAAGAACCATATCAATGCGATGGATATGAACAAGGACTACGGTGACGGTGCTAACCCCGTCATCTTGAAATCTGAGTTCATCATGTCGCTGTGTGAGCAGCTTGTGGGCGGCGAAATCGGTGCAAAGCAGAAATCCATCATCGACCGCTGCACAGCAAGCGTCTATCGCACCTATCAGCAGAACGATTACACGGGGAATCCTCCCACCTTGCAGGACTTCCGTGAAGAACTTCTAAAGCAGGAGGAACCCGAAGCGCAGGACATTGCCCTTGCCATTGAGCTGTTTACGGACGGCTCGCTCAACACCTTCGCAAAAGAAACGAATGTAGACACGAGCAATCGTCTGATTTGCTATGACATCCTTGATCTCGGCAAGCAGCTCATGCCCATCGGTATGCTTGTTGTCCTCGACTCCATTCT
>CANQVH010000147.1 GCA_947627245.1 uncultured Lachnospiraceae bacterium | reverse complement strand
AGAGGGATAGTAAACGTGAGAATGGTAATCACGGAAGAAAAAATATTATCAAATATAGAAAAGGTTCAAAGACTTATAAATCCTAACAGTAAAAAGCAAATAATAGAACTAGAGGACAATTCATATTTCAAAGATTTAGTTGAGTCAATAAAAACTTATTTAGTAGAATACCCAAAGAAAAAGAATTTTCCAAAATCAGTATATGACGCAGCTTACAAATTAGTAGAATATGCAACAAATCAATTTGAGGAAAATACAAAACAAATTGAAAGCTTAATTAAACAAAGAGAATATAATATAAAATCTGCAGCAGTATTAAAACAAACTTTAGCCGTAGTAGAATCAAAAGACGGTGAATGGAAAAAGAGTTTAGCAGCTGTTAATGGAAAATATCCACAAGATATACTAGATGCTTTGGGAGTAATAGCAAGAGCAAAAGGAGACACATCAGAGAATTATCAAAATGCTGTTAAGTTAATAAACTCAAGAATATCAAATCTTGAATCAAATCTACATATAGAAATTGACATGGAAAGAGTAGAAGACAGATCAAAGGCATTAAGTTACATAGGAATTGAAATTGCAGATGCACTTAAACTAATTCCTACACCAGTAGCAGAGGAGCCAAAAGTTGAAGAACAAACTGCTCCAGTAGTTCAAAATGTAGCACCAGCTACACAGGTAGCTCAAGTAACTCCAGTTGCATCAACGTCACAAGTTGTAGCTCCTAAGGTTACAGTAGTAAAACCACAACCTAATACAACAGTAGTGGCCAATGTACCAGAAAAACCAGGAAGCCCAACTAAAGCATATGAAGACTACTATGTAGAAACAAGAACACAAGTTAAATCATCTCTATGGAATAGATTTAAAAATAGCAAATTTATGAGAGCTATCAAATATGTAATGAAGATAAGAATAACATTACAATTGCCTGAAGGTTTACCAGAAGGAAGCCAAGATAATAAATAAAATATCTAAAAAATATATTAATGTAGATATGACCTCACAAAAGGTCATATCTATATTGTAGTGCGACGGGCATGTCGTTTAGTTAATCGGTGAAAGTCCGTAGTGGAGGTACATATCAATGTCATCAGTTTAAGAAAAATACTGTAATATAAATTTAAAATTTATGTTACAGTATTTTTACGTTATCTATGATATAAGTAAAGAAAAAAGGTGTAAGATATGATAAAATATGGATACAAAGGATTAAATAAAATAAGAGATAAAATACAAAGTAAAGAATTAAAGGAAAAAGGTAGAAAAAACTTAAAAGATTTTACTAGAAAAAGGAAAATGGATTTTGAAAAATTAATTCATTACATACTAAATAAAAAAGGATTGTGTACAAATATGGAAATAAATAATTTTTTTAATAAAATAAATGAAGATACTGATATGTCTGCTCAAGCATTGTTAGATCAAAGGCTAAAGTTAAATCCTGAAGTATTTGTAGATTTAAATAATGAATATTTACAAGGATTTTATGAAGAATATAAAGATACAGATGTAAAAACATATAAAGGATATATATTAAAAGCAATAGATGGGAGTGATTTTGAATTACCAAATACCAATAAAATAAGGGAAAAATATGGACAAGTAAGTTCTAAATCAGGAGAAACAATTCCAAGAAGCAGTGTATCAATGTGTTATGATTTGCTAAATGAATATATATTGGATGTAGTGCCAGAAAAATATAGAACAAGTGAAATAGAAATGGCAAAAAAGCATATACAAAAAGACCAAGAAATAAGCAAGGGCTATAAATCAATATATGTAATGGACAGAAATTATGTATCATTAGAATTTATGATATATCTGAAACAAAATAAAATAAAGTTTGTTTCAAGATTACAAAAGGGATATTATGAAAAAGAAATTAAGGCGATAAAAAACAAGGATGAAATAGTTGAAATAGAGCATACAAAATACAGAATGGAAAAAAGAGCATTTAACGATCAAAATTTAAGGGATATTGCTAAAAAAGAGAAAAGCACAAGTGCTAGAATTATAAAATATATATTAAATACAGGAGAAATAGAATATTTAATAACCAATATAAAAGATTTAAGCTATGAAGAAATAGTTGAAATATACAATAAACGCTGGGGAATAGAAACTATGTACTACAGTTTAAAATCAAAGCTACAAATAGAGAAATTTACAAGTAGTAATAAAACAATTATAGAACAAGATTTGTTTGCAGGAGTGCTAGTTTATAATATGGTACAAACAATGAAAAATGAGGCAACTGAGGAAATAGATCAAAAGAAATATAAACATGAAATGAAAGTAAATGAGAATATCGCTATAGGACTATTCAAAAATGAAATGATATATATAATGCTAGAAGAAAATGATGATGAAAGAGTAAAAAGATATGATAAATTATGTAGAAAAATCTTAAAATACAGAATTCCAATACGAAAAGATAGAAATTATAAAATAGAACCACAAGTAAACAATAAAAATAGTTATAATAAACTCAAAAGTTTCTAATTTACATAAATAAAGAGCTACCTATATAGGTTTATTAATAATGTCAAAATACCAATATTAAATATTAGCAGAATATTTAATATTGGTATTTTTTATATTTTTAAATATTATCTGTTTCTTAAACTCATGACATTGGGTACATATCGCCAACCACATAGTGAAACACAAGCGTTCCATCGTGAGATGTGACGTGGAGGAAGTGTGTAACAAAA
>CANQVH010000146.1 GCA_947627245.1 uncultured Lachnospiraceae bacterium | reverse complement strand
GGGCTTGATTTCGCGGGACATCTGGAGCAGATCTACCAGATGGATACGCTTCACAAGACGGTGGAGTACATGAGGAAACATCTTGTGAGTTAGACGGGAAAAGATGTATTTCTCAATTCCGGCTGTCATTAATCGGTGCAGGTGACATTGTTTTGTACAACGGTGATAATATCGTGATGTTTTACGGTTCCAATTCATGGAGCTATACAAGGATCGGTCATATCGACGATCTGACAGGATGGGGGGGATTAACATGGGACAATGTGCGTGGGCATTTGCAAACGAAGCCGACCGGATTTATCACGATCAAGAATGGGGTGTGCCGGTACATAACGACGACCGCCAGATGTTCGAGCACCTGACACTGGAGTGCCTGCAGTGCGGGCTGAGCTGGGCACTGATGCTGAAGAAGCGGGAGATCTTCCGGCAATGCTTTGATAATTTTGAATATGACAAGATCGCGGAGTACAAAGAGGCCGATGTGCAGCGGATCCTGAATACAGAGGGGATGCTGAAGGCGGAGCGCAAGATTCGCGCGGTCATCAACAACGCGCAGTGCTACCGGAAGATCCGGGAGGAGTTCGGCAGCTTCTGCGATTACCTCTGGGCGTACACGGACGGGAAGACGATTCTGTACGACGGCCATGATGACGGCGCGATACCGATCAGCAACGGCCTTTCCGACCGCATCAGCAAGGATCTGAAAAAGCGGGGATTCAAGTTCGTCGGGCCGATTACGATCTATTCACACCTGCAAGCCTGCGGCATCATCAACGACCATGCGGGGGATTGCCCCTGCTATCGGAAAATCAATGAGACGTATCCGACGATAAAAATGAAACCGGATCAGGAAGTGTGACATGGAGCGGATGAAGCATATTTTTTTATGTTCGCGAAATGTGGTAGGCAAGGACAAAAAATTGTATTATAATACTTTCCGTAAGCAGACTTGGCTATATAAAATATAAAACAGGAGGTATTCACATGAGGAAATTTGCTGCTGCTTTGACACTTCCGCTTATCCTTTCTACGCTCTGGCTGCCCGCTGCGGCCGCTGAAGATGCGACTGAGAGTGCAAGCGCGGAGCCGGTCACGATTCTCTACACGAACGACGTGCACACTTATATTGATGGGGATCTTGGTTATTCTTTGGTCGCGCGCTATCGCGACACGCTTGACAACGTGCTGCTGGTGGACGCCGGAGACCACATCCAAGGTACGGCCTACGGCTCCATGGATAAGGGTTCGTCTATTGTAGATCTGATGAACGCGGCGAAGTATGACGCGGCTACACTGGGCAATCATGAGTTTGACTATGGCATGGAGGGTGCGCTCGCCACGATCGAGAAGGCGGAATACCCGTACTTGTCCTGTAATTTCTACCATGAAGAGAACGGCGAGAAGGGCGAAAATGTGCTCGATTCCTATAAGGTGTTCGAGGTTGGCGGACAGAAGATTGCGCTGATCGGCGTCACCACGCCGGAATCCTTCACGAAGTCAACACCGGCGTATTTTCAGGATGAAAATGGCAATTACATCTACGGCATCGCCGGCGGCAACGACGGCAGCGACTTGTATGACACGGTGCAGGAGGCGATCGACGAGGCTTCCGCGGAGGCGGACATCGTCATCGGTCTCGGACATCTGGGCGTAGACCCGTCGTCCATTCCGTGGACGTCTGAGGAGGTCATCGCGAACACGACGGGCTTCGACGCGTTCATCGACGGACATTCGCACACGACCATCCCGATGGAAGTGGTGCTCGATGAGGAGGAGAACGAGGTCGTCCTGACGCAGACTGGCTCCTATTTCAATGCGCTTGGTCAGATGACGATCTCCCCGGAGGGCGAGATCACGACTGAGCTTCTCGAGGCGGACAATGTAAAGGCAAGGCTCTATGACAGTATCATGGCGCAGACGGCTGATGTCGCCGATGAGACGGCGGACGCGGTCGCGGAGGTTGAGAGCGCGTGGATCACGCAGGTGAATGACGAGCTCGGTCAGGTAATCGGCACCACGGATGAGGTGCTCGACAATTTTGATGCGGACGGCAATCGTCTGGTGCGCAGTCAGGAGACAAACTCCGGTGATTTCGCGGCGGACGCGCTGTATTATCTGTTTGACAAGACGAATGTGGTGGACGGCTATCCGGTGGACGTCGCGATCATGAACGGCGGCGGCATCCGCAACGAGGCGATCACGGGCGATATCAGTTACCTCACCTGCAAGAACATGCACACCTTCGGCAACGTGGCCTGCATGATCGAGGTGACCGGTCAGCAGATCCTCGACGCGCTTGAGTTCGGCGCGCGCGGCGTGGGTACCGGAGAGGAGATCGGCAGCTTCCTGCACATCGCGGGCGCGAAGTACACGATCGACACGAGCATCGAGTCCACGGCGACAATGGACGACAAGGGCGTGT
Source organism: uncultured Lachnospiraceae bacterium (assembly GCA_947627245.1). Taxonomy (GTDB): domain Bacteria; phylum Bacillota; class Clostridia; order Lachnospirales; family Lachnospiraceae; genus Choladousia. Next base: position 313 of record CANQVH010000146.1, on the reverse strand, counting down.
TCACGGGCGTTGCGGGCGACTACCGCGTGAAGGACGTGCAGATCCTCGACCGTGAGAGCGGCGAATACAAGCCTCTGGATGTGAACGCGAAGTACAATCTTGCGGGCTACAACTACACGCTGCGCGACTTGGGCGACGGTTTCTCCATGTTCGACGGCGCGACGAACATCATCGACTACGTGATGGAGGACTATATGGTGCTCGCGAACTACGTGCAGTCCTTCGAGGATAGCGATGGCGACGGTCTGCCGAACGTGACGGGCTACGCGGATGTGAACGGCGAGGGCCGTATCACGATCGAGTAACGAATCGG
>CANQVH010000145.1 GCA_947627245.1 uncultured Lachnospiraceae bacterium | reverse complement strand
GACAACTCCAATATATCATACAGGGGTGAATCCTTGTATTTTATTTTTTTGTTACCTATCTATTGTACCCTAACACTGCTAAATTCCCTCTTTTATCTGTTTTATATCATAATTTTATAAAAAATTTATTGCTTTTTATATCCACTGGTAAAGGCTTTATCCTCCAGACTATTTTCATTTTTTACGTAAATTATATAATGGAACAAACAGAGAAAGGGGGGTCCGTTTTGTATGATACTGCGGAAAAATTAACAAGTTCAGACCGCAAAGATAAGATCCGGGAGCGTTATAAAGGAATCAACACAAACGAACTCGAAATCATACATGCACGGGTGAGAGAAAACATCCGAAAGGATGACACAGAACGTCGAGTCGCTGTTTATGCAAGAGTATCTACTGATGATCCCAACCAAACATCTTCATATGAACTTCAGAAAAATCATTATACAGACTTTGTAAAAAACCACCCGAACTGGAAGCTGGTAAAAATATATGCTGATGAAGGCATTTCAGGCACTTCACTGAAGCATAGAGACAATTTTCTGGAAATGATACGCGATTGTGAAGCTGGAAAAATAGATTTAATCATCACAAAGCATGTATCACGTTTTGCGAGAAATATCGTTGACTGTATAAAAATCGTCCGAGAACTAAAAGCCTTATCTCCTCCTGTCGGTGTATTTTTCGAGACAGAGAACCTTTATACGCTGGACGAGGACAGTGAATTGACCCTCTCGATCATGTCAATGCTGGCACAGGAGGAAAGCCATACCAAAAGCGAGACTATGAATGCATCCATAGAAATGCGCTTCCGCCGGGGCATATTCCTTACCCCGTCCCTGCTAGGATATGACAGGGATGAAAATGGCAGTCTGGTCATCAATGAAGAGGAAGCAAAAATTGTACGGCTTATCTTTTTCATGTATCTCAAAGGCTATACCTGCCAGAATATAGCCGATACCCTCACAAAAATCGGCAGGAAAACAAAGAACGGGAATGACACATGGTCGGCAGGCACTATCTTGCAGATCCTCCAGAACGAAAGGCACTGTGGAGATGTCCTTGCACGCAAGACCTTTACCCCCAGCTACCTAGACCACCGGTCCAAAAAAAACCGGCATGACAGGAACCAATATCTGCATCGGGACAACCATGATCCGATAATCAGCCGTGATGACTTCATTGCAGTCCAGCACCTGATTGCCAATGCAAAGTACAGGAATAAGAGCATACTGCCTGAGTTACATGTTATCACGGAAGGGGTACTGTCCGGATATGTAACCGTCAACCCCAGATGGTCCGGGTTCACCGCAAATGATTACCTTGGTGCAAGTGGATGTGTACCGTCTGTAGACTCCTGTCATGACACAGTGGAGGTAACAGCCCGTTCCGGCGACTTTGATCTTAGAGGCTACGAAGTGGCACGGTCGCAGTTCTTTGATTTAAGGGAAAGGATATGCGTGACCTTTTCCTCTACTCAAATTATCTTCAGCACGAAGGCCGTCCGGAAGTTTGGCAGCAATACCCCTATTGAGATGCTTGTCAATCCTGTAAAAAAGATGATAGCCGTGCGTCCGTGCAAGGCAGACTGCCGGAGCAAAATGGTATGGTCAAAGGTTCGTAGCGGGCGTATAATCCCCAAAGCCGTGCCCGGCACCGCATTCCTTCCCGCACTTTTCAGCCTTTTTGGATGGAACTCTTCGTGTAAATACCGTATTATTGGAATCCTTCTGAAGAATGATAAGGAGTCTATTCTTATATTCAGCCTATCAGATACAGAAGCGCTGATCCCTAAGGATTCCGCTTGGCAGAAAAAAGACGAAATGACCCCATTGATTACAAGCATAGGCTCAAAAAATGTTCTTGGCTATCCGTCAAGCTGGGCGGAAAATTTTGGGAGTAACTACTATATACAAGCCCAAGCAGACGAACTGGCAGAGTTTCAGAATAATCCCAAATGGGATACCGCTTCGGAGGGGATCCCATACCGCGAGTCTGAGATTATCCCAACCAGTCAGGAGGATCTTGCCAAAAACATCAACTCATTAATTTCAGAAATCAGGCAGGAGGTTGAAAATGAACGAAACGGACCAACTTGAAGTGATTGAGGATGATTCTTTCAGTTATAACGGATATCAGATCGTCCGGGGCGAATTTTTTGCACATATGTATGAACCGACATTTATCCTATGCGACAATATGGTATCAGTGAACGCAGCATGTGTACGGAAGCTCCCCAAAACAGACTTTGTCCAGATCCTTGTGAACCCAGACGAGAAAAAGCTTGCAGTCCGCCCTTGCAGTGAGGATGAAAAGGATTCCTTCCGATGGTGCAGTGCTGCTGGAAAGCGCATGCCGAGAAAAATACGCTGCAGGGTGTTCTTTGCAAAAGTCACATCGCTTATGGGCTGGAACCCTGACTACAAATACAAGCTTCTCGGCAAGCTTATAGAGTCCAGTGGACAGATGCTGTTTGTATTCGATCTCACCACACCGGAAATATTTAAAAGGTCTGTCACCGAAAGCGGGAAGGCCTCTGCTTCACGGACGGCTGCATACCCTGCCGAATGGCAGAACCAGTTCGGTTTGGGCTACGAAGAGCACCAGAGGTCGCTGCAGATTGGCATCTTTGATGGCTATGCAGTTTTCAGCATCCAAAAGAACATACAAGGAAAGGAGGATTTACAAAAAGGAAAGCGGGAAAGCCCACGGCTTCAGCCGTGTGGATGAAAGCGCAAACCTCCCCTTTTATCCAAGGTACCGCAGGAAGATATTCGATATCCCAGGCGTTGAAGCACGCTTCAAAGAACTTGTCTCGGAAATGTGCCT
>CANQVH010000144.1 GCA_947627245.1 uncultured Lachnospiraceae bacterium | reverse complement strand
GCGCTTTCCATTGTTCGATACTCCCAAACTCTTTGATCGAAAGCTCTTTCATATCCTCCGGCATATGCTCTAACATAACCCGGAACATTTCTTCCATCTCTGTTTTACTGAAAACCGCAAAATCCATCTTATCCTCTCCCTTCAGAATGTCATCAATACTGGATATCAGACGCTCCATACGCGTCTTTTTCGCGACCAGCATATTTTTCTGCATTTGCAGAATCTGGTTTCTGTCAAGATCGGGATTTTCCATAACAGCTTTGATTTCCTTCAGAGGGATATCGAACTCACGAAAAAACAGGATTTGCTGTAGATCCTCCAGAGCTTTATCGTCATAAAGCCGGTATCCCGCTTCGCTTTTTTCAGTCGGAGTAAATAACCCGATTTCATCATAATAGTGAAGCGTGCGCACGCTGATACCTGTAAGTTCCGATATCTCTTTTACGGTCATCATTCTGTATGCCCTCCCTGCTCTTGATAGAAACACTCTACTCTATGACGTTCCGTGAGGGTCAATAGGATTTTTCTAAATTTTAAGACAAAGTTCTTATTTCCCAAATTCAATATTATTTTAAAAATGGTAAATTCCCAATTTACAGCTCAGCAACAATTTCGGAAACCGCTACCAAGGCGGCTTCTCCGCTGATGGTGATTCGGTTGTTTCCCTCTATTCTGCAACGCAGATAACCGCCGCGTTTCGACGCCTGATAAGCATAAATTTCCTTCTTGTTCAGTTGTTTTGCCCAAAATGCGGCTACGATATATTGTTTCATGATAAATTACCCCTCCCATGAATTCCGCTATTCCTGAAAGCGCCCGGCAAATTGGAAGCCTGTGCTTTTCTCCACACCCCTTATTCCCGCAGCGCGCCAAGATCAATCTTGTAGATCATCTCTTGCGCCAGTTCTTTTCGCTCCACAAACATCAGCATATAAATAGGATAATAGCAGATTTTTCCGGAAACGCTGACATTTTCATTGTGGAACACATAGGCTTTCGGGATCGCGTAATCTTCATTTGCAAGCACATTGGACAGTGCGGCATGCTTGTGGTAGTCCTTGCCCGATTTGATTTCAATCGGCAGGACATTGCCGTCCTGTTCGATCAGAAAATCCAGTTCTCCCTGCTTTTTGCTGTTGAAATAATACAGATCGAAACCATGAGCCTTTAACTCCTGCGCCGCCGCGTTCTCATAAACTGCGCCGAAATTGATGTCTTTCTCGCGGTTCAGTATTTTAATCTGGATATCATTCATATACATAGAGGCCAGCAAACCCACATCCGCCAGAAACAGCTTGAACAGATTCCTGGATTTTGAAAGAAGCAACGGAGCAGACGGTTCATTCGCACAAAAGGCGGGCAATGCCACGCCCGCGTCGCGCAGCCATAAAAAGCTGTTGCTGTATCTCGAAAACTTAAAATTCTCATTCAGATTTTTCAGAATAAAACGCTTGTTCTTATTGTTCAGTTCGCTCGGGATCAGCTCGAAAATATCTTCCAGATACAGCTTTTCCTCCGGATCATAGCGCGCAATATCTTTTTTATACAGGGCAAGGATAGCTTTTTGTTCACGCACTACTTCTTGCAGATTATTCGTTTCCAGATAGCGCATGACTGCGGCAGGCATCCCGCCGACAATCAGGTATAAGCGAAACAGCTCCATCATTTTTTCATGGACGAGGCTGTCCACCGGAAGCGTATTCATAAAAGACTTGTTCAGAGAATCTATCACATTTGATGATACTCCGTTTGCCACTGCAAACTCCTCAAAATCCAAAGGATACATTTCCAACACATCCATGTACCCGACCGGAACAGAGCGGATATCCTTTAAATCCACCCCAAGAAGCGAACCGCTGAGCACATATCGATAGCTGCCTTCCTCCACCAGAAATTTGATCGCGGTCACAATTTCTTTGCACTCTTGAACTTCATCAAAAAAAATCAGGGTTCGGCCAGGAATCAGCGGGACATCCACCACCGCGGAGAGCCTTGTCAGCAGATCAGCGCTGTCGCCGGCATACTCAAACAGCGATCGCGCAGATCGATTTTCATAGAAATTAATTTCAACAAAAAAATCATACTGTTTTCCCAGTTCCCGTATAATAAAGGTCTTGCCAACCTGCCTTGCGCCGGTGACAAGCAGCGCTTTTTTCTCATTTGACTCAAAAAAACGATGCAGTTCTCTTTCAATTTTTCTTGAAATCGCCATTCTGTATGCCTCCTCTTTTCTTTCCGAAAACAGAATATCACATATTTCGCTTATTTTCAAGAATTCCGGAGTCATTCTGTCCGTTTTTCCAACATATATTCTTATTCTTTTGTCCGTTTTTCCAACACGTTTTATGGAATTTTTGTCCTCTTTTCCAGAAATATTTTCAAATCAGTTGGTTCATCCCTCTGCTCTGCTTCGATTATTTTTGATGTTTGGAAAAGAGCATCTTAAACACTGTACGAATAAGAGGCTGGATAAAGAAAAGCTGCGTAAAAAACGCAAACGGAAAATTGAAGCACACAAGCCTGAGCCAGTTCGCCAACAGGGTAACGGCGCTGAAACCCATATAATACGGGTAATACATCCACGCCGCCAGAAAACTCATCGCCGGGCACATGATTCCCACCGTCGCGCAGATGATCGCCGTCTCAAACAAGACCGGATGTGTGCTGCGCGGGTCAAACACCTTCGAGGCAAGCTTAAAGGAAAACGGACTTCCCAACGCAAGCTCCAACGTGTACGCGCAGGCAAATTCGATCAGAATGATCGCCCAGATCGGAAGCATCCTCCCGAACATGGAAACCCCGCCCTGCTTATTGATCGCGGCAAGGACGC
>CANQVH010000143.1 GCA_947627245.1 uncultured Lachnospiraceae bacterium | reverse complement strand
TTCCATTATACCACAAGGTCAGCTCGATGGGTTGCTTTTTTTATTTGGTGTTGCACTTATATTGTAAATCTATAATTATAATCATCGGCAGCTTCTTGAATCAAATTGGATTTGTACTCAAACAGTTCATGCACAAAGCCTCTTGCCAACTGTAAATCATTAAAGTCTCGTGGGAATAAGTTCTTATAGGTTATCAACGCCAGCATTTTATTGTGATTTAATTCTGTCGTATCTAGCTTCTTAATATATATCGTAAATTCGTTGAAGATGTTTTTGAGCAGTCTCATATCATCAATATACAAAGATAACTTTTGAAGAAAACTATTATCAATGTTGAAGTGTACCGGGCTATTATTAAGAAATTCCGCAAGTTTTTCATAAGAATTTGAACTATCAATAACAGGAACGACCGGAATGATATAGTCAAAGAATTTTGTTCTATCTTTTGACGTGAAAATATCATCTCGAATTAAATAAAAAAACCTTAGTGTTTTCTGCCGATTGATATTTATAATATTGTTTATTTCATGAAGGCGCTCAAATATCTTAGCTTCATCAAATCTGTCAATATCCTCAAAAACAATAACATCTTCTTTTACATTCTCAAATAGATATAGTACTTCGTTCAAATATTTATCGAAGCAAGAATCGTCTTGATTTTCTAATATTTCAATTTCATTGCCTTGAAAACTAATTTTTCTAAGCATATTTCTGAGCTTTTGACCTGTAACTATTTTGAAAATAGAAAAGATGGCGCAAACAGTACACAAAACACTGTCGATTATTCTGGCATACGGAGAAAATAATGTTGTAATTATCTTTTTTATAATATCATTATCCAATTCTTCGGCAAATGTTAAGATGCTTGGTGAAAAAATCAAAAAAGCTATGCTTAAAACGAAGATACAAACAAATATTGCAAAGGGAACCAGCATTTTCGACGCTGATTTTTGCTTTATTTTAAATCCGGTTTGAGGAATTTGGCTCATTGGTATTTTATGAAGCAGTTGATTTAAAATTTTTCCTTCGAGAACTGCTTCGCTTGTGGCAGCGTCTGGAGCTTGTTCTTCAAGCGTTTGAAAGTGTGTCAATGAAATATGTAGATATTTATGCTTTTTGTCTTTTGCTTTATATGACTCCAATATGCTGCTTTTCCCTGAGCTGTATGCTCCGGAAATAGCTATATTCCTTACATCTTTATTATCAAAGATGAAATTAAAAGCCTCCTCATAGCCGCTCAAGTCGACATCATTTTTGGGGTTAAGCTTATAAAATAAAACCTTATCTTCCATTTGTTAAATCTCCTTGTTATTTAACGAGTTTATTCCTTAAAGTTAATTCATGAAGCGCCTTTATTAGCTACACCACGATCCTCAGTTTAAAGATTTTCGTGAAAAATCTGTATGCTTGGATATCCCTACCATTGTTCTTGTAATCAGCACACCACTCTTAGGGCATAGTAAACTTATTGGAGAGATCAGCAAGTAGCTGTAAGAGAAGATTGTCCGTTAAGATAGTCCAAACAGCTTGATATGCTTATTTTGGCGTATTTCTGTCAGAATATATTTCATACGGTTTACCCTCTGAGTTATAGGTCAAATTAAATACCATATCTGATAGCCACTTTTTAAACGAGGGGTTATCTTGGAATTGTTTAAACAACTCCATATTATCAGCCATAATTGAAACAATAACCTGCTGCAATGCGCGTTCGCTTTCAAGACGTGCGCTCTGCTCGTCAGAGTTGCGCATTGCATTTTGGTACTTCTCATCTCTGGAGACCATTGCGGGGATCTCAAGTATCTGTCTGCGGACATTATCTGCGTCATTCCAGTTGATATTCCCAAACATATCATTGAAGTCGGTAAGAATGACAGACAGCAGATCCATTTCCGGTTGTACAATATGACCGACTTTTCCTGCCGGAACAGGTGCGACCTCCGTGTCCGAATCATCTAATTTAATGGCTACCGCCTCTCTCGCTTCATTACGATAACTTTCGAGATCGATGGTTTCCAGAATACCCTGTGACAGATCACCACCACGAGGCGAGGGAATTTTCGGTATCAACAGATTCAGAAAAATGGAAAGTTTCTCCCAATCGGCGTTTCCATAAGGCAAGATTACTCCAAGAAAGCCGTAAGTGCGAACAAAGGATTTCGCCGCACTCTTGAATCTGATCTGATCATCTACTTCAAGCGAATTATAGAGTGCTGTACAAGCGTCCAAAATCGGGTCAAGACGATCACGGAAAGCCCCGTCCAGATAGAGACTGACCAAGCGCTCCACTTGCTCGGAGGAAAACACTTGATATTCTTCCATTGTCGAGGTCAGATCATAGAGCTTGTTCGGGTCAGTTTCTCCAGAGAGAAGTGTTGTGCGGTAATATGTGGAAAAGGCATCCTGAATGATCTCCGGCTTATTGGCGAAATCCAACACGAAGGTATCATGCTTTTGGGGGTGACAGCGGTTCAGCCTGGACAAGGTCTGAACTGCCTTGATGTCGTATAGGATCTTATCCACATACATGGTGTGGAGCAGCGGCTCGTCAAATCCTGTCTGGAACATATCTGCCACTATCAGAATACGGTAAGGGTCGGTTTTGAAAACGGACGGGATCTTAGCGTCCGGGAAGCCGTTCAAGGATGCAGATGTAACAGCTGGATCTTGCCCTTGATATTTATGCTCTCCCGAGAACGCTATAATGGGTTTGTATGGGCTGTGACGGTCTGCCAACGCCTTGTTGATGGCATAATAATATTCGACACAGCGAGGAATACTTGAAGTAACGACCATAGCACCAGACCAACAGCATTTAAAATTAAGAGTAAGAAAGCAAGATTTCCAAAAGGACATCGGGGTTTAAGGCAGCCTT
>CANQVH010000142.1 GCA_947627245.1 uncultured Lachnospiraceae bacterium | reverse complement strand
GCGCGTCGTCGAAATAACCAAATTTCATAGCCATTCTCCTTTTATGTATGTGTGCTTTGTAAAGAAAACGTTTACGTGACCCGGACGGGCCTTAATGCATTAAGTATATCCTATTTTAATATGGAAATCAATAGAAACGAATTTTAAAAAAATAGGTAGAAATACACAAAAAATGAAGCTGTGATTTGGACAAAACAGCAAATATGTGCATAAGACGCGCAGAAATGGAAAGTAGGCATTGAGTTTTTGACGGAATTATACTATAATAGGACACTAACTAAAACGTTTTCGCTATTGGCTTATCGGCTTCTATATACTATGGAGAGAAAAAATTATGGTTTCGATGAAGGATGTGGCAAGGGAATGCGGCGTCTCCGTGGCGACGGTCAGCAAGGCGCTGAATGATTACAGCGACGTCGGAGAGGAGAAACGCCGGGAGATCAAGGAGACGGCAAGGCGCATGGGCTATCTGCCGAACCTGTCCGCGCGCGCCCTGAAGACGAAGCGCACCTACAATCTGGGGATTTTGTTCGTGGACGAGGCGCAGAGCGGCCTGACGCACGATTATTTCAGCAGCATTATCGAGAGCTTCAAGGTGACGGCGGAGGCGAAGGGATACGATATTACGTTCGTAAACTGCAGCATGCCGCGGCATGGGCGCGGCTATTACGAGCACTGCCGGTACCGCGGGCTGGAGGGAATCGTGATCGCGTGCATTGATTTTTACACGCCGGAGACGCAGGAGCTGATCCGAAGCGATCTTCCTGTAGTCACGATCGACTACGTGTTTGACGGCAGGACCTCGGTCGCCTCGGACAACGTGCGCGGGATGCGCGAGCTGATGGAATACCTCTGCAAGATGGGTCATCGGAAGATCGCTTATATCCACGGATTCGATTCTTCGACGACCCGGGACAGGCTTACCAGCTTCTACCGGGTGCTTTCCGACTACGGGATCGAGCCGCCGGAGGAATACGTGCGGCAGGCGGCGTACCGCGATACGGAGGAGACGCAGCGGCAGGCGGGAGAGCTTCTGGATCTTCCGGATCGGCCGACCTGCATCATCTGTCCCGATGATTTTTCGGCGCTCGGCTGCATTCGCGCCGCACAGAGCCGGGGCCTTCGCATTCCGGAGGATGTGTCGGTCGTCGGCTACGACGGGATCACGCTCGCGCAGGTGCTTGAGCCGCGGCTGACTACGGTCCGTCAGGATACGCGGACGATCGGGCGGCGGGCTGCCGAGGAGCTGATCAGCTTAGTCGAGAACCCGAGGACCACGCTCGCGGAAAAGATTCTGGTGCCGGGAGAGCTGGTGCCGGGAGAGTCGGTGCGCAGACTGAACTGACCGTAAAAAGTGCACAAAGCCCGTATTGCCCGAAAAATAAGGGAAAACGACACCAAGAGAAGCCTTTTTAATAAATTTTCAGGACAAGAATTGTGAAATATGTCAAAATGTATAAAAAGGACAAATTTTCTATTGAAATATTGCACAATCTGATGTATATTTAGTGCAGTTAAACGGTTTCGTAAGAAATTCGCTGTAACTGTAACCAAATACATAAAGCTTAACAAAATTCAAGGAGGAAAACAAGAATGAAAAGAAAAGCTTTATCAATGATCCTGGCGACCACCATGGTTGCTGCGACCATCGTTCCGGCTGTTGCCGCGAACGCTGAGGAAGAGGGCAAGGTCCTCAACATCCGTGTTTGGAACACCGAGTTTCAGGAGAGACTGGTAGACCACTATCCGGGATACGAGAAAGTGGACGACACACACGGCAAGATCGGTGATGTTGACGTAGTATGGAATGTTACCGCTACCACGGACAACGCTTACCAGAACGCTCTGGACGAGGCTCTGCTGGCTCAGGAGTCCGCAGCTACGGATGACAAGGTAGATATGTTCCTTGTTGAAGCTGACTACATCCTGAAGTACACGAACTCCGATTACGCTCTGCCGGTTGCAGATCTTGGCATCACGGATGAGGATACCGCGAATCAGTATCAGTACGTGAAGGATCTGGCTACCAATCAGGACGGCGTTCTGAAGGGACTTTCATGGCAGGCAGCTCCGGCGGCTCTTATCTACAGAAGAGACATCGCTAAGGAAGTGCTCGGATCTGACGATCCGGAGACCGTTCAGGCTGCAGTAGCTGACTGGGATACCTTCCTTGCTACGGCTGCTACGATGAAGGATGCTGGCTACAAGATGACCGCTGGCGCGGCTGACAGCTTCCGTGTATTCTCCGACAATGTTTCCAGCAAGTGGGTTGAGGACGGCAAGATCAACATCGACGAGAACATCATGAACTGGGTTAAGATGTCCAAAGAGATGGTTGACAACGGCTACACCACGACGGCAGGTCTGTGGGGCGACGACTGGAGCAAGGGCTTCTACGAGGATGGCGATGTATTCTGCTACTTCGGACCGGCTTGGTTCTTCGACTTCTCCATGGCTGGCGACGCTGAGGGCAGCGTTGGTATCAACGGCGGCTGGGCAGTTACAAAGGGCCCGCAGGCATTCTCTTGGGGCGGCACATGGATCTGCGGCGCTGCCGGCACGGACAATGCTACGCTCGTTGCTGACATTATGAGACAGCTTACCTGCAATCCGGACGTTATGAAAGAGATCGCTACTGTAAAGGGTGACTTCGTGAACAACACGACCGTTATGGAAGAGCTTGCTACGGATGAGAGCTTCGGCGACGCGATCCTTGGCGGACAGAACCCGATCCCGATCTTCCTTGAGGGCATCAGCTCGATCGACAGAAGCAACATCTGTGACTATGATCAGGGCTGCACAGAGGCGTTCCAGACTGCTATGAACAACTACTTCGACGGCAACGCTACGCTTGAAGAGGCGATTGACCTGTTCAACACCGCTGTTCTTGAGAAGTATCCGGAGCTGACTCCGGCGGATGTTCCGGC
>CANQVH010000141.1 GCA_947627245.1 uncultured Lachnospiraceae bacterium | reverse complement strand
CCATTCGCTCTCTGAGACGGGTCATGGCTCTTGAGAGAAAGACCTACCTGAACGATACCAAAGCCGAGCAGGATAAGACCGATGGCTCGAATCAGCCCGAAGATGAAATCGGACAGATTGTTTACAACGGTCAGCGGGTCATCGGTTGCCGCAAACGCCGGCACGGACAGGGCGAACAGCAGCGTAAACGCCGCAATCACCATACAGTAAAAGCGGAAGCCCTTCTTCACCTTACCGTTCATGGGCAGCTTGCGGGTTTCCTTCTTGTTGGTAGTATTAAAAAGTTTCATTGGTAATTACCTCCATTATTCTTGAAAATTTTCGTCCTCATAGTCCTCGTCGGACAAGAGTTCATAGTTTGTTTCGGGATATTCGTCTTCCTCCGGCAGCGCAAAGATGCTGTCAAAGGAAATGGTTGCAATATCGGTTCGGGTTTCCCCATGCCGATAGGGTTTTGCCTTTCCGTCCGTAGTCAGCGCCACATTCGGATGCTTTAAGATGTCGTACTTGAAGTCCAGCACCGCTCGCTCCCCTCGAATAAAGAGGATGGCGTACTGATTATCCAAGAGCCGCACCTCGTCCGGCGTCATCAGCTCTCGACCGCTGATTTGGTAGTTTGTCGAATAGCTTCCGCTTCTTCCGAAACTTCTGCCATAGGTGTTGGTATCAATCGTTTCCTTTCCCAGCAGCTCCGACACATATTTGTGGGTACTCTGCTCGTTGCCGCCGAGGTAGAGAAACTCGTCACAGTTGCCCACGATGGACTCCCATTGCTTTTCAAATAACGCTTTCAGTTGCGCCAGATTTTGCAGAATGATCGAAACCGATACCCCACGGGAACGCATGACGGAGAGTATCTTGTCAAAATCGTCCGGCAGACTCACATTGGCGAACTCATCCATCAGGAAGTGGACAGGAACGGGGAGACTGCCTCCGTGGATATGGTCGGCTGCGTAAAAAAGCTGTTGGAAAAGCTGGGTGTATAAGATGCTGACAAGGAAGTTGAACGAGCTGTCATTGTCGGGGATCAGCGCAAAGAGCGCCACCTTTTTCTCACCCAACGATGGCAAATCCAACTCATCGGTCGATGTCATAGCCGCAAGGCTTTCAAGATTGAATTTCTCCAGCCTTGCCGCAAGCGTGATCTGAATGGATTTCAGCGTTTTCGCCGCACCCGCATGGTAGGAGCGATAATACTTCAGGGCGATGTGATCGGGGTTTTCCATTTCCAGTTCGGAGAACAGGATGTCAAGCACAGACGGCTGCGTGTCTTCCTCGTCCTCAATCGCTCCTGCTCTGAGCATCTCCATTACCATAGCGAAGTTCTGTTCTTCTTCCGGCGCTTCATAGTGCAAATAGAACACAAGCGCCAAGAGCAGCATCGAAGCCGCCGTATCCCAAAACGGGTCATTGCTTTGCGAGCCTTTCGGCGTGGTACTCTTGAACAGGTTGGTCACGAGCCGTTGAATATCGTTGTCGCTTTGCAGATAGACAAACGGGTTGTAACAGTGGCTCTTATCCATTGAGATCAGGTCAAGGACTCTGACCTCATATCCCTTGGATTCCAGAAGTCTTCCTGTGTCCCGCAGGATTTCTCCTTTCGGGTCAAGCACAACAAAAGAGGTGTTGCACTGCATCAGATTTGGCTTGCAGTAAAACCGTGTCTTACCGGCGCCTGATCCGCCGCAGACAAGCGTATTGAGATTTCTGCGGTGTTTCTTTGCGTTCAGCCCGATTCCCACATTCTGCGTGAGCAGCTTGTTTTCCGAGGCGGGGTGCTGCCGATATTTGCGGTCGATTGCTTTGGCATCGCCCCATTTCGCCGAGCCGTGTTCCTCCTGTCGGCGGTAATTGCGTCGAGTAGAGAAGTAGATTCCGATACCCATTCCATAGCACAAGAGCAAAACGAGGACAGTTTTTACACTGTCCTCGCAAAGCTCTATATGAAACGGGTCATTGAATACAGATAACACCTTCGGCAGTATGGTCGGCAATCCGCCGTCCACCGCAGGAGCGATCAGAAGCGCAAGCCAAACGACCGGGATAACGCCGAGAACGGACAGAATGATCTCCGTCTTTCTGTCGTTATCTCGCTTCATGACGCCGCCTTTCCCGTTCGACAACTTTGAAATTCTTCTGCGGAGCAAATCCGATTTTCACGATAAGGTCATCCACGGCATCCGTGGTCTTACCCTCGCTTTTCAAATCTTTCCGCTTTTCGTTCAGGGAATCAATGACGATCCCGTGTTCGTAGTCATCGAGCGCCACATAAAAGTGTTTCTCCTTCATGACCTACCTCCGTTATCTCTCTGCGGCTTTGGAACGCTCCTGACGCTTGCGGTAAATCTCCGTAGACACTCTTTCGTGAATGTCCTTGAAGGCATTTTTTGCTTTCGTCAGATCGGAGCGGATGTCCTTCGGCTGCATATCCTTCCAAGTTTCCGGCAGACGGTTGATTGCAAAGTTTTTGGTGTCAACGCCGTACTTCTGACACAGCATATATCCGGCGCACACCGCCTGAAAGCCCATGTCCCTCCGGCTGTACGCCTTACTGTCGATGGAAAGCTGGGCAAAGCTCAGCTCTTGCGCTACGCACTGACAAAGAGCCACGCTGTCGCCGATGTCTCTCTTGACAAAAAGCGTTTGCTTGTCGTTGTCATAAAATGCGCCCATGTGCGGGGACGGCAGCTCATCCGCCGACGCCACGTCAACCGGGGCGGTGTCGAGCATGACGGCGAGGAGGGAACGGGGGTCACGGTTCACGCTGGGTGCCGTGGTCTGTTTGCCGTTTGTCTGCGAAACATCGAACACCTTCTTGACATTGTAGCCGATTGCAGGCGTTCCGTCCGGGTGCGTGTACTCATACGGCTCCAGAATCATCATTGACTTCGAGCCTTTGTTGACACGAACGCCCGCTTCCGCCCAGTCGTT
>CANQVH010000140.1 GCA_947627245.1 uncultured Lachnospiraceae bacterium | reverse complement strand
GGAGCGTCTGCTGTTGGCTGGCGGCGTGCCTGCTCCTGGCATTTATGCCCTGTTCAGCTCTTGGCGAGGAAATTGCATCAAGTGGAGAACTTGCGTTTCCGCTCGGATTTGAGATGAGCGCGGGTAGTTTTACCGGAGCTGCTTATCTCATGCCCATGATAGAAAACGATGATACCTATCATTTTCCGGCGACGAACAACGTTTCTTTTGAACCGGGTGCACGCAGCGGATGGCACAGCCACGGAGGAATGATCATTCTGGTCACAGGGGGCGTTGGATATTATCAGGAAGAAGGGCAGCCCGCACAGATTATCCGCAAGGGCGACGTGGTAGAATGTGCTGCCGGAGTAAGGCACTGGCATGGGGCAACGCCTGACAACTGGTTCTCCCAGATGGTGATCTACGACTCTGACTATGTGCCGGAGAGCGGGGAGGACGCTGCGGAAGAAGTGGTCTCAGATGAGTATTACGATAGCCTGGAGGCTGTGGAATATGAAGGCCGCAGTGTCGGAGAGGATCATCCGTTTATGTTTCAGCGGGCGGAGCAGCCGTTCCCGTCCGATACGTTCAGCGGACCGGCATATGTGTCTTCCCTGATCGGCAGCGACAATGTTGCCGGGGCGCCGGCACTACACTATGTGGTCTTTGATCCTGGCGTGATCAATAACTGGCATATTCATGAAGGCGGCCAGATTCTGATCGCCACCGACGGGATCGGGTATCACCAGATCGAGGGGGAGCCGGTGGAAGTGCTGCATCCGGGTGATGTCGCTTTTTGCCCGCCGGGAGTGAAGCACTGGCATGGGGGCAGCGCAGACACGTCATTTGCCCATATCGCGGTCAATACGAATCCTGAACTGACCGGGCTTGAATGGTTCGGCCGTATTTCCGATGAAGAATACGCGCAGCTTGCCGGCTTGACAGATCAGTCATGACTTTCGTAATTCCGGTTCTGCGGAGACAACAAATATTAAATAATTGGTTATTTAGAAAATAAACAGGAGGCAGTTATGGAAAGACCCTATGTGATATGCCATATGTTAATGGCGCTGGACGGGAAGATCGACGGACCGTTCTTCACCGCAGATGAAACGGTGCCCGCTCTGCATAAATACGGCGAGGTGCGGAAGCTTTTCGACTGTCCCGCCACCGTTTACGGAACGACCACGATGGCGGGAGGCTATGCGGACGGGTACGTGTCTGATCTGCCGGAAACCGAACTGACTTTTCCACGCGAAGATTATCTTGGTGGCTGCGATGTGAAAAATTACATCGTGTCGCTGGATGGCGAGGGTGTTCTTGCGTGGCACGGAAAATACCTTGAAAAGAAAGGCCGTCCGAAGGCCCATGTGATCGAGGTGTTGACGGAAAAGGTGTCCGACCGCTATCTTGCCTATCTGCGCGGTTTTGGGATCTCGTATCTCTTTGCAGGCAAGGAAACCATCGACTGCGAGGCGTTGCTGCGGAAACTGAAAACGCTTTTCGGGATTGAACGGGTTCTTCTTGCCGGGGGCGGTATAACAAATCAGGCTTTCGCTGCGGCAGGGCTGATCGACGAACTCAGCATCGTTTTAGCGCCCACGGCGGACGGTGACAGCGGCTCCGCCTCTCTGTTTGAAACAGGAGGATTTTCTTCCGCCGCGCCTGTTGCATTTTCGCTGAAAGCGGTTGAGCAGATCGAAGGTGATACGCTTTGGCTTCGCTATACATCAAAAATCAGGGGAGGGCGACATGAAACACAGAATTTTAGGAAGAGATCTGACTGTATCGGCCATCAGGTCGGGTAGGCTTGAAACCTATCCGCTTACGTTTCGTGTCTTGTCCAATTCATTTTCGCATTTCATCGATAACCCTTCTCAGGCGTTCAATCTCTGCCTTCTGACTGTCAATTTCCGCCTTCTGGTTGCTAATCTCCGTATCCTTGTCCGCAAGCTGCGCCTTCTGGCTATCGATCTCCGCCTGCATCTCATCCATCATGTACTGCACGGTATTCCGGTCAAGAATCCGTAGTTCCTCTGAGAACATCCCCATCACCTTCTCCACATTCTGGCAAAGACGGTACACGTCTTCGTACATGGGCCTGAATTCCGGGTATCCGTCAATCAGCCGGAGGATCATCTCCGGATCGTCCTGGCTGAGGAACGCAAGCCACGCATCCGTTTCGCTTCTGATACCCCTATTCTGGATGTTCCGGCTGAAAATGTCAAGAGGAATAAACAGATATTTCTGCAGAAGGTCGAGCTTCAAGCCCGTGTCGGAACGCTGCTCAAAGTAATGTAAATAATTCTCCGGGAACTCTCTGAATTCCACGGTGCTCCCCTCGATAAAGACGATCGTGTAAACTTCTTTGATCTCATAGTAGTTGAATTTCTTTTTCCTCTCATCCCGGAGCCGTTTGTACTGGCGCAGGAGGAGGTCCGCGGAATAGCAGGCGCTGCGCTGCCCCGGGAACGCATAACCTAGTTTCTGGGCCTCAACATCCGCCAGGCTGCCGTCGTCGAGCTCCACAATGATGTCCATGATCAGCAGGGAGCTTTCGTCCGCTATACGGGTGGAGTCGCCCGGAAGGACATATTTGATCCTGACATTAGCCCTGAGCAGGACGGAGAGCAGGCGGTTGAGCCGCTCCGGGGTGTATTCCGGGTTCAGGATCTCTTTGAAAAAGGAATCGTACAGAATCTTGACGCCCATGGCTCCAGTACAGAAATCGAGGAACTCCTCCTGCCGGTAAGGCAGCCAGCTATTGAACTGCTGCATAAGAGCAGGAACCGACTGTATGTACTGCATTAATTTTTTTCTTTCGTGGATCATCGGGAAATATTGTTTCAGTTTGTTTTCCATGGATACCTCCCAGATATATTTTGTTTTATTCATAAATGATGTGTGCGGTTATATTAACGCAGTTGATTAAGAAATGCAAGAAGATTTGTTCTACAAATTTCGACATTCTGCCACAATCCCA
>CANQVH010000139.1 GCA_947627245.1 uncultured Lachnospiraceae bacterium | reverse complement strand
TTCTCAATAAAATACTCCCTTCCAGACAAACAAGCTTTTATTATTTCGCTTGTCTACCTGAAAGGGAGCATATCAGGCATTCGTGACCGAGAGAGCCGTCTTTTTTTGATGATTTTATAAAGGTATCTTGAATAGCAAAGCAGGATCAAATTCTTTCGTCTCGACATAGCATATGCAGAAAAAAGAACATGACGAAATAATTCGTGAAATAGTATGAGAATATAGCAAGAAAAAACCTATATTTTTGTACAAAACAACCAAAAAACTATTGCTATCTTGTGCGGTATAGAGTAAAATAACAAGAATAGAAGATATATAAAATGGGCAGAAGATGATGCATCTATGGGGGACTTATGAGGGAGTTTTTGTTTGTCGGATACAGTTTGGCTTTGCTGATATCTGTACTGTGTCTTTACTTGATTCTGAGGCAGCGGCCGGGAGAAGGCCAGAAGACGGTGCAGACGTTGACGAGCTTCATCTGTGTTCTGATGACCGGCTATTGGCTCAGTATCAGCGCGTCCACGCTTGAGGGCATGGTGATTGCGCAGAAGGTGATCTATGTCGGCGGCTGTTACGTTTATTATTATATGCTTCTGTTTTATCTGGAGTTCTGCAGGATCAAGATTCCGAAAATCGTCAGTGAGATGCTGCAGGCGTTCAGCTTCTTCATGATGCTCATCGCGTTCACGTTCGATCATCACAAGCTGCTGTACAAGTCCTATTATTTGGGAGAAATGAGAGGAGTCACGATTCTGGAGAAGGAGTACGGAATCGCGCATCACGCGTATATTGCGATGATGGCGTGTTACTGTATCGCCTTCCTTGTGCTTGCCGTACGCTTCTATCGAAACAATCACAAAAAAAAGCAGAGGATGCAGTCGCTGATTCTGCTTTTGGTTGCGCTGTGTCCGACGGCTTCCTATATTTTGCAAAAGACGACTACCAAGGTCGACTTGGTGCCGTTCGGTCTCTGCATCAGTCTTGTGTTGACGATTTATCTGATCTATGTGGAGCGGATTTACGACGTCACGGGGCTGGCGAAGGATTACGTGTTTTCGAGCATCGACGATACGGCGCTCATTGTGACCGATGCGGATCAGTACTACAAGGGGAGCAACGATCTGGCGAAGGAGCTGTTTCCGGTGCTGAGAACAGCGAGCACCACAGAACGGCTGGAGACGCTTTCACAGCTTTTGAATGACCTGAAGACGGATGAGGACGGCTTCCTTTTAATGGGCGGCAGAGTCTACGAGCCTAAGGTGAAGACGGTTCAGAATATGGGCAAGACGGTGGGCAGCGTGATCTGGATCACAGACGTCACCGTGGAGCGGGAGCATATCAAGCTGGTGGACAATTACCAGAAAAAACTGGAGCATGACGTAAAGGAGAAGACGGAGCACATCGAGCAGATTCAGCAGAAGATTGTGCTCGGCATGGCAAATATCATTGAGAACCGCGACGCAAATACAGGCGGACACATCCGGCGGACGAGCGACGTCGTGAGTATTCTGGTTGACGCGATCCGCAAGGACGGGCAGCTCGGGCTTTCCGATGAATTCTGTGAGACGATCGTGAGGACTGCGCCGCTGCACGATCTCGGGAAGATCGCGGTGGATGATCGGATCCTGCGTAAGCCGGGAAAATACACACCGGAGGAGTTTGAGATCATGAAGACGCATACGACGAAGGGAGCGCAGATCCTGCCGTCCATGCTGCGTGACGTGACCGACGAGGATACGCTGAGGATCGCCTGCAACATTGCGAAATACCATCACGAGAAATGGAACGGAAACGGATATCCGGAGCATCTTTCCGGGGAGAATATTCCGATCGAGGCACGCATCATGGCGATCGCCGATGTCTATGATGCGCTTGTTAGCGAGCGCTGCTACAAGGAGGCGATGTCCTTCGAGCAGGCGTATGGAATCATTACGGAGTCGATGGGCTCTCATTTCGACCCGAGTTTGGAGAAGTATTTCATACAATGCCGTCCGCAGTTGGAGGACTACTATACTTATGCGAACCAGAAACAAGTAAAGGCGGCGGAAGCATAAGAGACAGGAGAGCGGAAATGCCACGTGAGGGCAGAGGCATTACAAAGGCAGATAAATAAGGGCAGATAAATAAAAGCAGATATAAAAAACAAATATACGTGAAGGCAAGACAAAACAGCCCGCCGGGATCACAGGATCCGGACGGGCTGTTTTAGAATCAGTGGGTTTCACTTTTATTTGTTGTTCTTTTCAACCTCTGCCATTTTCATCGCGCGGACCTTCAGCGGCAGGCCGAAGAGTGTGATGAAGCCGCTCGCATCGTGGTGATCGTACAGCTCGCCGGTCGTGAAGGAAGCAAGCGACTCATTGTACAGGCTGTACGGAGAGGTGGTGCCGGCCTTGATGATGTTGCCCTTGTAGAGCTTGAACTTCACTTCACCGGTCACATACTTCTGCGTGGACTCTACAAATGCCTGAATAGCCTCGCGCAGCGGGGTGAACCACTTGCCCTCATATACGATCTGCGCAAACTGGCTGCCGAGCTTTTTCTTAGTCTCCAATGTATCACGGTCGAGGATCAGCTCTTCGAGCTGGTCATGCGCCTCCATGAGAATCGTTCCGCCCGGTGTCTCGTAAACGCCGCGGGATTTCATGCCGACCACGCGGTTTTCAACGATGTCGACGATGCCGATGCCGTGCTTGCCGCCTAGCTTGTTCAGCTCCGTGATGATTTCGGAAACCTTCATTGCCTTGCCGTTTAAGGACTTCGGCACGCCCTGCTCGAACGTCATGGTAACGTATTCACCTTCGTCCGGCGCGCGCTCCGGGGTCACGCCGAGCACAAGCATATGGTCGTAGTTCGGCTCGTTGGCCGGATCCTCAAGTTCCAATCCCTCGTGGCTGATATGCCAGAGATTGCGGTCACGGCTGTAGCTGTGGCTCGCGTCAAACGGAAGATCAATCCCGTGCGCCTTGCAGTACTCGATCTCTTCCTCGCGGGACTGCATGGTCCAGACGTCGGTCATGCGCCACGGAGCGATGATCTTCAGATCCGGGGCC
>CANQVH010000138.1 GCA_947627245.1 uncultured Lachnospiraceae bacterium | reverse complement strand
ACAAGCGATAAGACACGAAAAGCAAAAATGATACCAATTTCGGTATGCTTTAAAGCAAGAAAATTATAATCAGAGAGATTAATATATGAAGTATGTAAGTAAGATGAATTATAACTGCCATATCAACAAGCGATAGTTACGCCTACATACGGCGGCTCGGTTTAGACGACTTCCATTTTCACCAGTTGAGGCACACCTACACCAGCAATTTGCTTTCTAACGGTGCCGCCCCCCCCAAAGATGTGCAGGAGCTTCTCGGTCACTCTGACGTAAGTACCACAATGAACATCTACGCCCACGCCACAAAGGAAACTAAACGGACTATTAAATCCCGATTGGGATTCCATAAAATCCTAATCATTTAATACCCGTTGCTTTACTTTTGACCCAGTTTTCCGAGTAGATCATAAAGGATTCCATAGAGAAACTGCGCTTTTTCCGGCTCCAGATTAACACAGGCGGCGAGACGCTGCGGCACGGAGAGTGCCTTTTCTCGCAGGGCAGCTCCCGTGTCGGTTATGGAAACAATCAGGTCGCGTTCGTCTTCGGTCGAACGGCGTCGCGCCACATACCCCTTTTCCTCCAATCGTTTGAGCAAAGGCGTCAGCGTGCTGGAATCAAGATACAGGTATTTGCCGACCTCCTTCACTCGCAGTTCCTTATACTCCCACATCACCATCATCGTGATATACTGCGTATAGGTCAGGTCAAGTTCGTCGAGGTACGGCTTATATGCTTTCACAATTTCTTTCGCACAAGCATAGAGCGGAAAACATATTTGGTTTTCGAGTTTTAGTGGATCAAATGGGACCGCCATGATTTTTACCTCCCATCTTAGGATGCCTGCTGTTCGGCTTCATAGGCGGCCCGGACTGCACGGGCCAACTGATCTGCACAGGAAGTCGGTCTGCGTCCGCAGAGAACGCCGGATAACTTTTCCGCATGAGCTGTGAGCAGGTATTCTCGGTCTTATAGTCATAATGGAACATTACAACACCTCCTCAACCTTTGCCTTTACCTTGTCAAGTGATTCGGTCGGCTCAAAACGTGCAACGATTTCCCCGTTGCGGTCAATCAGAAACTTCGTGAAGTTCCACTTAATATTGCCGTTGTTCTTGTAGTCCTTGTCCATCTTTTTCACGACCGGCTTAAGAATAAGCCCCATCGGTCCGGAAAAACCGGAAAATGTGGTGTTTTCTGTCAGATATTTGTAGAGCTACAGAAAAAGGATATGCTGCCTTCACCGACAGCATATCCCTTCGTCTTTACTCCCCGATTGCGCCACCCCGCATGATCAATAATCGAAGAATCCTTAATCACGCAGTCTTCCGTACCCACGTGCAGAAGTAGTCGAGCAACAGCGTCTCGTCTTCCCGCCTCCGGGCATAGATCTCATATTCTTCTGCTCTCTCGCCAAGCAATGCGGAAAGGCCTCTGGTTCGTGTGGATTCCTCAGTCAGATCCAGCTTCTCCCCATCGGGAGACTCGATCCATACCTGTCCGCAGCAACGGTTGAGCATTTCGTTAAACGCCGCCAATTCTCTCATTGATCTGATCTTCATTCTGATCCCTTCTTTCTGAAAATTGAGTGGTCATCTCTGTCTTTTTGTGATATAATAATATCGCATTAAAGGACTTTGTAAAATAATAATTCAGCCATATTTTGTAACTATACAGACAAATATAGAAGGGAAATGGCGATATGATTATAAATCAGCTCACGCTCAGTGACAATCTGCAGGAAATACCGGTCAATAAGGGAAAATCGTTTCCCCTGTCCACCCATTATGTCGATCTGGGGAAATGGCGTACCTCCGCGGTTCCGTGGCACTGGCACAGCGAGTTGGAATTCCTGTGGCTGATCCGCGGAAGCCTGAAGGTTTTCACCGCGCATCAAGAGTACACGCTGGCGGAGGGAGAGGGCTGCTTCGTGAACCGCAACGTCCTGCACCAGATGGCCAGACTCCCCAAGACACAGGCGGTCTTTCTCTCACAGCTCTGGGACGCATCGCTGCTCGGCGGCGCGCGCGGCAGCATCTTTGAACAAAAATACCTGAATCCCGTCTTGGAATGCAAAGAACTGGAAGTGTTGCCTTTCCTGCTGCAAAACGCAAATCAGCGCAAAATCCTTGAGCATATCCGAACCTCCTGCGACGCAGTGGATTCCGAGGCAGACGGCTATGAGATGATCGCCCGAAACGAGCTGTCCTCGGCATGGCTTTTGATGATGAAAGAGATCCCCCGGGAAGCTCAGCAGAGCCAAAACAGTGAAAATCCCGCGGAAGCGCGCGTCAAAAAGATGATGCTGTACATTCAGGAACACTATCAGGAAAAGCTGTCTCTGGAAGAGATCGCCGCCGCCGCGAACATCAGCACCCGGGAATGCCTGCGCAATTTCCGGCAATGTCTGCATACCACTCCGTTTGGCTATCTCATCGATCATCGGCTGAATGTCGCGGCCGACAGCCTGCTGACTTCCGGGCTTCCGGTGACTGAGATTGCGATGAATTGCGGCTTCTCCTCAGGCAGTTATTTCACAAAGCTGTTCCGGGAAAAGTTTCAGATCACCCCGCTGGAATACCGCAAGGCAAAAGACCGTCAATTTGTCCGCTGATCCGGACTTGGCGTTTTAATCCTTTGAGAAAATTAATATTTGCTATTACAAAAGGGGTGCTTACCGCACCCCTCGCTCCTATTTATAAAACGCCTCAATTGCCTCTGTAAAAAAGTCGGCTGCTCCTTCCCCGTACTTTTCATCTGTTTTTGATTTTACCATCGAATCCTGATAGGAATGCGCGACGGAGAGCATCATTCCACGTTCCTCTTTCATCTGACTGAACTGCTTCATCACGAATCCATATTCGGCAACAAGTTCCTTTACCTCGAAAGAATCCACAGGACAACCAATCTTTGTGATCAGTTTTTCTAAAATTACTTCGATCCGTTTCGCATAACTATCTGCCACTTCTTTGCTGACAGGGTTTTTAACGACGGACAGATATTCTTCTTTTCCTCCGTACCACTCAACCACCTTCGCATAGTTTTTCTGCATTTCTTCTCCGGAAACCACTTCCATGTAATGCGCTTTCCATTGTTCGATACTCCCAAACTCTTTGATCGAAAGCTCTTTCATATCCT
>CANQVH010000137.1 GCA_947627245.1 uncultured Lachnospiraceae bacterium | reverse complement strand
TCCAAAGATCATTATACCTCAGGGGACCAATACTCTTTTATTTATTTTTTATCAACTGACAATATCTTTACTCCAACAACTCCATATTAAAGCATAGAATCATATCAAAGCTCTTCCCCAAATGGTGTAGTAGTGGTGTAGTAAACGCCTTTACTTGCCATGAAACCATTGATTTTACAGTCTTTTCCGGAACTTTTCAATATCCTGCCGTGGCAAACAAAAAGTATTTTTATCATGTTCAGATTTCTCCTCCAATGAGACAAATATGTATGCAGATTCTGCCATTGAATCACCAGCTTAAGCATTCAGGTCTCTTTCAATAAAAACAAGTGGTATATATCAATCACACACCCGGCAAGTTATTTAATTCCCTTTTCCGTTTCCTCCTTAATGCAGATACCCAAGTTCGTATGTCTGTCTATGGAGTTTAATCCATCCTCAATATACGCCCACGACTCTTTATAGTCCCCATCCACAGAAAAGTCCGAATTACAAATAAGGTCTATAAACCCTTCCACATCATTTTTGTATTTCTTTGCAAATTCATATGCATCTGTTTCTTTTTCCTCATCTGTACTATTGCGCTTATTATGTAGCACATGGTCAAGATTGCAGGACATGTAATATACCCGATATGGCACCTGCCATATCTGTCCTGTCCCTCTTAACCTGTATAAATTATCCATCTTCTGTTTGTTTCGTTCAATAATCCCCTGAGGATCCGGAGTATGAATCCCGTCAGCCTCATAGAATACTTCATCATGCTCTGAGTCCATGATGACATTTTCGTTCGGAACATACACACCGTCCGTATCTACGATATGAATGATCTGTTTAAAATGTTTTGACGTATAGTGATTAGCCTTTGCGTAATTACGAATTTCATCTCCTATTTTGGAGACAATATTATTTGAACGTACACCTTTCCTTGTCGTAATATCGCCATGCATAATGTGTACATACACCTTATCTTTATCAAAAATCTGATTCAGCATAACGCCTAATGCCGTATCATCAGAGAGACCCTCTACGATAACGAGTACGACTTTTTTACGAGCCAAAAGCCTCACCCGCCTCTCTGAATGCTAACGCGATTTCAAAGTTATTTGTCGGATCATACACTTCCTCGCTCTGCTCTCCCAGAACAATATCACGGTAATAGAAATCCCGGAGATTGTTGTTCCCTTTCACATTGGTAAATCGAATGTAGCGATTTTCCGGATTCGTCGTTGTGAAAGCGATAAATCCTTTGTCAATCGTTTCAAGCGGCCTTAAATTATGAGATGTAAAGATCAACTGCCCTTTGCCCTTCTCTGAAATGATATTCAGCAATTCTCCAAGCAAATATTCAAAAATCCCTGAATCCATTTCATCGATCGCCACTGTAATCGACGGATTATTATATACCATAATCAATAACTGTAAGATTGAAACGATTTTTTTAATTCCGGCCGATTCATATCTAAACGGGATCGCTTTCCCATTTTTCAATGACATGAACTGTACTAATCTGCGGGGATTCCCTTCTTTTGAAACGTCTGAGCCTAAATCCACAACGCTTAATGTTAGACCCGGAACTAATTGCTGCAAGACAATATTCATGTTGTCAATCACCTTATTCACAAGTTCCATAGCTTCGTCCGGAACCGGTGTCGGCACTTCCAATGGAAATACAAGATTGCCGATCATTTCAGTTTTGTTATCTCTATATCTAAAGGATAACGGCAAAGCATTCATGTTTATTAAACCTTCATGCTGCGTATCAATGATAAAAAGTTCTCTATGTCCAAATAAATTTAAGCCATTAATAACATCCACATATAATTTAACATTGCAGTCTCTTCTAAAACGATTTATCATCTCTCTGGAAAAAATAAACGATCTTGACTGCGCCTGAGTCAATCGTTTTGTCAGAAGAAGTTCCATAATATCTTCATTATTCTTTTCCAGCAGCTCATTGTACTTTGACTTAGGCACAAATACTTCGGATGTTCTTGTATCTATTAGCGCGCTTTTGCGTATCTTCTTTTCGTCAGATATATAGCTAAAACTCAATATCTCATCAAAAATCTGCGCCTTGTATTTGGCCTCCACGCCTTCAAGATCATTCTCTTCCATCTGAGATTCATCAATCACTTTCCTCATAGAGAATTGATACCAAATGTCATAGAGCGCTTTTTCTTTCTGCATCTTAAATTGAAATTTAAGTGTTGAATATTTTGCATTAATGTTGATATAATCTGCATACTGTTCAGGAATCGCTTTCCCGCACAGAGAAAGCTTCAGCACTTGCAGCGCATCAATCAGCGCAGTCTTTCCGGAACCATTCTGCCCGTACACTCCTACGATACTGGCGCGATAATCCTTTCTGCGGTTTTCAAGATCAAGCGTTCCCTTTTTGACATTCTTAAAATTCTCTATAGAAATGTTTACTATCCGAAACATACGCTTGTCCATGGTATCCTCCACATATGTCTTAAATGAATATTATTTTTTAGTATTATAACATTCTCTTTTCATTATTGCAATATCGAAACTTAATTTCGATATTTTTTGTTTCATTTTTCCATTTTATTTATTTTTCTCATGAATAATACTTAGAAAATCTGTGCAAAAAATTTCCTTGTGTCCATACAATCAACTTATAAATATGTTTCTTTAATCTTTTTTGCTGTATATTGCAATTCTGGATATACATAGGATTCATCAATCCCCAATGTGCATAGCTCGTTCAGAATTTCTTTCTTTTTTCTTTTATCAATTATTATGCTACAAAATTCTCTTTCCATTGTTCCTTGATTGAATTTTAAAATTCTACCTTGACTTATGGCGGTCTTTCCACAATTATGTGCCATAATACTGGATTTTAACTCCTCAAAACTACATAATAAATAATCTCACAGTCTGTAAATCAAGTGATTCCGCCTCTTTTTCTGCATAACAACAAGACATCTGGAAAAAGCCTTCTTAAAGAGAATTCCACATGTCAGACGTTACTTTTTTACAAAAAAGATACCTGCCTGCATGTTTTATTTCTACTTTATTTCTACTTTATTTTTGCTTGAATAGCTGCGGGGTCAAGACCTTAAATGAATTTCAAGAAGCTATTTTTGGGATTTTGTGGACGATAGTCTTGCAAATTAGCAGAATTAACTT
>CANQVH010000136.1 GCA_947627245.1 uncultured Lachnospiraceae bacterium | reverse complement strand
ATTCTCGAGATCGCCGCAATCTCCTACGGCTTCGCGCTCACGACCTACGTGGGACAAAATTACGGCGCGGCCAAAATCCGGCGGATCCACAGGGGCGTCCACACAGGCGCCGTAGTGGGCGCTGCGACCGCGGCTCTCATCAGCGCGGTCATGTTCCTGTTTGGCAGACAGATCGTCGGCGCATTTATCTCGGGAGACCCCAAAGACGCGGCCGCCACGATCGAGATCTCCTATCACTATCTCTGCATCATGGCGGCCTTCTTGCCGGTACTGTATTTTCTTCACATCTACCGCTCTTCCCTGCAGGGACTCGGCGATACGGTTATGCCGATGGTATCAGGCGGAGCGGAGTTTGTCATGCGCACGCTGTCAATCCTCATCCTGCCGAAGCTGATCGGCAACGAGGGGCTGTTCTGGGCGGAAGTACTCGCATGGGCAGGCGCGGACGCCGTGCTGCTGCCCAGTTATTACGTCCGGATGGCGCGCATCAAAAGGCAGTATGCTGAGTAAATCAGATCAAACTGCCTTTTTTAAGGTTAATCTAAGTTTACTATTTTGAAAGATTCACGGAATCCGTCCGGTAAATAAATCTTACCTGTCCGCTCATCGACTCGTCGATTCCGGCAAAGGACTGGTAGTTCTCCGAGACCTCCTTCACCGCGAGCAGTCTTGCCGTCAATCCGTCGAAATCCGTACCTGCCGTTTCAAGCAGCTCCTTAATGCCCTGACCTTCGGATCCCTCTTCCGATTCGGCACTGTCAGAGAGCTCGGTATCGGCTTTTGCGGCAGCGTTGTCCTCCTGCTTATCCTGCGGCGCCTCTCCTCCGGTCAATGTCAAAATCCCGTCATATAGCTGTGTCGCTCCGGCACTCAACTGATCTGCTCCGTCCTTCAGATCATCCGCTCCGGTTTTCAGATTGCTCGCCCCCTCGCCTAACTTCGCAACTCCCGCCGTGTAAGACTGCAATCCGAGATAAAAGGTGTTGTAGCTGTCCAGAGATGCCTTCAACTCAGTCAATGCTTCAATGCCTTCTTGTGCCGCCGCCAGTTTCGCTTGCATTCCTGCTGCATTCGCCTGCTGTTCCGTAACACTCGCCTGTGCATTATCCTCTTCCGCTGCATCTGCCTGCGCATCGCCCTCTCCCATTATTGCGCCGAACGCCTGCCCAAGCTTCACGTCCGTATTCAGCGTTGCGATCACTTTATCCAGCGTCTCCGCATAATTCTCGATCGTAAGCTCCGGCACGTCAAGTCCCGATGCGGCGATCTGTTCATTCGCGGTGGACAACAGCGTTTCAAATACCTGCGCCGCACCCTCGTTCAGCGAATCGTTGCTACCAGAAAGCTCGGTCAGACCGTCGCTCAACTGTGTCACGCCTTCCTGCAGCGAAGTGATCCCGTTGTCAAGATCGCCGGCGCCCGCCGCCAAAGAGCCTGCCCCGTTCTCCAGTTGATCCATCGCGTCAAGAAGCTCTCCGACGGATTCCTGCAAAGCGCCCTCGATGTCAGCCTCGTCCATATCCGTCTCGCTCACCAGTCCGTTGATGAGCTCGTTCGTCGCAAACGTGACAGTCATGCACGGTTCAAAATTCTCCGCATCGCCTGTGATCTCCAAATAATCCGGAATCTCAAATTCCTCCTCCGGAATTTTCAGATCCTCCTGCAGTCCCGGAAACGCCGCGCCGATCGCGATCGTATGCGCCCCGTCGCCGATCAGCTTCCCATTCGTTACTTCCGCATTGGTAAATGTATCGTCGTCCAGTAACGCCCCTGTCAGCATGGCAAACGGCACATAGATCTTCTCCTTCTGTCCGTCGATCTCTACTTCCTCGTACTGTTTATTCGTATAATCGAAACGGATCGTTACCTTTCCGCTCTTTCCGACAAGCTCCTCCGGGGAAATGCTCTCGCCGTCCAGCTTGTAGGAGACGGCAATCTCTACCGGAAGCTCCTTGTCCGTGGTTCCCTGATAATAGATATCGTTTCCCTGCGCATCCCAGACGAGCGCATTGTCCTCACCCGCCGTGAAGCTCTCGTCGCCTTTGACGTTTTCTATATCGACGAGTTCCGATCTGTCGGTGATCGTCGCATCACCCGGGACATTTTTCAGCCAGTCGCTGACGATGACCTTCTGCACGGAGCCGTCTGCCCCGGCAAGCACATATACCATCTCATCTTTTTTGATTTTTTCATTTGTCTCTGTCGCGCAAATCCCTGTCGCGGCACTTGTTCCCGCCAATACCGCGCTGAGTGAAAGCGCCACGGCTATCTTTCCATACTTTTTCATTTTCAAAAATCCTCCTGTCTACGATTTTCCAATCATCTATCTTGAACCATGTCGATGGAATCAATTCAGCCCATCCACAGCAACTACGCGGAATGACTCCGGCGCATCCCCATCGTCGTAGCGCAGATCAGTTTGTCGCACAGCGTGAGCAGCGCCGGCAGAATCAGGATGACCGCCAGCATACTGATGATCGCACCGCGCGCCATCAGCATGCACATGGAACTGATGATATCAATATTCGAATATACCGCTACGCCGAACGTCGCGGCAAACAGCCCCATACCGGAGACGATGACGGACGGAATCGATGCGGCGAGCGCGATCCGAACCGCATCCTTCTTCTGATTTCCGCGCATCCGCTCCTGCTTGTAGCGCGTCGTCATCAGGATCGCGTAGTCCACCGTCGCGCCGAGCTGGATCGTGCTGATGCAGATTGGGGCAATGAACGGCAGGCTCTGTCCCAGATAATGCGGCAGCCCGAGGTTAATGAAAATCGCCAGCTCGATCACCGCGATCAGGATGAACGGCAGAGACAGACTGCGCTCCACCAGCATGATGATCACAAAGATCGCAAGGATAGATACCGCGTTCACCACTTGGAAATCATGAGCGGTCGTATCGATCATATCCTTCATGCACGGCGCCTCGCCGATCAGCATGCCGCCCTCGTCATAGCGTTTCAGGATCTCATTGAGCTTCTCGATCTGAACGCCTACCGCGTCGCTCGCCGGCTTATATTCCGAGTTGATCAGCAACAGCTCCCACTTGCCGCTCCTCAGCATCTGCGTGAGCGAATCCGGAAGGATCTCCTCCGGCACGCGAGGTCCGAGCACGGATTCGAGGCCAAGCACATATTTGACGCCGTCTACCTGCTCCATCTCCGCCGTCATCTCGCGGACGGATTTCGCGGGCAGACTCGCATCGACCAGTAGCATGTGCGTGGAAGCGATATCAAAATCCTCCGCGAGCTTGTGATTCGCGGTCACGTAAGGAATGCCCTCCGGCAGACACTTGCCCATGTCGTAATATACTTCGTCGTTCGTCTTGCTGTAGCCGTAGAACGCCGGCGGGATCAGCAGGACAAAGACGA
>CANQVH010000135.1 GCA_947627245.1 uncultured Lachnospiraceae bacterium | reverse complement strand
AGGAGGCTCCTCCGCTGCAAGCAGCGGGGAATTAAACCCACTACTCGAAGCGCTCTACGCGCTTCTCGTTATTAAATAGGTTCTGTCCATGTCCGTCTCAAACTCCGGCAGCGGAGAGCCATTCCTTTTTAATCCACGCAAAATCTTTGATATTCCTGTGGATTTCTTTTCAAACAGGTCGATTTCCTTAAAGAATTCACCGATTTTGGGGTTTCGGTATCTTCTGGCTCTAATTTGTCCTGCCGCAAATTTTTCCATATCAATATAGCGATCCGAACCCGGAAAGTTGATGATCTGTATCTGATCCAAGTAAATGCGGATTTCCACCGGAACATCTTCTTTATAGTTTTTATGCAAAACAGCGTTTACTATCGCTTCTTCCAGAGCATTATACGGATAATTGAAAAACCGATCTGCTTCCGCTTTGCCGTCCACTTTATGTTTCTTCTTCAATCCACTCTTTGTAACTGCCATAACTATATCATTAGGCCCTGCATATTTTGCCTTTCCCCCTGCTATTTCATCAATATATGTTATTGTTTTATCCGCTGACAAGCCATATTGCGTATAAATTTGCCCATAATGTATACAAGGAATACCATACTCTACAAAATCTTTCTTCTGGAAACTGCCTCCCCTTGATATCGTTGCAATATCTCCTAGCTTCTTATATTCCACCCCATTCGGACATAGTTCCTTTATCAACTCATCTAACCTGCTCATCCGCCTCTACCTCCTCCAAAGCAGCCCTTTCCTGCTGCTGCAACTGAAAAATCGCTTTCTGTCTGCTGATCTCCCGGCGTAGCTCTTCCTCGTTTGGGAGATACAATTTATATTTAGAGGCAAATAACTGTTCATTTCCATGGAGAATGGAATATCTGGCAATATCCTCGTCCGTTTCTTCACATAGAACAAGCCCGATTGTCGGATTATCATCGTCTCCTTTTTTTAATTCGTCATACATACGGACATACATATCCATCTGTCCTACATCCTGATGCGTGATCTTATCTGTCTTTAAATCAATCAGCACAAAGCATTTTAAAATATAATTGTAAAACACCAGATCAATATAATAATCTTCCTTCTCCGTATGGATATGCTGCTGTCTTGCCACAAAAGCATAGCCTTTCCCCAACTCCATTAAAAATTTCTGGAGGTTGTTGAGAATAGCCGTTTCCAAGTCGCTCTCTGTCATATCCGTATTTGAAGACAATCCCATAAATTCGGCAATAATCGGATTTTTTACAAATTCCAGCTTATCATTTTGATAGTCGAAAGTCTTTTCTTTCATTTCCGTTTCCACAGCGCTTTTGTTTTGAGACTGCAGCAGACGGTAATAATATTGGGTATTGATGTTTCTTTGCAAAGTGCGAAAACTCCAAGTCTGTTCGTAAGCCTCTTTCCGATACCACTCCCTCGCATTACTGTCATCCACATGAATAAGCAGGCGATAATGTGACCATGACAATAACTCAGATTTTCCACACGCTGTGTGGAAAATCTCCGGATAGGTCTTGTAAAACAGATAAAAACTATAAAGATTCGTTTTGGCAAAACCTTTTCCGAACTGTTGACCAAGCTCTTTTGACAGTTTTTTTATCACTTCTACGCCATAATCTGCCCTGTCTTTTCCCGCCAATTCTTCTTCAGCAATCCGCCTGCCAATCAGCCAGTTCCTTTGTACCAGAACTGCATCGACTGCCTTATATGCGGTCTGTTGTGCGGAAAGGATAATCTCCCCGACATCATTTGTAATATTGTTTGTATTCTTATAATTTTCCATAAGAATATTGTTCGTTGCAACAGATAAATTATTCATTTCACATCTCCCTCGATTTCCACAATGATCTTATCAATTTCCGCTCGAAGTTCTTCTTCTCTTGCAACAATCTCTTTGATCTCAGCGTTCAATTTCACAATATCAATTTTTTCTCTTGTATCTTCCTGTTCCACATAAGAGGAAACAGAGAGGTTATACTCATTTTCAGCAATCTTGTCATTTGCCACAACCGCCGCATAATACTTTTTATCTTGCCTTGCCTCATAAGTCGCCAGAATATGTTCTATATTCTCATTTGTGAGCTTATTGTTATTCGTCACTTTTACACATTCTTTTGATGCATCAATAAACAATGTGCTGTTCTCTGATTTGCTCTTTTTCAGCACCATGATACAAGTGGCTATACTCGTGCCAAAGAAAAGATTGCCCGGCAACTGGATAATGCATTCCACATAGTTATTGTCTATCAGATATTTTCGGATTTTCCGCTCTGCGCCACCCCGGTACATGACGCCCGGAAGCATACGATAGCTGCCACGCCATTTGTCGCAAGCCATGATAAGGAGTGCATAATAAATGCAAGGTCAGCCTTCGACTTTGGCGCAAGCACACCTGCCGGAGAAAATCTCTCATCATTGATAAGGATAGGATTATCGTCCCCTTCCCATTTGATGGAGTACGGCGGATTAGACGCGATCGCCTCAAAAGGCTCATCGTCCCAATGCAGAGGCTCTATCAGCGTATCTCCATGACCAATGTTAAACTTCTCATAACCAATATCATGCAGAAACATATTGATACGGCAAAGATTATATGTAGTGATATTGATCTCTTGTCCGAAAAACCCCTGTCTGACATTCTCTTTTCCCAAAACCTTCGCAAATTTAAGAAGCAGAGAGCCACTGCCGCACGCCGGATCATATACCTTATTTACATTTTTTTCCAAGCACTGCGATCCGTGTCAAAAGTTCCGATACTTCCTGCGGAGTATAATACTCCCCGCCACTCTTTCCGGCATTCGAGGCATACATACCCATCAAATACTCATATGCATCTCCAAATGCATCAATGGTATTGTCCTGATAATCGCCCAATTTCATTTCGCCAACGCTATTCAGGAGTTTTACCAACTTTGCATTTCTCTTTTCGACTGTTCCTCCAAGCTTATTACTGTTTACATCCAGATCATCAAACAGACCCTTTAAGTCATCTTCGCTGTCATGTCCTTGTGCAGAGCTTTCTATATTGCGGAACACTTTTTCAAGCGTTCCGGAGAAATCCCCGGAAGCCCTAATTTCACTGTATCAAGCGGAATCGCCTCTCAACTAAGCTCAATCGTCGCTGCCGCTCGATTTCGCTAAGGTTCGATGCGGACGTTCCCACTAAATTCGTGCTTCGCACTCATTCAGTGTTCGCAGTCGATTACTCGATGATCGTAGCAACACGACCCGAACCAACCGTACGACCGCCCTCACGGTATCTGAATCGTGTTTTTCAAGGTTTTTACCGTTTTTTTGGTGCAAAAACAGGTATAAAATCGCATGATTTACAGGACACATTTCTATTTGTACAAATTTGGGGCACCGGATTGGCACCGGGAAATCTATATTAATACTTTATATACTGCATTATTTGTGTTTCCTTTTACTTCAACATATCTGGTTTGCACAAGCATA
>CANQVH010000134.1 GCA_947627245.1 uncultured Lachnospiraceae bacterium | reverse complement strand
TAGCTTGCCTCCGCTTCTTTTGAAAAGAAGCAGCCCGGAACACCCTCATCGTGGTCACGGTGGTGCGCCACGCAGGCACAACATTTCCCATGACGCGGGCAATCATAAGTACATGGGCAGGGTCTGTTGTTGTCACAGGTCTTCATAA
The DNA here is from genome assembly GCA_947627245.1 of uncultured Lachnospiraceae bacterium. GTDB lineage: Bacteria > Bacillota > Clostridia > Lachnospirales > Lachnospiraceae > Choladousia. Next base: position 3,413 of record CANQVH010000134.1, on the reverse strand, counting down.
AATAATTCCTCCTTTTACAAAATAATATTTTAGATTATTTTTAACTTTTAATAGATTGTAATGGGGAAGAATGGCGAAATTGGTCATTTTTATTCCGAAATTGGTCATTTGGGGAAAAGAAAAACCGCTCGAAGGCGGCTTTCAAGGTCTGATCAGTTTCTTGCCTCATTTAAGTAAAAATCAAAATACGCCTGCTTCAGCTCAGAGCGGCACCGCCTCGGAACAGGAATAAGGGTCTCATCATCCATAAGCAGATCCGTACCGGAAAAGCAGCGGACATGATTCAGGTTGACAATATACGAGCTCCCGCACATTGTCATGCCTTTTTTGCCCATGATGCATTCCTGCAGTTGCGTCGGCAATGCCCACACAGAAAGCTTTTTCCCGGAGGCAAGGGAAAACACGCGTCGTTTGTCTCTGGTTTCTATGTACAAAATATCTTCCAGCGCGATACGGTGCAGTTCCCCCTCGCAGCGCAGAAGGATCCATGTCTTTTGCTCACGCATGGCAATGACCCGTTCCAAGGCCGCGTCAAACTGTTCCTGCGTGTAAGGCTTGCAGATATAGTCCGCGGCATGTATGGAAAAGGCGTCTACCGCGTAATCCGGGCTGGTCGTCAGAAAGACAATGTCGGTATTTTCACTGAAGCGGAGAATATCCCGTGCCAATTCCGTTCCCAGCATGCCGGGCATACAGATATCCAAAAGCGCAATATCGGGAGCGCCTGATTTATCAAATGCTTCCAGCATCTCAAACGCAGACGAATATACGTCGAATTCGATCCCATGCTCACAATGTGCCGCTGTATAAAGCCGTAGGTTCTCCGCAATCTTTTTCCGTTCTCCGGCCTCATCATCACAAATCGATATCTTAAGCATTGTTCCGTTTCCTTTCTTTGAGACGCTGAGGGTCAACAGGCTACATAATTATTAAATACCAATATTCGTATCTTTGCAATAGGGCTTCCCATTCTTTTCTCAATGCGTCACAAAAAACATGACGGCAAAGAGCGCTGCGATCGCAATTAGAGCGAATGTCGAAATTGGTCATTTTGATTCCGAAATTGATCACTGACGGAAAAGAAAAAACCGCCCGAAGGCGGCTTTCAAAATCTGAAGCAATATGAAATGATCACGGATTCAGGATTACACAGGCAGTACAGATGCCTTCCTGAATTTTATAGTTGATCTCCCCCTGATACCTGATCGACGAGGAAATGATACTGTCAATCCCGACGCCTCGCGCAACCGGCAGTCCGTTTTCCAGCTTCAGGTCCGCGCCGCAGGGATTGCTGACGGCAATCACCGTTTTATTCCCTACATTTCTGATATGGACCTGAATAGGGCCGGAGCTTTTTCGCACAACGCAGGCGTTCAGCGCATTTTCCAGAAGGTTGGCAAGGATCGCCACAAAATCTACATCGGAGACCGGAGACTGTGCCGGGGTATCCGCCTGGGCAATATATTCCACACCCGCCTCTTTTGCTTTCCCCGCGTATGAGCTCAGGATACCGTTGACCGTGACGTTCGGACACCATGCCGGAAAACTCTCTGATGTTTCCTTGACCTGCCCTAAATACGCTAAGATTCCCTCTGTGTCGCCCTCCTGCGCCATAGCCGCAATTCGCTCGTCGTGATGCCGCAGATCGTGACGGATCCGCCGGTTCTCCTGCTCGGTTTTCCTCGCATTTTCCACATAGGACATCAGGTAGTCAACATTCTGCCTTACCAGTTCGTCCCGTGCTTCCTTCCGCATCTGATAGATGTTGCTGATGATCAGGATGCTGGCCACGGCAAACGAACACACAAGCAGTGAAAAAAAGAGCAGGGTGTCCGAATTGATCCCGTTATCTGCGCTGATCTTTGACAGAAGTACCACGAGAGTTAAAAAATAGATGATAGAGACGACGCTTAGCGATATCCAGTTTTTTGTGCGAAACCCGCTGACCTCGCGGATGATCGGCCTGCCGTATCTATAATACGCAAAGAAGATCGCAAGACAAATCACGCCATAGATCACACCCCGTATCAAATACACAATAGCGTCCGACCCGTCCGGCACAAGCAGATAGCCGCCATAAAAGGAAATGGACAGTGAAACGCAGAAGACGCAGCCGTATGTGATCCAAAGATAGCATTTCTTCCAAAATCCGTCTGCCGACTCATAGATAAAGATTCCCCAAAAGTACAGATACGAAAACATCAAAGCAACCGGCATTCTCCATGGCTTTGACAGAAAAAGGAAGCTGAAACACACCTCCAGAAAGAGGAAGATACCCGCCGACCCCCACAGCAGCGCCGTCTTTTTTACCGAGTATTTTCTCTCCTGCAGCAAAAGTCCTGCCGTCAGATGCGTTGCAAAAAACAACAGGCTGACAAAAAAAGAGAGTAAAATTATTTGTATCGTCCGCATCAATTTCTTGCCCCATTTCAGTAACTTTCTTCCGACACGCCGAGGTCAACAGGCTACATAATATATTAATACCAATATTCGCATCTTTGCAATAGGGCTTTTACGAAAAGCTCATTTTCATGGCAATGCAAAAGCCCGCAATCAACGGTGTTTGCGGACTTTTTAGACTGCTGCCGCAGCAGCATATAATTTCCCAGATTGCGCTTGACGAATGCGTACAGCCCATATACTGCAATCAGAACAGCGCAACCGTCATCAAAATATCCGTAACAACTTTCAAGATCTGCTTTTTCTTCATAGCAGCCCCTCTGTTAATACACAAGCGCTGTGAAGGAAAGCTACACCAGCTTACATATTCCATCCTGCGGAACATAGACTTCCGTCACCGCAAAATGGTGCGTAGTCTCTTTTCCACCCAGGAGCAGGCTGTAATTGCAGTCTGTGATCACGATCGCTGTATCGCCAAAAGTCTGCACCTGCTGACCGTTGAGTTCAATCTTAGTAGGAACAAAGATCTTATCGGTAAAACACCTCATTTCTTCATCCAGTCCACAGGTTACGCCGATATGGACAAACATACACGCCGGGTCTGCAACCGCCCTCATTCCATCCACATCCGCTTTCTCCAGCGCCGCCCAAAATGCTTTTGACTGGCCTAATGCTTTTTCTTCCATGGTCAAACAACCCTCCCATCACAGGCATTCTTTTAGAATCTCGAACAATTCATCTTTCGTAAATTTCTTACAGCAGCCGCCGGTCAGGACGGTACTGTCCGCGATTGCCCTGAAATCAGTCGATGCGTCGATCCCCATCTCAGAGAATGTCATCGGCAATCCTACCTCGTGAATGAACGCCGCAAGAGCGTCAATGAAGGCGATCGCCAGCTCGTTCTCTGTTCTTCCCGCCGGGTCGACGCCCCACACATTCACGGCAAGACGCGCAAACTGCGGCGCGGCCTCCGGCAGCATATACTGGTACAATACCGGGTGGATGACCGCAAG
>CANQVH010000133.1 GCA_947627245.1 uncultured Lachnospiraceae bacterium | reverse complement strand
GACATCACGCCGGAGCTTGCACAGAGGGTCGGCATGGAATTTGCCGAGCGTGTTTGGGGCAAGCGCTATCAAGTCGTAGTAACGACCCATCTCAACACAAAGCACCTTCACTGTCATTTCGTTGTCAATTCGGTGTCCTTTGTAGATGGGAAGATGCTGCACGGCGAGGAAAAAGCGTGGTTCAAGTTCCGACATATCGCCGATGAAATCTGTCAGAAGTACGGACTGTATTATAACCCGAATCCGAACCGAAGCTATCAGTCCTCATATCTGAACTCCAAAGAGAAAGCCGGGGTGCCGACGAGGTATTCCATGCTTCGTGCGGCGATTGACGAGGCAATCTCATGCAGCACGAGCCTTGCAGAATTTGATTACGCTCTAAAGTCAATGGGCTATTCCCATCAGCTCAGTCCGTCGAGAAAATATTGGACGGTGATCCCGAAAGGGTACGACAGACCTGTCCGTCTGAAAAATCTCGGCGAGGATTATACCAACGAGGCGATCATCGCAAGGCTCAAAGAGAATCAGGGCAAGGTCATTCTGAAGCCCTTTCAAAAGAGTACGGTCAGAGTGCGCCAATACAAGCTGCCGACACGGGAACACAAAATCCGAAAGGTCGGCGGTCTTTACGGGCTGTACCTCTATTACTGTTATGCACTCGGCTATCTGCCGAAATACAAACAGCAAAACAGCCATCGGCTCCATTATCTCCTACGGGACGATCTGATGAAGCTCGATGAGCTGACGGCGCAGACACAGCTTCTTGGCAGAGAGAAAATCTCAAATGCCGAGGAGCTTTTTTCGTATCGGTCTACGGTGGAGGACGAGATGAAGAAACTCGACGCCGACAGAAAGCGCCTCCGAAACAAAGAGAGAACAAAGATTGACGACGCAGAGCTGTCGGCAGTCAAAGACCAAATCTCTGTCCTGACCGATAGACTTGGTGTGCTTCGCAAGGAAGTGAAACTCTGTGACGGCATCGCCGAGCGCTCCGGCATCCTGCGGGAGAAATTGCAGACGGCGCTTGCAGAGGAAGAAAAACAGAAAGGAAAGGAGAATCGCAGAAATGAACTCAGGCGGTGACGCAGCGGAACAAATCGTCAGGCTTTCCCTTGAAGGCTTTGAAGTGGCAGCTCGTCTTACCGGGTCGGCGGCGAAAAATATCGCCCTGCTTCTTGCTTCTGTATTGAAGCAGGAGCAGAAGACCAAAGGCAAGGCACGGCTGACCAATATGATTAAATCCGGCAAGGAATTGAAGGTCTTTGCTATTCCGCAGCGAGATGTAAAAAAGTTTACCGAACAGGCAAAGCGGTACGGGGTTCTTTACTGTGTCCTCCGTGACAAAAACACGAAGGACGAGAACGCCCCGGTGGATATTATCGCAAGAGCCGAGGACGCATCCAAAATCCAGCGCATCGTTGATCGCTTCGAGCTTGGCGGCAAGGTTGATAAAGGTTCTATCATCAGCGAGGTTGAAAAAGATGTCGCTGACCGAGAGGAAACCGCAAAAGAAAAGCCAACGAAAAGCCGAGGCGAGATCATCGTTGAGGAAGCGCTTGGAAAGGCAAATCAAAAGGAGGGCAACACACAGGAAAACCCTTCTGCCGCAAAGACGGACAAAAACCCTCCGTCCGAGCGAAACTCAAAAGAGGGCGGTTCGCACACTGATAAGGGTGTAGCAAAGCCGGCAGAGAAAAAGCCGTCCGTCCGTGAAAAGATGGTACGGATCAAGGTCGATGCCGACAAGCGAAAGGAAGCAGAACGGAGCGCCCCGGAAGCTACGGAGAAACCGAAAACTCCGCAGCAGAACGGTCAGACCGTTCACAAGCAACCCCCTAAAAAATCTAAATCAAAGGAGAAATCGAAATGACCGAGAATTTCAAACCCAAGAAAAACGGGTATCAGCAGCAGATGCTTTCCAAGGAGGAATTTATCGAGAAGCGCAAGGCTGAAAAGGACGCCGTGTATCAGATGATCGACGACGCTACGAATGAAATTGCCTCCGACCCGGCAAAGCTCAGGGATTACCTTGACACGCAGAGCCGGATGGATCGCTATACCGTGAACAATGCGCTGCTCATCTACAAGCAGTGTCCGAGCGCCACGCAGCTCAAAGATTTCAACGACTGGGCGGAAGCGGGCGTTCGTGTCAACAAAGGCTCGAAGTCAATGATGATTCTGGAGCCGTATGAGTACACACACCCGGACGGGACGCCTGCAATCGGCTACAATGTCAAGAAGGTGTTCGATGTTTCGCAGACGAACGGCAAACAGACCACAGCGCCAAGTGTGAACCGTGACCCCCGTTCCCTTATCGCCGTCATGCTCGACACCGCCCCGGTTGAGGTGGCTTCGGCAGATGAGCTGCCGTCCCCGCACATGGGCGCATTTTATGACAACGACAAACAAACACTTTTTGTGAGGAAAGACATCGGCGACAGCGTGGCGCTTTGTCAGTGCGTAGCGCAAGAGCTGAGCTTTGCCCAGCTTTCCATCGACAGCAAGGCGTACAGCCGGAGGGACATGGGCTTTCAGGCGGTGTGCGCCGGATATATGCTGTGTCAGAAGTACGGCGTTGACACCAAAAACTTTGCAATCAACCGTCTGCCGGAAACTTGGAAGGATATGCAGCCGAAGGACATCCGCTCCGATCTGACGAAAGCAAAAAATGCCTTCAAGGACATTCACGAAAGAGTGTCTACGGAGATTTACCGCAAGCGTCAGGAGCGTTCCAAAGCCGCAGAGAGATAACGGAGGTAGGTCATGAAGGAGAAACACTTTTATGTGGCGCTCGATGACTACGAACACGGGATCGTCATTGATTCCCTGAACGAAAAGCGGAAAGATTTGAAAAGCGAGGGTAAGACCACGGATGCCGTGGATGACCTTATCGTGAAAATCGGATTTGCTCCGCAGAAGAATTTCAAAGTTGTCGAACGGGAAAGGCGGCGTCATGAAGCGAGATAACGACAGAAAGACGGAGATCATTCTGTCCGTTCTCGGCGTTATCCCGGTCGTTTGGCTTGCGCTTCTGATCGCTCCTGCGGTGGACGGCGGATTGCCGACCATACTGCCGAAGGTGTTATCTGTATTCAATGACCCGTTTCATATAGAGCTTTGCGAGGACAGTGTAAAAACTGTCCTCGTTTTGCTCTTGTGCTATGGAATGGGAATCGGAATCTACTTCTCTACAAGGCGAAATTACCGCCGACAGGAAGAACACGGCTCGGCGAAATGGGGCGACGCCAAAGCAATCGACCGTAAATATCGGCAGCATCCAGCCTCGGAAAACAAGCTGCTCACGCAGAATGTGGGAATCGGGCTGAACGCAAAGAAGCACCGCCGAAATCTCAACACGCTCGTCTGCGGCGGCTCAGGTGCCGGTAAGACACGGTTTTACTGCAAGCCAAATCTGATGCAGTGCAACACCTCTTTTGTTGTGCTTGACCCGAACGGACAAATCTCATTATGATATTTATTGTGAACGGTTTATCCCGCAGGGATACGGCAATAATAAACGATAGAAAGGAGGTCGGAAAATGCCTAAAATCCGAGACTTGAACAGGATTAC
>CANQVH010000132.1 GCA_947627245.1 uncultured Lachnospiraceae bacterium | reverse complement strand
GGCGACGGTCTGCCGAACGTGACGGGCTACGCGGATGTGAACGGCGAGGGCCGTATCACGATCGAGTAACGAATCGGCTTAAATGCACAAAATGCCTTTTGGGCATTGATAAGGGATAAGAATAAAGTATTTGATATAAAATAATTGTTCCGATATAATGTAAGTGTGGAAACGCAGCGCAGAGCGCGCGGATCTGCACTTACATTTTTTATGACAGGAAATACTGTGTCACACTGATGCATGAAAACCCCTTATACTTTTCTATTCAAGGACAAAAGAGCGCAGGAAATAATCCAGCGCATGAAGGAGGAGGCCGCAGAGCGCAGAATGAGTTCAATTCTGGAGAAAATAATCGAACCGAAAAAACAGTTTGCCGCCGGGATCCGTCCCTTTGACAACGTCGCCCTCCGGGCAATGATCATCCCACTGTTGATCGAACAACTGCTGCAGGTAGTGGTGGGGCTCGCGGATACGCTGATGGTCAGCTATGCCGGGGAGGCGACTGTCTCCGGCGTGTCTCTGGACACAATGATTTATACTATTTTTATTTATTTGTTTACCGCTGTGGCGACCGGAGGCGCGGTCGTCGTCTCGCAGTATCTGGGTAGCAAAGAGCGGGAAAACGCCGATCTCGCGGCTTCACAGATCTTTCATATCAATGCGGCGCTCTCGCTGATCTGCACGATTCTGATGCTTCTGCTGGGGAACGCGATCCTCTCAGGACTGTACGGCAGTGTGGAGCCGACGGTCATGGATGCCTGCCGGATTTATCTGCGCATTGTGATCCTGTCCTTCCCGGCAAATGCTGTCTACAACGCAGGCGCGGCGCTTTACCGCAGCATGGGCAAGACCCGGACGACGATGTTTGTGTCCATAGCGATGAATCTGATCAATGTGGCTGGCAATGCAATCGGAGTCTTCGTGCTCCATGCGGGAGCCGCTGGCGTGGCGTGGCCCACGACGATCTCATGGTATTTTGCCGCTGTTGTCATGACTGTGCTTTGCCTGAACGAAAAGAACGATGTCTGCCTGCGTGTCGGGAAAGCGCTGCGTTTTCATAAGGAGATGGCATGGCGTATCTTGAAGATCGCGGTGCCGGGCGGCATCGAGAACGGACTGTTCCAGCTCGCGAAGGTGGTGCTCGGTTCCCTGATCGCCACTCTGGGAACGGCGCAGATCGCGGCAAACGGCATCGGGCAGACGATCTGGAGCTTTGCCGCGCTGGTGAGCGTGGCGATGTCCCCGGTGTATATTACGGTGGTCGGACAGTGCATGGGCGCGAGGGACGCCGACGCCGCAGACTACTATATGCGCAAGCTCACCCGGCTGACCGTGCTGCTGGCGGTCTTGTGGAACGCGGCGGTCATCCTTTTCCTGCCCGTCATTTTGCCGCTCTATGATATCACGGCCGAGACGAAGCGGCTGGTGTTTCTTATCGTGGTGATCCACAATCTTTTCGCAGGGATCGTTCAGCCCTTCTCGATGCCTCTGGCGGCGGGACTGCGGGCCGCGGGGGACGTGAAATTCGCCATGTATTCCGCTATTTTCTGTACGGTAGTGCTGCGGACGGCGCTGTCCTTTGTGCTGGCGCTGTGGCTGCATCTGGGCGTCGTCGGCATTGCGTTGGCGATGGGAATTGACTGGACGGTGAAGGCTGCGCTCGATCTGCTCCGTTACAGGGGTGGCAAGTGGCGCGGGATGAAAGTCATATAGAAATACTGCATGAAAAATGATTCGAATAAGGAGGAGAAAACAATGAAGTACACAAAACTCGGGAAATCAGACCTGACGGTGTCCCGCATCTGTATGGGGTGTATGGGCTTTGGCAACGCGGCCTCCGGCCAACACAGTTGGACGGTGGATGAGGCGCAGACGAGGGAGATCATCCGGCACGGCCTTGATCTCGGCATCAATTTTTATGACACCGCCATCGCGTATCAGAACGGCACCAGCGAGCAGTATGTGGGCAGGGCGCTACGGGACTTCGCGAAGCGGGATGATTTTGTGATCGCCACCAAATTCACGCCCCGGACGCAGGAAGAGATCGACGCCGGGGTGAGCGGGCAGAAGCATATCGAAACGAATCTGAACCAGAGCCTGAAAAACCTCGGCATGGACTATGTCGACCTTTATATTTACCATATGTGGGACTACCATACGCCGATGGAGGAGATCATGGAAGGGCTACACAGCGCGGTCAGGGCGGGCAAGGCCCGGTATATCGGTATCTCCAACTGCTTTGCGTGGCAGCTCGCCAAGGCAAATTTCTACGCGAGGGAAAACGGCCTGACAGAATTCGTATCCATTCAGGGACATTACAATCTGATCGCCCGCGAGGAAGAGCGGGAGATGGCGCCCTTCTGCGCCGATCAGAATATCGCCATGACGCCGTACAGCGCGCTGGCCGGCGGCCGGCTCTCCAAACGCCCCGGGGAGACGTCGAAGCGGCTGGAGCAGGACGCTTACGCGAAATTCAAATATGATGCCACGGCGGAGGCGGACGGCAGGATCATCGCCCGTGTGGCGGAGCTGGCTGATCAGCGCGGCGTTTCCATGACGGAGATTTCCCTTGCGTGGCTTCTCACGAAGGTGACCGCGCCGGTGGTCGGAGCGACAAAGTTTTCCCATGTGGAGGGCGCGGTGAACGCCGTGGATCTGGAGCTGACGCAGCAGGAGATCGACTATCTGGAAGAGCTGTATGTCCCGCACGCCCTCGTCGGGGTCATGGCACAGAACGGAAAACAAAAAGCGGGAAATGTAGTGTAAGCTGAAGCCGATCGATGACAGGCGATATGAAAGCCTGAGATGAACATGATGAAAACCGAAACCGAAGGGAAGATCATTTATGGAAATCCGTGTATTGAAATATTTTCTCGCGGTCGTTCGTGAGGAGAGCATCACAAAAGCCGCGGAAGTGCTGCACATCACGCAGCCGACTCTTTCAAGGCAGCTCGCGCAGTTGGAGGAGGAAGTTGGCGTAAAGCTGTTTGACAGGGGCACGCGGAAAATTGCCCTGACGGACGCGGGGATGCTGCTTCGGCGCCGTGCCGAGGAGATTATCGCCCTGTCGGACAAGACCGTAGAAGAACTTCTGGTGCAGGAAGAGCAGGTGCAGGGTGTGATCAGCATCGGGGCAGGCGAGTTTGGCGCGATGGAACAGATCGCCGAGCTCTGCGGAACCTTTCGGGAGAAGTATCCGCGGGTGCGGTTTGACTTCTATACGGCGACGGCCGACGTCGTAAAAGAACAGATTGAACATGGAAATATCGACGTCGGGATTTTGCTGGAGCCGATCAGCATGGAGAAATTTGAATACATCCGCCTTGCCGGAAGAGAGCGGTGGGCTGTGCTGATGCCGGAAGACGATCCGCTTGCCCGAAACGATACGATTCGCGCAGAGCAGTTGGAATCCCTTCCGCTGATCCTGCCGAGACGCCTCAATGTGCAGGGGGAGCTTGCGAACTGGTTCGGAAAGCGTTTTGAGTGCCTGAATATCGCCTACACCGGAAATCTGACGACGAATATCGCGCTGCTTGTCCGAAAGGGATACGGCTATGCGATCGTGGTGGAGGGCTCGCTACCCTTTATTAGAGACAGAGCGGGAGTCGTTTTCCGACCGCTTGCTCCCTTATTGACCGCGTCGGTTGCCTTTGCGTGGAAGCGCGAGCAGCCGATGAATATGCC
>CANQVH010000131.1 GCA_947627245.1 uncultured Lachnospiraceae bacterium | reverse complement strand
CTGAACAAACTCAAACTCCGGGTGTTCCGTCAAGATCCGGTCAAGCAGCTCCGGCGATGAATGGAAAGAAAAGCCCAGGTGTTTGATCTTTCCGTCTGCCTTCCATTTCAAAGCATGGTCGATGAGATGGCAGGTCTTAACGACGCCGCCTTTGCCGTCCACCCCGTCATAGTAGACGGTCTGGAAATTGTGAAGCAGATAGTAATCAACGTAATCCACGCCCAGATTTTCCAACTGCCGCGCGAAAATCGGCTCAATCTCCTCCTCGGCTTTTAGATCGAACGTGGGAAATTTCGTGGCAATCAGAACGCTCTCCCTGGGATGCCGTTCGATGACGGCTTTGCGGACAGCCTCCTCGCTCTTGCCGTTGTGGTAGACATAGCTTGTGTCAAAATAATTGTATCCTGCCTCGATAAAAGTATCTACCATTTGAAATAATTGATCGTAGTCGAAATCCGTAGGGTCGCCTGATTTTACGGGCAGGCGCATCATGCCGAACCCAAGTTTGCTTTTCAGTGCCATTTTCTGTCTCCTCCTTTTTTGGTTAATTATCTCAGGTTTTGCCCAAATTCATACAACTTCTGTATTTCACTTTTCAGTATCCGGCTGAACACCGGCGATAGTAAGCCTATTAATATTATTATAAGCAGACTTTCTCCTGCAATCAAATGCTTATTTCCTATGATTTTCTATGCAATTATTGAATAACACTTGCACAGGAAAGACCGGTTCAAAATATCAGAGACAGAAATCTCCAATCAATACCAATCATGCTTCTCGCCTCTGTCCAGAGCATTGATCCTCTCCATCTCATCGTCGCTCAATTCAAATCCAAACAGATCGAGATTTTCCCGGATGTGATCGGGATTGCTTGAACCTGGGATCACGACCACGCCTTTTTGCAGATTCCAGCGCAGGATCACCTGTGCTGAAGTCACGCCATGGGCAGCGGCAATCTCCGAGATCACGGAATCACTGAGTAACTCTGCGGTATGACCTCTTCCGCCGAAAGGATACCAGCCCTGCACGACAATGCCGAGATCCTGAATGTACGGAATCACGTCATTCTCCTGATAATAAGGATGAATCTCATTCTGCACGAGCGCAGGAGTAATCGTCACCTGCGGGAGAAATTCCTCCAACTCATCCACGTACCAGTTCGAAAGACCGATGGAATGGATCTTTCCTTCCGCTACCGCCTGCTCCATCTCCTGATACGCTTTCACGTCATTTTCTCCTGGGTGGTGAAGCAGCATCATATCAATATAGCCGATGTCCAGCTTATCCAGGGCGTCCTGGATCGCCTTCTCCGGATTCGCGAACTGCTCGCCCGGATAGAGCTTCGTGATCACAAAAATCTCCTCCCGCGGCACATCGGAATCCCGTACCGCGCGGCCGACCGCCGCCTCATTCCCGTACATGTACGCTGTGTCGATCAACCGACCGCCTGCTTCCAGCAGGGCGGTTACGGAATTGTAGCACTCCTCGTCGGAGAGGCTGTACGTGCCTAGCCCCATAATCGGCATCTCATACCCGCTGTTGAGCAGCACTGTGTGTGTCTCAAAGTCGAAGGCGCCCGGCAGCCCGGCATCTGCTGACGAGTCAACCGCATCGAGAAAATCTGCTGAATCTGTCTCCGCAGACGAATCCTCTGTGGCTGTCTCCGAAGCTGCTTGGTTCGCCCCATTTGCTTCAGCCTGCGCCGTGCCCTGTATGCAGGCCGCAAAGCCAAGTGCCGACAGTAATGCGATTATGGCGGGTATTTTACGTTTCATCCCTTTTCTCCCCTTTATTAGATTTTCCTACTACAGACTTTTCATCCAATTCACTGCCATGTCTACCCACATTGACACGTTGGGTTTCCCCGGTTTCTGTTTGCAGTCGCCTTACTTCATATACTTGTTGAAAAATTCCTCCAGCTTATCGAACGGAATAGCGCCTTTTCCGCCGCCGTCATACAGGTCGGTGTGCACCGCGCCTGGAATCAAAAGCAACTCCTTGTTGTCCGTGTACTTGCTGTCTTTTGTCATTGCCGCATAAGCGTCTTTCCCGAAATAGCAGGAATGCGCTTTGTCGCCATGCATGATCAGGACAGCGCTTCGGATCTCGTTGCTGTACCGGTTAATCGGCTGATTCAGGAAGGATTCGCAGCCGATCACGTTCCAGCCGCCGTTTGAGTTCAGGGAGCGGGCGTGGTAACCGCGCTCTGTCTTGTAATAATCATGGTAATCCTTCACGAAGAACGGCGCGTCCTCCGGCAGCGGATCGACCACGCCGCCGCCCAGCGCGTACTCGCCCGCTTTCAGATCCGCAAGCCTCTGCGCGCACATCGCCGCTCTTTTCTGGTAACGCGCTTCCTCATTATCCTCGGCGTCAAAATAGCCGTTGGCGTTCACCCTCGCCATATCGTACATGGTGGAAGCAACCGTCGCTTTGATTCTTGTGTCGAGCGCCGCAGTATTGATCGCAAGACCGCCCCAGCCGCAGATTCCGATGATGCCGATCCTCTCCGGATCCACGCTCTCATGCAGGGACAGATAATCTACCGCCGCCATGAAATCTTCCGTGTTGATATCGGGCGACGCCATGTAGCGAACATTGCCGCCGCTCTCTCCCGTAAACGAGGGGTCAAATGCGACCGTCAAAAAGCCCCTCTCCGCCATCGTCTGCGCGTAGAGTCCCGCGCACTGTTCCTTCACCGCGCCGAACGGTCCGCAGACAGCGATCGCCGGAAGCTTGCCGGATGCGCTTTTCGGCGTGTACTCATCCGCCGCCAGCGTGATCCCGTAGCGGTTCACGAATGTCACTTTCCGATGGTTTACCTTTTCGCTCTTCGGGAATGTCTTATCCCATTCCTGTGTCAGTTCCAGTTTCTCAACATTTGCCATGTTTTCATACCATCCTTTCCTGCTTGTTTTCATGATTTTTTCTGCCCTTTTCCATCTGCATGCCCAAACTGTCACCTGTTTCATGTTCTTACGGTCTCATCACGGCCTGATCTGAACAATAACAACATAGGACAAACTGTCCTTTGATTTTATTATAATCCCTTGATTTCTTTTTTGCGAATAGTTATAATTTATATCATGATATGAATTTTTAGAATTTCAGAAAGGTGGACAGCTATGGAACTGAGAACCATGCGGTATTTTCTCGCGGTCGCGAGGGAAGAGAACATGACGCGCGCGGCGGAGCTGCTTCACGTCACCCAGCCCACGCTCTCCAAGCAGCTAAAAGCATTGAAGGATGATCAAAGAGCTGAAAAAAATCTGCCCGAACCTGCATTACCATATCACCAGCGGAGATACAGAACAGGTGACGGAAAAGCTTGACAAGGGCATCATTGATTTTGCCGTGCTGGCGCAGGAGCCCAACACCGCCAAATACCGCTGTTTGAAATTTCCGGGCGCTGATCTCTGGGGCGTCATCATGCCCGCCGACTGCCCGCTGGCAAAAAAAGAGGCGATATCTGTCGAAGATCTGACCGGTCTGCCCTTGTTCTGCTCCGGGCAGGGCTGGAACCACGACCTTCCCAGATGGTGTGGCAGCCACATGGATCGGCTCCACTTAGAAGGCTCATTTCGTTTGTCTTATAACGGCGCTCTTTTTGTGAAGGAAGGGCTTGGTTATCTCCTGACCTTTCAGCACCTGATCGACACAAGCCCGGAGAGCGGACTTGTGTTCCGTCCGCTCACACCGAAGCTCAAAACTGAGATGTATCTGATTTGGAAAAAGCATCAGGTATTTACACCGGTGGTGGAGAG
>CANQVH010000130.1 GCA_947627245.1 uncultured Lachnospiraceae bacterium | reverse complement strand
GATTCGAACCCACGCGCCCTTTCGGACAAACGGTTTTCAAGACCGCCTCGTTATGACCACTTCGATACCTCTCCATGACTCTCCCGAGCTACGCCTGCCGTCGACGCAAAAAATATGTTACCATTTTCAGGATGATCTGTCAACAAATTTTTCTGCGTTTTTCAGCCGTTATCTTCCGCACCGTTTTAGCATTCCCATTTTATTTTGATTAATCCGCGAAAAGCCTCTTGCAAGTAAAAAAAGGTGGCTGTATAATTTAACCATCGGTAACATTGGACAGACAGTTTGGACAGACGGAGGGTATTATGGAGAAAGAAAGAGCGGCGCAGGCGGCGCGCGTTGTACGCGGGAACTGTGCAAGGATCAAAGAGCTGATGAAAAGGGCGACGGCGGGAGACGACATCCATATCGGATTTCTGGGCGGCTCCATCACACAGGGGAGCGTAGCCACGGCGCCGGAGAAGTGCTATGCGGCGCGCGTGTACCGCTGGTGGGAGGAGAAGTTCCCGCAGAGTCGTTTTTCCTATATCAATGCCGGGATCGGCGGGACGACGTCCCTGTTCGGCGCGGCGCGCGCTTGGGAGGACATGATGTGCTACCGGCCGGATTTTGTCGTCGTAGATTTCACCGTGAACGATGACGCGCTCCCGATCTTTCAGGAGACGTTCGAGGGCGTGCTCCGGCAGTTGTACGGAAACGGGCATACCGCGGTCCTGATACTGAACAACGCTTTCTACGACGACGGCAGGAACGCGCAGGAGTTGCATAACGAACTGGCCGCTCATTATCAGATCCCTGCGGTGAGCGTGCGGGAGAGTATCTTTGCGATGCTACAGGACGGTACGATCCCGGCCGCGGAGATTACGCAGGACTTTCTCCACCCGAACGATAAGGGCCACGAGCTGCTGGCCTATATGATTACCTACCAGTTGGACGAAATATATGCGGATCTGGACAACACCGAGGCGGAGCCCGCATATCCGGACGCGCTCACGCAGAATCGTTTCGAGGGCGCGAAGCGTTTTCAGATCAAGAATTCCCACCCGGAGCTGCAGGGCTTTCTTGTAGATCCGAGGGAGAAGAATTATCTGCTGGATCTGTACAAATACGGCTGGACCGCCGAGCATACGGGAGCTTGCTTTACGCTGGATCTGGATTGCTCCTATATCGCGGTGCAGTATCTGCGCTCCATCCGGAAGCCGCGCCCGGTCGCGGAGGCTGTCGTGGACGGAGACAGCGCGCATGCGGTCACATTGGACGGGAACTTCGATGAGGACTGGGGCGACTGTCTGGCGCTCACGGAAGTGATGAACCAAAAGGAGCGCGGACACCATCAGCTTACGATTCGGATCAAGGAAACGCATCCGTCGGAGGCAGGGCCGTTCTATCTGGTTTCTGTCATCACGGACTGAGCCGGATGCGTGCGCGGCCTGAATCTCGGATAAGTGTCGCCGGACAGGCAAAAGGGAAGAGACGGATTCCCGAACGAGTGATTTGAATAATTCTAACAGTTCAGGAGAAACGAAATGAAAAACGGGAAATGGACAATCGGATTATTGGTCAGCGGCATCATGGATTCTTTTACGGAATCCGTGAGCAAGGGCGTCATGTTTGAGGCGAAAAAGCGTAATGTGAATCTTGTCGTGATCTCATGTAAGTATCTGGATCGAGATCTGTCCCAGAACGAAGAGATCATGTACGAGTACCAGTACAACACGATGTTGTCCTACGCGTCGAAGGAGAATCTGGACGCGGTTCTTGTCATGGCGGACTGCATCGGCTGCATGACGACGAAAGAGCGCATCGTGGAAATGCTGAGTCAGTTTAACGACATGCCCTGCGTGCTGGTCGCGTCGAAAATCGAGGGATATATCAATGTATCCTATGATAATTACGAGGGAATCAAGATCGGGCTGGAATATCTGATCCAAAAGCTGAATTGCCGGAAATTCTGCATGCTGTGCGGCCCGGACGGCAATACAGATGCGAGGGAGCGCAGAGATGCGTTTACCTCTGTTCTGACAGAGAACGGAATTCGGCTTGAGGAGCGCAACTTTGTAGAAGGCGGTCTGTCCAGACAGGAGAAGGAAATCTATGACAAGCTGCTGGATCAGAATCCCGATGCGGAAGCGATCTTTTGTGTAAATGACGATTCCGCGCTCGGCCTGTGCGATGAGCTGAAGAGCAGGGGCCGCATTCCGGGAGAAGATATCTATATCTTCGGTTACGATAATACGATCCCGGCGGCGAAATCCAAACCGTCCCTGTCCTCGATCTGGGCCGCTTCCGGAGACCTCGGCGTACAGTCGTTGGATCTGCTGCTGGAGATACTTTCGGGGAATACCGTGAGCAGCAGAGTGCTTCCGACCAGATTTATCAAAAGAGATTCCTTCGGGACACAGGTACGAAGTACGGGAGAGAATAAGGCGGAGCCGATTGACGAGGAACAGGTCGATGAATACTTTAACGATATTTTTTACCGCCTGATCGGCGAGGAGGCAGGGGAGCGCATAGAGATCATATACGAGGTCTTTGCGTCTTTGATGAACGCTGCGGCGGTGCTCTTCGACGATGGTAGTCTGACAGAAGAACACTGCGCGGATATTCTGGATGCGGTCGACGAGTTTTGCACCGGCGACGCGCTGCAATATGCGGATGTGGCGAAGCTGACCGATAATTTCACACAGCTTTATCATTCGCTCGTATCGGCGAGACCGGAGCGCGCGGAGGAGATGAAGAAGTATGGTCTGGTGGAGACCGTGATCGAGAAGCTGATCAGCGCGGTGGATGCGAAATCGATGGCTGCGCTGGAGCTTCAGATATCAGACAGCTATTCCACGAAGCTGTTCGTGCGGGACAGCATGCAGTTCGAGACGGGAAATGACGAGAGCTATGCGGCGCTTCTGAGGCGGCTGGACTGGCTGGATATTCAGAATGCGTATGTGTATGTCTTTGACGAGCCGGTGATACGGCATGAGTCGGATCCGTTCTACGCTCCGGAGTACCTGAATCTGAAAGCCGTCTTAAAGAACGGGAAAGCGTATGGGATCCCTGTTACGGAGCAGAGAACGAGCTTCGCAGACATTTACAGGAATAATCAGATCGGAGCGGACCGTTATACCATGGTTTTGCTGCCGCTGTTCACCAACGAGACTTTCTATGGGGTTCTGCTGTGTGAGCTGACGGATAAAGTCTTTGACAACGGAGAGTTTTTGGCGAACCAGATGAGCTCGGCCGTCAAGATGATTCGCCTTTTGAACGAGAATGAGAAAATCCAGCATCAGCTCGAAAAGAGCCTTGTCATCATGCGCGAAAACAACATCATGCTGGATATGCTGTCTAAGTCGGACGGATTGACCGGCATTCTCAACCGGCGCGGTTTCTATACGGAAGCGGAGCGTTTTCTGGAGAAGTGCAGGGAGGACGAAAAAGATGTGATGGTGATCTATGCGGATATGAATCATCTGAAGATCATCAACGACCGATACGGGCATGAAGAAGGAGATTATTCCATCAAGCTGATCGCTGACTATCTGAAAGAAGGGATCGGCGAAAGAGGGATCGCGGGCAGGATCGGCGGAGACGAGTTTGCCTGTGTCCTGAAGTGCGGTCCGCAGGAAGCGCAGTCAATCATCAATGGGATCAATGAGAGATTCGAGAACCACAACCGGCACAGCAGCAAGCCTTACAACGTCACGGTGTCTATGGGCACATTCCTGTCGTCGGGAGAGGAAACACTGTCGCTCAACGGAATGCTCTCAAAGGCAGACGAAAAACTTTACGAGGCGAAAAGCCACCGTCCGAAGACGGTAGAAAAGATATAAAAAAATATTAAAAAAACTTCAAAAAATCTGTTGACAAACAAAGGAAGCTGTGTTAGTATTTAAAAGCTGTCGCAAGACAGCGCAGAACCTTGATAACTGAACAGTGAAACAACCTTGAAAATTCTTTAAGAAGTTTTATTTTTAAGGAACTGACCTTTAAAACAGTAAAAAGGGAAGATAGCGTTGGTGTTATCTGACCGGATCAATATTTTATCAGAGAGTTTGATCCTGGCTCAGGATGAACGCTGGCGGCGTGCTTAACACATGCAAGTCGAACGAAGCAT
>CANQVH010000129.1 GCA_947627245.1 uncultured Lachnospiraceae bacterium | reverse complement strand
CCGAAGATTAAAAAGTGGCTTGGTGAGGTGGTAGGAAAAGAGGGCGAAGATTTATCTAGGCATGATAAATGGCTCTGTATGATGTACCCTAGACTCAGACTGTTGCAAAAGTTGCTTTCAGATGATGGTGCTATTTTTATTAGCATAGATGATAATGAACAGGCAAACTTAAAGCTTATATGTACAGAAATATTTGGCATTGGAAATTATCAAGGATGTATTGTGCGTTCTACAGGGCAAACTACGGGACAAGATAGCAATGGCTTGGGGAGTTCCTTTGATTATATATATGTATATTCGAAAAGAAATACGTATGTTTTTGGAGGATTACCCTTATCAGAACATGATTTGAAACGATTTGAAAATGAAGATGAAAGAGGAAAATATGCCTATGATCAGCTAAGAAAAACAGGTACGCAAGACAGGAGAGCGGACAGACCAAATATGTATTATCCTATTGAGGCTCCAGATGGAACAAAAGTGTATCCGATTGGTCCTACTGGTTATGAAGGACGATGGAGAATGGAAGAAAAAACCTATCGTCAGATGGAGTCAGAAGGATTAATATTGTGGAAAAAAACGATGCGAAATGGAAAAAAGGTGTGGTGGCCGTATGTGAAATATTATGCTAAAGGCCGTACAAAACGCCCATCACCATTATGGACGGATATAGAAGGGAATAAAAAGGCTTCAAGGGATATAAAGTCTATCTTAGGGGATAATGTTAAATTTGATTTTCCAAAGCCAGTAGAATTAATAGAAAGAGTTATTGACATAGCCAATGTGGATAAAGAAGCAATTGTTCTTGATGCCTTTGCCGGTTCTGGAACTACTGCTCACGCCGTCCTCAACATGAACAAAACGGATGGTGGTAATCGCAAATTCATTTTGATTGAAATGATGGATTATGCCGAAAACATTACGGCGGAGCGTGTCCGCAGGGTAATTGATGGATATGGTGAGGGCAGTAAGAAAGTAGAAGGCACGGGAGGGGATTTCAGCTTTTTTGAATTAGGAGAGAGGCTTCTTCTTGAAAACGGGGACTTGAATCCGAATGCGGACATTGAGAAAATCCGTGACTACATATGGTACATGGAAACCAAAACCGGATATGAAAAGGGGATTTCGGTTGATAATGAATATTATTTATCCACATATAATGACGTTGCCTATTACTTTTACTATGAAAAAGAAGCGGTAACTACACTGGACAGGGCATTTCTGGTGACAATGAAAACAAAAGCTGACGGATATGTGATTTATGCAGATATGTGTACGTTGTCCGAAGCGTTGTTGAGAAAATACAATATTATTTTTAAAAAGATACCGCGAGATATAGCCAAACTATAGGGGGAAAATAGATGGAACTGAAAGGCTATCAAAAGAATGTGCTGGGAGATCTGAAATATTTTTTGGACTTGCTGACAGAGAAGCAAAGCATTAAACAGGCTTACAATGCGCTGTGGGAAGAAAAGGGTATTTCGGTGGGATTAAAAGGGATGCCGCCCTACCATACTGTTTTACCGGGCGTTCCTCATGTTTGTATGAAAGTTCCGACTGGAGGCGGTAAAACATTTATAGCGGCAAGCTCTATAAAAATCATTTTTGATTCCATTCCTCATATTCATCCTATGGCAGTGGCGTGGCTTGTTCCGTCAGATGCGATTTTGCAACAGACAATCAATGCCTTGCAGAATAGTGAACATCCATATCGCATGAAAATAAGTGCAGATTTTGGCGGTAGTATAGAGGTATATACGAAGGAGCAACTGCTGACGGGACAGAATTTTAATCCGACAAGTATTGGAGAGCATTTGTCTATCTTTGTATTAAGCTATGACTCGTTTCGAACGAGCAAAAAAGAAGGTAGAAAAGCATATCAGGAAAATGGATATTTAGCAGAGTTCGCCGGATACAAAGCCGAGAAGGGGATGCTGCTTGAGAATACTGACGAAACAGCGCTGATACAAGTTATACGCAAATTAAATCCGGTTGTTATTGTAGACGAAAGTCATCATGCTACTTCTAATTTGAGCGTTGATATGCTGAGAAACTTTAATCCTTCTTTTGTGTTGGAATTAACGGCTACGCCCAAAGAGGGAAGCAATATTATTTCATTTGTTGATGCCAAGCAGTTGAAAAAAGCAGAGATGATTAAGCTGCCGGTTATCGTTTACAATAGAAAGACGCAGGAAGATGTATTCCTTAGCGCAATTGGGCTGAGACAAAAACTTGAAAATGAGGCTGCGCAAACGGAGGATGGGAAATACATCCGGCCTATTGTGCTTTTTCAAGCGGAACCTAAAAATAAGGATGATAGTACAACTTACGAAAAAATTAAAAAGATACTTTTGGATATCGGAATACCTGAAGACCAGATTGCAATAAAAACAGCCGAGAGGGATGATATTAAGAAAAACGATTTATTATCAAAAGATTGTGAAATCAGGTATATTATAACAGTTAATGCATTAAAAGAGGGATGGGATTGTCCATTCGCTTATATTTTGGCGACAGTTGCAAATAGGAGTTCTGCTATAGATGTAGAGCAGATATTAGGGCGGATATTAAGAATGCCTTACGCCAAGGCAAGCAAGCGGAATGTATTAAATCTTTCTTATGTTATTACTTCATCTGCTGATTTTTTTGCAACCTGCGAACGAGTTGTAAAAGGATTAAACGCAGCAGGGTTTAGCAAAAAAGATTATCGGGTTTTGAACACGGCAGAGGAAGAGAACGTAACGGAAAGATTAATAGGAACACAGATGTCATTGGAAGATGTTATTCAATCAGATGATGAACTATCCGAGGTGGATATGAATGTACTGCAAGGGACATTTATAAATATTTTGAATGATGCATCTGCTACAGACGAGAATGAATTTTTAGATACTGTACCCGAAGTTGAAAAGAGTATAAACGAAATGTTGAATGATGCAGAGATTCAAAATAATGCTTATTGGGAAGAAATGAATAATGCAGACGAAGACGTGTTGGAAGGCATTCCCGAGGAAGAAAAAGCTAAAATGAAAATATACGAAATAAAGCCAGAATTCAGAGATGACATTTTAAATATAAAAATTCCGCAATTTGTGATTGAAACGGAGCCGAGTCTGTTTTCAGATCACGAGACAGCTCTGCTGGAAAAGGAGAACTTGTATAAAGGTTTTTCATTGAAGAGTAAAGATACGGAAATTGATTTCAATGCTGTTGCTATAGAAATTGCAAAGATTGATATAGAAGATTCGGCCGATGGAGTACCTAAGGCATGGCAGTTGACCGGATTTGATCGAAAATATCTGAAGGAATGGTTTGATACGCAGCCGTCAGAAAAAAAGAGACGGCTGTGCAAGGAGATGATATGTAAAAGAATATCTAAAATAAATGCCATTAATGACAAAGAACTGGAAGAATATGTCGGTCGTATTATGGACAATATGACTGAAGATCAACTGACGGATTTAGAGCAGTCTCCGTACCCGTATATTATTGCCATAGAGAAGAAAGTAAAACAATTATTGCAGGAATATGCGACGGAGCAGTTTGCTTTGTGGCTGGAGCAGGAACGTATTCACTGTGAACCGACGTATTGTTTTTCAAAAGCGATTGCACCCGTTAAGACGATAACAGCTATACCCAAATCTCTTTACGAGGAAGAAGAACAGTTTGATAATGACTATGAAAAGAAAGTGGTATGGGAGTTATCTGCCTTATCCAATATTAAGTGGTGGCATAGGAACAGTTCGAGAAAAGGATTTGCAATTAATGGGGCAGTGACAGCATACCCTGATTTGATTGCAATGACTGAAAGCGGAAAAATGCTGTTGATTGAAACAAAAGGCGATCAGTTGGAAAATTCCGAATCCAGAGTGAAGGCGGCGATTGGTTCGAAATGGGCTGCAAAAGCCTCTATGTTAGGCAAATTGTATAAGTATTACATGGTGTTTCAGACCAAAGAACCGGGGTATGAAGGGACATACTCACATGACAGGTTTATGGAGATTGTGAAAGGGTTGTAAATGCGAAGGTGCCAGAATGGGATAAGGAATAAAAAGGTTGTTGAGAGTAGATAAGGGGAAGAACTATGAAAGCAGATTATATTAAGGAGGTCATAAATCAGTATACAAAATTGCCATATAAATGTATTTTGTTTGATGGCC
>CANQVH010000128.1 GCA_947627245.1 uncultured Lachnospiraceae bacterium | reverse complement strand
CCTGCTCTCAATCGCATGGATGCAATCCCCAGCAATATTACTTCTCCAAAGGCCAGCGGGTAATTTGAACTCTTCAAAAGGTCAAATATCAATATTTTCAAAGCAAACAGTGTCTTCGTTATCTTCAATCAAAAGATACGAAGCTCCCTCTAATCCTAAAGCCGAAACAGAGACTACATTCTTTTCGTGGATCTGTTCAAGTACTGCTTTTAATGCCCTGAGGTTTCCATGTACATCGGAAAATACAGCAATTTTCATAGCTTGTCCTTTCCATCCACCTCACAATTTTAATAGTGTATTGCGCGTTTCAGCATCGTACTTTTCCAGCACATAGCGAAACGCGACGCGCGGCATAATCGTGTGGCGGTCGATCAAGTATCCCTTCACGGTTTCCGGCTCTACCTGTGAATAACATTTCCGACGTACCCAAAAATCTTCGTATTTTGTCCATTCAAGGATCGATGAAAACAGTTCCTTAGTTTCCTCTACCCATATCAATCCCTCTTCTCACAGCTTCCCGCAGAACTCTTCGATCGCTTTCTCATTCTCCGGCTTCTGCTTCCGTTTCGGCTCCACAAGCCACAGCGTCGGCACATCGCCGGACACTCCCAGAAGAGATCTGAGCGCTTCGAAAGTCTTTTCGGGGCTTCCTCCCAGACTGCATGCCGCAAAGGCAAAATGTTTCCCCTCCAGATTCTCTGCCTGAATAAAAGTCCGAAGCGGCAGCGTGACCGTCCCTGCCCAGACTGGCGTCACAAATACGATCTGTCCGTACTGTTCAAGGTTTACCTTATACGGTTCCAGTTCCGGCGCTTCCTTTATGACGGCGCTGCCGCCTCCGAAGAAATATTTTCGAAACCCTTTCTCCGGATATGCTTTCTTTGGCGCCAGCCGCAGCATGTCTGCGGAAAGTGCGGACGATATCCGCTCCGCCACCCACTGGGCATTTCCGCTCTGAGAATAATACACAACAAGCGTTTTCATTTTTGTCCTCCTGTTATATCTTCCGAATTATATCCAAAGTATGATGGGATGCTCCGCCCGGTTCCCGCGCCCGCCTCTAAAATTTTCGGTTCAGGCACTCCCGAGAGACACTCGCAGATATATTTCATCGTAGTCAGGTATTCGACCTGTCCATGCCGGGAGAGCAGCCGCCCATCTTTATTATAACTGTTGTAATAGAAATCTTCTTTCTTGACCTGATTATCTTCAATATATTTATACAGTTTTACTGCATTGTCATATATTCTTTGAATACGCTGCTGATCAGAATATTTCACGCCACAAGTAACCTCTCTTTCATAATGGTATTATAAAATTCGCTGTTTTGATTAATCTCGTGGATTTCAAACACATCCACATTCTTTTTCAACACTTCACGCAATTCTTCGGCAAGTGCAAAAATCATTGTAAGCTTGAACCTTTCTCCCCCATATACTAAAAAATCCAAATCACTATCTATTCCCGCTTCTCCTCTGGCATAAGAGCCAAATAAATATATCTGATCCACATGATATTTTTCGGCAATCGGCTTAACTAAGCCGATTATGTTTTCTATTGTAAATACTTTATTCTTCATGTTATTATCTCCTTGTGCTATTTTTATCTTATTCTTTTTCCCCTCAAAACCAGTATATCCAAAAACAGGCGGTACTTTTATACTGAATAAGTATCGCCTTTCTTTTATTTTACTAAGCTTTTACCTATTTTTCAATGGTAATTTATAAGGAACATCCATTTCTCTGTTTTCTTTTTTCCTTTTTACATCCTGCCAGAAAAAATACATTTGAAAATATTTCAAGATGCCCCGCACGGCATACTCATTCTGGCAGAAAACGGAAAGCTGCCGCTTAAAGCTTTGTCTTTCCGTTTCTGTATCTGCCAAAAAATATTCCGTCATCCACATATTTTGAAGCTTCGGATACCCACATTGGAAATTGCCCTGTTGCGACTGCCGTTTGCCCATTTAGCATTCCGGTATGAAACGATATATGCCGGAATTGTCTTAGTACAAGTTCCATTCTTGTATAACGGCATTGCTCCGGCTTGTCATAGAGCATATTGTCTGTAAGAGAGACGACATTCCGCGCTGTGATTTTTGCTTCAGATTCATATCTTTTTTTGCTCCAAATTCAAATCTTTGTATATGCTTTTGCCACTGCATATTTTCCCACAGATGAGAAAACTTTTGCCATATGTCTCAGGTCCCTCCTTCAGCAGCAAACACGAATTTTTCATACCGTTATCTCAATCTGGTTTCCTTCTACCGCAACTATGCAACTCTCGTAATAACCATCCCCTGTTGTTCTGGGGCCGCTTATAACGGAAAAACCATCTGCTCTCAACCTGTCCGTCAACTCATCAACAAGTTTTTTGCTGCCGACAGAAAAAGCAACGTGTGCATAACCGGTACGATTCAATACCTTCTCTGCTTCTGTCATTTCCGGCTTTGTCATTATTTCCAGTCTTGCTCCATCATCGAAGCTGATAAAGAAAGAACGGAATCCTGTAGCTGTGTTGTGATAGCCATCATTGGAATGACCGCCAAGATAGGTAACAAAGAAATCTCTGGCAGCTTCCAGATCTTTTACATATAGTGCGATATGTTCTACTCTCATATTTCCCCGCTCCACTTCATTCGCCCAATATCGGCAGATTTTATGGTTAATTCACTCACGTCTATTCCTCCGTTAAATTCCGTTTTACAACACGGCTTTCTTTAAATCCTCAACATACTGTGCCTGCTGTTTTTTCAAATAAGCTTTCACGAATGGTCTCATGATTACTTTCTTTGCTGTAACTTCCTCCGTAAACTCAATCTCCGTCCGCCCTCCATCACTACGGAATATCCCTCTCCAGTGTCCCTTCATGTTATCATTTTCCATATCAAACTCCCATCGCTTATACGGTTCTATGAACGTAACAGTAAAATTGGTCGGGTATCCTGTCTTTGTGTATTCCACAAACTGCTTATCATTCAAAATCTCAATCCTAGCCAAATCGCTGCGCCATCCATAATTTTTAAGAGAAGTGACAATCTCCCATACTTTTTGCACATTGCTTTCAAAAGAAACTTTTATTTTTGAAACAGCCATTTAGACCTCCTGTAAAATCCGATCGACTTATCGATTTCCGTCAGTATCGTAAAACATATCGCAGTATATACGTCTCTCGGAAATTTTTCTCCAAATTTACCTTATACTTTTACCACTGCATATTTTCCCACAGATGAGAAAACCTTTTTCCATATCTTTCCCGGTTATCTGTAAACACGAAGTTAACGGGAAACCACATAACGATAATGTGGCATATCTACACCTCTGTAATGCTTTACCCATGTGTCTTTCATTGTCATTCCATTTCTTATGGCTACATTTTGAGATGCTATATTCGTATCTCTGATAATTGAACACACTTCCGTTGCATTTAATGTTTCAAACGCATATTTTTTACATGCTTTTGCTGCCTCAGTTGCATATCCTCTATGCCAGTATGACCGCTCAAACAGATAGCCTATTTCAAGCACCTCTTTTCTTTCCATGGCTGCATAGTAAGTCCGCACTGCCCAATCATTTCATCAGTTTCTTTCAGGACAACAGCCCATAAACCAAATCCCCATTTCTGATAACGGGCAATTTGCCTGTCGAGCCATTCATGGACTTCATTGTCACAAAATGCTCCTTCATAAGCATACATTGTATCTTTATCTTGCATAATTTTACATAAAGCTTCAAAATCGGTCTGCTCCATCTCACGCAGATATAACCGTTCAGTTTCAAATATCATTTTATCTTTATCTCCTACTACAACTGGAAATTAACACTGCGCCACAGCCTCAGCAAGCCATCGCGCAGCGATTTTTTCAATTAATAGTTGTCGAGTTCTCTACGCAGATCACTTGGCAATTACCTCATACCAAAATGTTTGGCAACAAGTTCAACCGTTTCCTCAACGCTTCTATTTATGTCTCGCTCCAGCCAAAAATAACCACTTTCCTTAATTTCCTGATAATGCTTATCATTTAAGCTTTTTAATGTCTCACTACATGTTGCCTTTGCCATTTCAACATCAGTTGCACTATGTATGAAAGCATTAAACTCCTGATGGTCTGGTCTGTTACAATAATCATTAACCAGATCTTTTGGCTCCTTGATCATAAATACGATTCTGTCTGGAGAAGTAAGCAATTCTGCCTCTGAAAGTGTAAGATGGCAGTCACAAATAACTGATTCATTTTGTGATAATCTGATTAAGTCCATGATTACAAATTCAAGGTCTTC
>CANQVH010000127.1 GCA_947627245.1 uncultured Lachnospiraceae bacterium | reverse complement strand
CACAAATTAATACTGCTCTTTTGTCACACATGATAACATCCTCCTTTAAATATTGTTACGAATAATAAACAGTTATTTTATGGAACGACCCCATAAAAATCTAAAATGGCTCGCCTATAAGAATCAAGCCATTTTTTGTAATAGAATGCAGTTGTTTTTTGAAACTGAATATGTCAAAGAAACGGAGGGACGAGAATGATACTGTCAAAAATGATTATCAATAACTTCAGAAAGTTTGGCAGGAGTTCGGAAACAGAGAATGTGATTGCTTTCCACAAAGGACTAAATGCGCTCATAGGAGAGAACAATGCCGGTAAAAGTGCAATTATTGATGCAATCAAATTGGTTCTTCAGACACAGAGCTGCGAATACATTCGCATTACTGATGACGATTTTCATATCGGCTCAAACAATGTACAAGCATCAGAGTTCTCAATTGACTGCGTTTTTGAAGAGTTTGCCGATAATGAAGCTAAAAACTTTATTGAATGGCTGACGTTTGAAAAAGATGATGACGGAAATGTGGTATATCGGCTCACATTACATTTTAGAGCTTGGAGAGAAAACAAAAGAATTTATACAGAGTTGAAAGCTGGCAGTGAAGATAATGGTATCAATATGGATGCCAAAGCACGTGAACTTTTGAAATGTGTCTATCTTCGCCCATTGCGAGATGCTGCAAAAGAAATGCGTAGCGGTAGAAATTCTCGTATTTCTCAAATTCTATACAGTCATCCTGTATTCAAGGACAAAGAGGGTGATAATGATCTGGTTGTAGCATTGAAAAGGGCTAATGAGGATATTGGAAAGTATTTTGAAGAGAAAGATGGAAAACAGATTCTTGACAGTATTCGGCACTCATTGCAAGAGTTTTCTGATGAAAGCGAAGCCGTTGATGTAGGTTTTAAAACTTCAGAGATTAAGCTTAGAGCAATTCTGGAAAGTTTGTCTTTGATGTCATCAGAGGTGCAGCCTGGCTTGGGAGTGCATAATCTGCTATTTATAGCGGCTGAGTTGCTACTCTTGCGAGAGGAGGACAGCGGTAGTCTTAAACTTGCTTTGATAGAGGAATTGGAGGCTCATCTTCATCCTCAGGCACAGCTTCGTCTTATGAACTATCTTCAGAACGAATATGACAGTTCCGGTGTTCAAGTAATCATTTCGACTCACAGCCCTATTTTAGCTTCCAAAATAAACATCAAGAATACGATACTGATTAAGGATGCAAAAGCGTATGATTTAAACCCGGCTAACACTGCTCTTGATAAAGGTGACTATCTTTTTCTGCAACGATTTCTGGACTCTACAAAATCAAATTTTTTCTTTGCTAAAGGTGTTATTATGGTAGAAGGAGATGCAGAAAATATTTTGCTTCCTATACTGGCGGATATCTTAGACTGTAATCTCGAAAAGCACGGCGTTTCTTTGGTCAAAGTCGGCCACACTGGTTTCTTTAGATATTCGAGAATATTCATCAGGAATGATCAGGGTACAATTGGGGTTCCCGTGTCCATAGTGACTGATAATGATATTGAGCCAAACGTAAGAAATGAGAATGTCAATGAAAGGAAAGATGAAACTAAAGCAAAAATTTCAAGCATCGAAGAAAAGTATAATCTAGGCAGTATAAGAGCTTTTGTTGCTCCGAAGTGGACTCTCGAATATACAATAGCTATGAGTCGTTTGCGCGAGTTGTTATATAAGTCGATTCTTGAGGCTCAAAAAATACAGAATAGCGAGAAGTATGCACTTACAAATGAGAAAATATCAGACGTGAATAAAGCAGTTGATCAAAAAAGAGCTGAATGGGATGGCAAGGAGCCTTGTGTAGTGGCTTATCAAATCTATCACGATACACTACTAAAAAATAATATTTCAAAAGCGATTGTTGCTCAATGTTTGGCTAGTAACCTAAGGTGGGCAATAACAGACACAGGCCGAGATGCTTTGACAGAAGATGCTAAGTTTGATTTGGAACTTTATCGAACTCACATTTGTGAAGAACAAAAACTAAAACTAAAGAAAATAATAGAAAACGATGATTACATAAAGTATTTAGTGAACGCCATTAAGCATGCCGCAGGAAAGGAATGAATTCTGAAGATGACTGTGACCGATAGGGAAATAGTTGAAGTAGAGAAAATGTTACTGCCATCTGGAGCACACTTTTCTGACGAGGCTAAATCTATCATACGGTGTTGGGAGAGCAAAGAGATTTTAGCTTGTCCAGGTAGTGGAAAAACGACCATTTTGTTAGCAAAGCTTAAACTGTTGGCGGATCGTCTTCCCCTTGAGGACGGTCGTGGTATATGCGTATTATCGCACACAAATGTTGCTATCAATGAACTAAAAGATAAGCTCAAAGAAGAGTCGGACAAGCTATTAAGTTATCCTAGTTTTATAGGCACAATACAAAGCTTTGTGGACAGATTTGTTGCATTTCCGTACTTAAAAAAATATACAGATAAGCCAATTAGTGTTGTTGATGAAGACACATATGTTAAACTATTATGGGAAGAAATACACATTAATCATACCACCCTTCAGAGAAATATACAATTTCGCTTTGAACAAAGTAAAAATCAATACGATGATATAATCCAGTATTTAAAAAAGTTTTATATCGACAAACAAGGTCTTAAAATTGTTGGCACAAAAAAGTTATTTGCAGGTCCTGAATCGAAATCGTTCAAATCTTTTGCAATATCAAAGCATAATCTACTCAAAACTGATGGAATAATTACATATAACGATGCATATAAATATGCTTTTAAAGCGCTTAGCCTATATGATGGCGACCTAAATAAACTTATATCTTCCCGGTTTAAATATGTATTTGTAGACGAGTATCAAGATTGTTCAGAAATACAGCGAGAAATATTGGACAAGCTTTTTGCTTGTCCAGACACAGTCTTTCAGAAAATTGGTGATGTGGATCAAGCTATATATGGAAATCCATTTCAAGATGAAAAAGATTGGAAGATAAAGTCAGGAACTTTAACCATTGAAAATTCTAATCGATATGGGCAGGAAATAGCTGATCTTTTGACAAAACTGCGACCAAGCTCTGCAAAGATAGTAGCAAGTCGTGGCAATATAGGAATTAAACCGACACTCATAGTCTTTGACGATGCTACCATTAATAAAGTTATCCCTACCTTTATAGATGAGATAAATATAAACGGTCTGGCTCATTCAAAGGGTGTGTACAAAGCCGTTGGAATGATCAAAAACTCTACAGGGCTTAAAATCGCGGACTACTGGAACCATTATGTTTCTGACAAAATCAGTATAACAACTGACGCATATCCTGCATTTGTAAATTTGATTTGCCTTGAACTTTCTCATGGGCGTCTCTTTGCTGCTGAAAGATATTTAAGAAAACTCTTGTGTAGGATTTGTCATTATTTGGGCATAAAGACTCAGGACGGCAAAGAATACGGGATGAGTACTATAAAGCGAAGAATTGATGAAAAGCACGCTGACGAATATAGAGAATTGATGTTGGGATTATCTCGACTTGAAAGCTTCGATTATGACCATGTGGATGAACGCATCAGACGTTCAATTTCAATTATGCTTTCAAACAGTCCGTTTGATAAATTGCCAAAGAGTTTTTTGGAAGGCGCTAAAGTAAATGAGCCAGATTCCGGTGGGGAAAATATATATCGTCACATGGATAGCGGCATTAGTGTCTCGTTTGATACGGTACATGGGGTAAAGGGTGAAACGCATGATGCAACGCTATATTTGGAGACGGAAACTCAGCGAGCTTCGGATTTGTTTAGGACCCTTTCTCTATTGATTAATAATCAAAAAGAAAAAGAAGGAATATATAAAAGAAGTTCAAGATGTGTGTATGTTGGTTTTAGTAGACCTAAACATTTGCTATGTATTGCAATCCGCATTAGAACATACGAAAAATATCGGAATATATTTGAGGGTTGTAAAATAGTAAATATTTCGGATTCTTCGGATGCTAATGCATAGAGCACAATCTTAGAAAAGTTTTCAAGGTAAAAAAACGATAAACATACTTAATTGTCATCTTTTTTGATCCTAAAGCTCACGGCGTCGCAAGCTTCATATCGCTTGCGGCGCTTTTTCGTGCTTTGCATTCAAAATCGCCGCTTCACTCATTACGCGCGCATACGCGTAAAAACTCTTTGAGGGCGAGCAATCAATCGTTCACGATTGCAAAGCCCGAAAAGGCAGCTTTTTACGCTTATGCTGCCGCCTCTTCTCCCCAAAAATGCTTACGCATTTTCGGGGACCCCTTTAGTGCCTTTTGGCACCGTTAGATAACGTACAATATCTTTCGCAAAAAGAAAATTTGTGCAAAAAGTAGACATGTCCCCGCACTTCTGGTAGAATGAA
>CANQVH010000126.1 GCA_947627245.1 uncultured Lachnospiraceae bacterium | reverse complement strand
CCTCTGCGTAAAGCCTTTCGTGGATAACTACGATTATGCTGCCGGCAGCACCTTCACCGCCGATGAGACCTATATCAGGATCCGCGGCATCAAGGCCTACGTCTGGTTCATCATGGACGCCGCAAAGCGCTCCATCCTCGGCTACCGCGTCTCGGACAGCCGTGACGTCGGCCCCTGCATCCTTGCCATGCGCATGGCCTTCCGCCACTTCAAAAAACTCCCGGAAAACTTCCGCTTCATCGCCGACGGCTACAGCGCCTATCCCCTGGCTGCCCAGCAGTTCTTCCATGAGTTCGGTGACGCCTTTAAGTTCACCATCACCCAGGTCATCGGACTTACCAACGACGATGCCGTCTCCAAAAGGTTCCGGCCCTTCAAGCAGATGGTCGAGCGGCTCAACCGCACCTACAAGGCCTCCTACCGGAAGACAAACGGGTTTGACGGCATCGAGGGCGCCAACTATGACCTCGCCCTCTGGGTTGCCTACTATAACTTCCTGCGTCCCCATAAGTACAACAACTACCATGTACTCAATGAAGTGGAGATGCTCAAGAACGCAGACAACATGCCGGGAAAATGGCAGCTCCTGATCTTCCTCGGCCAGCAGACGATCCTGAACCTTCAGAAACAGGCACCCGCATAAAAAGGAGCGGGGCCGCTGTCAAGAGGAACGTGGAATACCGGAGCGCGCAGCGCGAGGATATGCCGCGAAAGCCTCTTGACATAAGGCCCACGGACCATACTTTTAGATCGGGAAAAGGCCAGTCCTGGGCTTTTCCCTTGATTACCATGTGATAATCCCACTCCGCTACTGCTGTTCGTTGAATTATATCTGCAATTTTCAAGGTTCTGCGGAGCCCTTTTTCTGACTCCAGATTTTCATAGATTGCTTGACACTACCAATTGAAAATGCTAATTTTATAGCAAATGCGTTTCCCCCTTATTCTGTTGTTAGAAAAATGAAGTTGTCACTTTACTCTTCTGGCCACAATTTTATTTGATGCGTGCAAATGTTTTGGTACGTTTGGGTGTTCATCTTCAAACACATAAGATTTAAACAGTAAAATTTGAAACAATAAAATATCAGTGATTCTTCCCACACCTAAAGAAAATAAAATCTGGATGATGAATAACCCCTCCAAACATATCTGCGTGCTTTTCTCTAATTGATTCAGCTACTTTTGATTCCTGACATTCCTCAATAATAAATCCAGCAGAAACTATATCATTTATTAATGTTGAAATCGTTCTATGATAAAGTTCATATTCATCTACTACCCAGTGAATTGTACGCTTACCCTCTATTCCGTAATTTCGCAGATTTGCATATAATCTCTCTCCGGTTTCTGCTCTGGTATATCTGTCAAAAGTCCCATCATATGCTGTACTTATCGGGTGCGACATCGAAAAAACACATTTACCGTTTTCATTCAAATGATTATAAATCTGTTTCATAAGCTTTCCAAAATTTTCTACATAATCAAAAGCCAATGAACTTGTGATAACATCAAACTTTTCATCTAAATCATCCAATTCTTCGAAAGCCAGTCTTCTGTATTCAATATTAGGTGCACCATTATTCTTTCTTGCATACGCTAACATTTTTTCCGATATGTCAATTCCAAGAACGGATAACGCTCCCTTCTTTGAATATTGAAGTGCATGTTGCCCCATACCACATCCGATATCTAACACTTTCTTTCCATATAGATCAGGTATCATTCCTAATATTATCGGTGTCTCAATAATGTCATTAAAATTGATTTCTTTGCTACGTATTTTCTCGAAGTTCTCATAAAACAAATCATTATCATAAATATTTTGTTTTGACATTCTGCAACCATCCTTTAATATAAAAATCTCGTATCAAGCGGGATATAACCCAGCCTGCGCCACGCCCTCAATATCAGCCTGCGGATTATCCTTAACTGCAAAAAATCGCACAATGCTGTTTATTCCACAAAGAACTTTTTCATCTTGAATAGCAGGTCTCTTATTCGTATTGTGACTGCACACAACATCATGAATGTTATAACAGTTCATATGATGCAGCAAAGTACAGGCAGTTTCATACGGCTTTTCTACATGTCCGTCTCCGCCGCCTACAAGTATAACGGCTCCCTTTTTCGATTTTGGAACAGGGCTCTCATTTCTGAAAAAACGGGCGCAAAAATATCTCTGTAATCTGCTTCCTACATCCAACAATCTGCCTGTCAATTCTGAAAAATAGATAGGGGAAGCAATTACAATATTGTCGCATATCTGGATATATGAATATACCTCCTGCATATCATCACAGATCCTGCAGCCGTCATTTTCCCAACAGTATCTGCAATCAATACAAGGAGATATATTGCATCTGTATGCATTTACGATATGACTGTCACCCTCCAAGGCATTTACCAGCTTTTCAACAAGTGATGCGGTATCCCCATTTGCTCTTGGAGACCCATTCAGTATTAGTGTTTTCATTTCTCTCCTGCTACTGCTTCATATCCACTGTGCAAACTTCTTCCACGGGAACGTGATTTTAACCAATCCTATCGAAACAAACTGACCGGCAATTTTCTTAAACTCGTGCAGCAACAAGTTGCTTGCCAGATAAAATATCTGTGTTATCCATTGACCCATACGTCGACTTCATCCTTGGATGGCGGCTCAAATCTCGCCTCAAACTTTGCGGCAAGAGCGCTGTCCACAATGTACGCTGTCGTTTCGCCAGCGATAACAGACTGATTTCTTTTGTCTATGCGTGCTTGCCAGATCTCATCACCAAGATCAAGATAATGCAGTTCGCATTCTATATTTCGGCTTCGATAAAACGCCTTTGCCTCATTTCTTCCAGCCCTTGTCCAAAATCCCCAATCCAGAATTACATTGATTTCTGCCCGAATAAGCTCTAACGATTTCTGAAACAGATAATGGCGCACATTGGCTGCGTATTCGTCATGCTTTTCTCCTGCATACAGCCCAAATACCGCAAGCATAATCTCGTCTACGGACAAAATAACCGACCGATCAGCAGCCTGCAACTGCTTTGCGTATGTACTTTTGCCACTGCATATTTTCCCACAGATGAGAAAAACTTTTGCCATATGTCTCAGGCCCCTCCTTCAGCAGCAAACACGAATTATTCATACCGTTATCTCAATCTGGTTTCCTTCTATCACAACTATGCAGCTTTCGTAATAACCATCCCCCGTTGTTCTGGAGCCGCTTATAACTGAAAAACCATCTGCGCTCAACCTGTCCGTCAGTATTGTAAAACATATCGCAGTATATACGTCTCTCGAATTTTTTCTCCAAATTTACCTTATATGTTTCGATAAGTACAATACAAGATCATCGTCATTACAGTAATCACAATACGGCTCACAGATCTGATCTTTATACCAGACGCCGCTCCCGTCCGGAATGTAGCCCCGCTTAACATACATCCTCTGGGCACTTCCGTATCCAATATTCAATCCCACTCCGAGGTATATCACGTCCGAATAAGAGAATGCGATCTGTTCCGCAAGATCCATGAGCTTGCTGCCAATTCCTCTGCACCTGTATTTCTCCAGCACACCGAAGTCAACGATCTCCGCATATCCTCGATTTGCATACGCGCCCCACTTGGAATCGGGATAAATGTTAATATATCCGGCAATATTACCATTCCATTCGGCAACCAGTGCAATCGCTTTGCCCTCGGCCTGATGTCTCAGTCTCATTTCATATTTATCGATTGTCGCCTGCCAGCCCTGCGCGATTTCTTCATCTGTAATGATTTGGGCATCGCTCTGCTGCAAATCTCGAATTACAATTCCATTTTTATCATAATAGACCATGCCCATATCTCCTTAAACACCGATTTTTCGCTGATAACATTATACCCTTACCAGTGTTGGCTTAACAAAAAGCTGGTCGATGGTGCCGTATATCGTTTCAAAATCTCCTAGTTTCGTAAAACCATATTTTTCGTATAAACCAATTTCTCCGCTCATTATATATATTTTTTCATATCTCAATGTACGCGCATAGGAAATTACGCTTTTGATCATCCGTTCCGACAGTCTTTTACCACGATATTGCTCATCAACAAAAACAAACCCAATAAACGGCGTATATTTATACTTTGAGGGCAACTCGTCCTTTTCGGTCAATGTACAAAATCCGGCCGCTTTTCCATCGACACAAGCAACAAACACTCTTTCCCATTCAGCAAATTCATTTTTCTTCATTTTTTCAGCCAGATAAGAGCCCGCTTTCCATGAGCAGCTTGCAGCCAGTGAGAGGGTTTCATTCCAATAGCAATGCCCCTGCGTCATTGAGTAAATCTCTACCATATATGTCTCCTTAAATCCCGTTTTCTGAGTATATCAATGACATCCCCTGCTCTCAATCGCATGGATGCAATCCCCAGCAATATTACTTCTCCAAAGGCCAGCGGGTAATTTGAACTCTTCAA
>CANQVH010000125.1 GCA_947627245.1 uncultured Lachnospiraceae bacterium | reverse complement strand
GAGATCTCGATTCAGGAGGTGATCGACCGCAAGCTCGGCGTGGTGGACATGACGGCGTCGATCCTCTGCATGGAGAATCATATGCCGATGCTTGTGTTCGGACTGAATCAGGAGAACAGTATCGTAGATACGGTGAACGGCACGCTAAACGGGACGAGAGTTCTGGCGTGACGCCGCGCAGGATGCACAGTTGTGGATATGCCCGCCGGGAAAGAGCGGGAAAACATACATTAAAGATCAAAAATTCCATGTAACAGGAGGGAAGAAAAATGGATGAGAGAATCAAGGTTTACGACGAGAAGATGACGAAGACGCACAAGAATCTTCTGGAGGAGTTCGGGACGATCCGCGCGGGACGCGCGAATCCGAACGTGCTGAACAAGATTCGCGTGGACTATTACGGCACGCCGACGCCGCTGCAGCAGGTGGGCAATATCACGGTTCCGGAACCGCGCATCCTGCAGATCCAGCCGTGGGAGGCTTCGATGGTGAAGGCGATCGAGAAGGCGATCCTCACGTCCGATCTGGGCATCCATCCGTCGAACGACGGCAAGATCATCCGTCTGATCTTCCCGGAGCTGACCGAGGAGCGCAGAAAAGATCTTGTGAAGGACGTCAAGAAGAAGGGCGAGGCCGCGAAGGTGGCGATCCGGAACATCCGCAGAGACGCGAACGACTATCTGAAGAAGCTTGGCAAGACGGACGTGTCCGAGGATGAGATCAAGGATCTCGAGGACAGTGTTCAGAAGATGACGGATAAGTATATCAAGGATATCGACAAGTCTGTGGAAGAGAAATCAAAGGAAATCCTTACCGTATAGGACTGCGGCAGGGCCGGGCGTCCTGTATCTATTTTAGCTTGCGATGGAGGAGAATATCATGGTCATTCCGCAGCATGTGGCGATCATTGTGGACGGGAACGGACGTTGGGCGAAGAGCAAGGGCATGCCGCGCAATTATGGGCATGCGCGCGGAGCGAAGAATCTGGAAGTCATCTGCGAGGACGCCTACAATATGGGGATCAAATATCTGACCGTCTATCTTTTCTCGACCGAGAACTGGAAGCGCCCGAAAGACGAGGTGGACGCGCTGATGAAGCTGTTTCGCAGCTATACCAAGACGTGCATCAAGACGGCGAGGGACAACAACATGAAGGTGCGCCTGCTCGGCGATCCGACCGCGCTTGCGCCGGACCTTCAGGAAAGCCTTGCAAAGCTCGTGGAGTCTTCGAAGGACAACACCGGGCTGAATTTTCAGATTGCGATCAATTACGGAAGCCGGGACGAGATCGTCCGCGCGGTGCGAAAGGCCGCGCGGGACTGTGCGGACGGGAAGCTGCAGCCGGAGGAGATCACGGAGGAGCGATTTTCCGGATATCTTGACACGGCCGGGGTGCCGGACCCGGATCTGCTGATCCGCACGAGCGGAGAGCAGCGCCTGTCAAACTATCTGATGTGGCAGCTTGCTTACACGGAGTTTTATTTTACCGAGATTCCGTGGCCGGCGTTTACGAAGGATGATCTGTGGCAGGCCATAGAGAAGTACAACAGCCGTGACAGACGCTACGGCGGAGTCAGGGAGGAATGAGATGTTTCGTACAAGACTGATCAGCGGGATCGTGCTTGTGGCTGTCGCGCTTGTGGTAATCATTGCCGGAGGCCCCGTGCTTGCCGCGACGCTTCTGGCAATTTCTATTATCGGGATGAGCGAGCTGTACTGCGCGATCGGGGTCGACGACCGAAAGCTGTCGCCGCTCGCCGCCGTGGGTTATCTGGGATGCTTTGCGTATTATCTTATGGTAATTCTGGGACTGACGGCATATACTATGACAGTGTTGATCGCATGCCTGATCCTGCTCATGTCGGTTTATGTGTTCACGTATCCGCGTTATCAGACGCAGCAGGTGACCGGCGCCTTCTTCGGCGTGGTCTATGTGGCGGTGATGCTTTCGTGCATCTATCAGCTTCGGATGATGACGGACGGAGCGTATCTGGTGTGGCTGATCTTCCTCGGTTCATGGGGCTGCGATACCTGCGCGTACTGCGTGGGAATGCTGATCGGCAAACACAAGATGTCGCCGAAGCTCAGCCCGAAAAAGTCCGTCGAGGGGGCAATCGGCGGCGTCGCGGGAGCGGCGCTTCTCGGCGTGATCTATGCGGCCGCGGTCTCGGGCAGGCTGTCGACGCAGGGGAATCACATGCTGTATTTCGCCGTGATCTGCGCGGTGGGCGCGCTGATCTCCATGGTGGGCGATCTGGCGGCGTCGGCGATCAAGCGCAATCACGGGATCAAGGATTACGGAAAGCTGATCCCGGGACACGGCGGGATCTTGGACCGCTTCGACAGCGTGATCTTCATCGCGCCGGTCGTGTATTATCTGGCGCAGGGATTTTTCCTGCTGCGATGAATGATCTGAGGATATTTTTGATTTGAAAGGAAAAACTGCAGATGAAGACAATATCGATCCTCGGTTCGACCGGTTCTATCGGGACCCAGACGCTTGAGGTGGTGCGCGCGAACGGGGATATACAGGTCGCGGCGCTCGC
The DNA here is from genome assembly GCA_947627245.1 of uncultured Lachnospiraceae bacterium. Lineage (GTDB taxonomy): Bacteria > Bacillota > Clostridia > Lachnospirales > Lachnospiraceae > Choladousia. The sequence goes on along the minus strand of CANQVH010000125.1, from coordinate 2,161 downwards.
GGCGGGGCGGAACATCCGCCTGCTGGAGCAGCAGATCCGCGAGTTCCGGCCGCGCATCGCGGCGGTGCAGGAGGAAGAGGACGCGAAGACGCTTCGTATCGCGGTGGCGGATCTCCCGGTGGAGATCGTCTGCGGCATGGACGGTCTGAAGGCCGTGGCCGTGTGCGAGGAAGCGCAGATACTGGTGACAGCGATCGTGGGTATGATCGGAATCGTGCCCACGATCGAGGCGATTCGTGCGGGCAAGGATATCGCGCTCGCGAACAAGGAGACGCTTGTGACGGCGGGGCATATCATCATGCCTCTGGCGAAGGAGCACGGCGTGCGGATCCTTCCGGTGGACAGCGAGCACAGCGCGATCTTTCAGGCGCTGAACGGGGAGGATCGCGGACAGATCGACAGGATTTTGCTGACGGCCTCGGGCGGACCGTTTCGGGGAAAGACGAGCGAGGAGCTAGCGCAGGTGAGGCTTGAGGATGCGTTGAAGCACCCGAACTGGGCGATGGGACAGAAGATCACGATCGACTCGGCGAGCATGGTGAACAAGGGGCTTGAGGTTATGGAGGCGCGTTGGCTGTTCGGGACGCAGCTCGACCAGATCCAAGTCGTCGTGCAGCCGCAGAGCATTATCCATTCGATGGTACAGTTCAGGGACGGAGCGGTGATCGCACAGCTTGGCACGCCGGATATGAAGCTTCCGATCCAATATGCGCTCTACTATCCGGAGCGCCGTTATCTCGCGGGCGATCGGCTTGACTTCGCGAAGATCGGCAGCATTGCCTTTGAAAATCCGGACCCTGAGACGTTTCTCGGTCTGAAGTACGCGTTCGAGGCGGCGCGCGAGGGCGGCTCGATGCCGACGGTGTTCAATGCGGCGAATGAGCGCGCGGTCGCCGGTTTCCTGAAGCGAAAGATCGGATTCACGGACATTTACGGGATCATACGCTACTGTATGGATCATCACCGGACGATCGCGTCCCCGGACGTGGATCAGATTCTCGCGACGGAGAGAGACGTATATGAGATGATTGAAAGCAGGTGGAATATTTGAAAATAATCGTTGCGCTGGTCGTGTTCAGCGTCATTATTATCATACATGAGCTGGGACATTTTCTGCTCGCCAAAAAGAACGGGATCGTTGTGGAGGAGTTTTCACTCGGCATGGGGCCGAGGCTTCTGAGCTTCACGGCTGGCGGGACACAGTATTCGTGGAAGCTGCTCCCGTTCGGAGGATCGTGCATGATGCTCGGAGAAGACGACGAGGATCTGAGCGAGGGCTCGTTCGGCAGCAAACCGGTCGGCGCGAGGATCGCGGTCGTGGCCGCAGGCCCGCTTTTCAATTTTCTGCTGGCGTTCGTGTTGGCGATTTTTATCGTGGGGAATATCGGCTACGACGCGCCGATCATCAAGAACGTCACGGACGGGCTTCCGGCGCAGGAGGCCGGACTGAGAGCCGGAGACCGGATCACGAGGATGAACGGAAAGCGCATCCGCCTGTACAGGCAGTTTTCCAATTACGGGATGTTCCATGAGGGAGAGACGGTAGTCTTTGAGTATGAGCGCGACGGCAAGACATACACGGCGACGGTCACGCCGACGCTCACGGACAACGGCTACAAATACGGGATCACGGGGAGCGTCAACTATGCGCGCGTGCGGACGAATCCGCTGCAGACGCTCGGGTACAGCGCATACGAGGTATATTACTGGATCGATACGACGATACAGAGCCTGAAATTGCTCCTGCGCGGCGGCGTGGGATTGAACGATATGTCGGGGCCTGTGGGCGTCGTGCAGGTGATCGGAGATACCTATGAGGAAAGCAAGCCGGAGGGTACGCTGTATGTCTGGCTGAATCTGTTCAATATCTCGATCCTGCTGACGGCAAACCTCGGAGTGATGAATCTGCTTCCGCTCCCGGCGCTCGACGGGGGAAGACTGGTATTTCTGATTATCGAGGCGATCCGAAGGAAACGGGTCGATCCTGAGCTTGAGGCGAAGGTGCATTTCACGGGACTGATGCTGTTGATGCTGCTGATGGTGATCGTGATGTTCAACGATATTCACAGGATTTTCGCGTAAATTTTGCTTGAGTGAAAAAGTAAATTCCACATGTAAACTTAAATTCCATACTGACGACTAAATTCATTATTTTAGGGTT
>CANQVH010000124.1 GCA_947627245.1 uncultured Lachnospiraceae bacterium | reverse complement strand
CGCTGCCCTGCTCGTCCGCAATCCCCTTGTACGCTTCCGGAACCGCCTCTGTCCAGCCGGTTTGAGAAATTCCGCTTCCCATACTGTCCTCTTTCGTTTTCCCCTCTTCCTCTGCGCTTCTGTCCCTGTCTGCCCCGCAGGCGCACAGCGGAAGCAGCAGCAAGACGACTGCAAGACCTATCACTATTCCCTGTCTCATCCTGATCCCCATTCCTTCTTTTCCGTGTATTGTTTTTTACAGCATAATAAAATCGAGACCTCCTGAGAAGTCTCGATTGGTTCATCAGTTCACACCAAAGGTTATAACTGATCTTCATTGACAGATCGAACAGCCTGCAATACGGTTTCTATAACTACAGATGATTTGATATCTCTTTCATATTACTGTCTTGACCGCATCCAGAAATCGCTTCACCGTATCAGAGGGCTCTGTCGCGTACAGCACGCCGAACGGAATGCTGTGGTCCCACTCCACCGGAATCACCTTCAGCATCGGATGCACACAGTTCCAGCTTTGAATGACCAGAAGTACATTCTTCTCCCGCTCGCAGCGGTTGAAAATATTCATGTCGTAAAAATCAAAATCCACGATATGGATCTGCCGATGATATTCCATCAATTCGTCCCGTAGCACGTCCACATAATGGCTCCAGCCGCGATGCATCAACAGCAGCTCTTCCCCATACAGATCCTGTATCGTCAGTTTTTCCTTATTTGCCAGCGGATGGTAGATGGAGACTGCACAGCACAGCGGCTCCTTTGAAATCTCCAGCCCGGCGCAGCCGCGCACGTCCAGAAGGGTGTCATCGAAAATACCGGCCACGACGTCAATGTTCTGCCCCAGATTTTTCAGGATCTCCCGCGCATTCTCCGGCGTGTTCTCAAAGGGGACGAGCTGGAAGCTGATGTCCGAGCAATGTTCATGGATCTTGGGCCAGAGGTCCGTGAGTATCTGGGCGGGCGTCATGGGCGACGTTCCAATGCGGATGAGCGAATTCTTCTCCGACATGGCGCTTCTGGCCCGCTGCACCGCCTCCCGGCAATAGCTGACAATATATTTCGCGTCCGTGTAGAAGGACTCTCCCGCCCTCGTCAGCTTCAACCCCCTGTGCGTCCGTTCAAAAAGCGGCACACCCACCTCATTTTCGAGAAGGTTGATCTGCTTAATAATGGCGGTGGATGTGATATACAGTTCCTCCGCGGCCTTGTTGAAGCTGCCCGCCTCCACGATACGGATAAACGTCTCAAGATGGGTGTTATTCATTCTGCCCGCTCACCTCTTTTCAAGAAATAATTCATTTAAGATACAAATACGGATTGCCGAGGCACAAAGTACTGCTGCTGCTTGAATCATTCCATGATCCCTCAGAAAATGTTATCTTAAAATCATTGCCCCCGGATATATCTATTTTCACTTGAACCGGCTCAGATGCTCCCGTCATTCCGGAAGAAGTATATACTGTCTTCCCGTCGATCTCTGCCGTCATAACGACCGGTGAACTGAAAGAAACTCCGGTCGGGACATAAAGCGTACATTCAAACCTGCTATAACGCGAGTCAAGAAGATACTCATAGATCGGAATATTGTTATTATGAAGATTATCTATGCGGTTATAAACAGCAGAACTATAGGTATTCCCCCTGTTATCCACCAAACGCGCGCTCGATCTCACGCCGGAATAGATGCTTGTCAAATCCGTCAGAGCTACCGGCAATGCAGCAAGATCAACTTTTTCATCATTCCCGCTGCTGGTATAGAAGCATGCATTTGCCAGACAACACTGCAATGAGCTTATATTATTATAACCACTATTGTTGCTCCATATGATCTTGATATTGTTGCAGCCGGATACATTCACATCAATATTGATAGGCTGGCTTCTTTTGTTTACTGCAGGAGAGGCATATAAAACATGGCCATCCCCCTTCACAATCAATGAAGAGACTCCATCGCTTGTTTCCCCTTGAGGAATATATATCGTGCCGCAAAATTTGCTGTATTTCGAATTGGCAAGATACTCATACTGTAACGGGCCTGCCGAACCATTATAACCGTGATTGTTGATTACGGCATAATTGTATTGATTCCCATAATTATCTGTTAATTTGGTGGTGGTTTTGGGCGTGTCCGAGATACTGGCTAAATCTGTAATCGGAACCGCATAGCTTTCGGCAACCCATTTGGCGTAAAGTTTCTTTCTCCCGGTACTGCCTTTTGCAATAACCGTCACCTTGTTCTTATATTCGCTGTCACTATACCAACCCTCGAATGTGTAACCCTTTTTCGTCGGATTTCGCAGTACTATTCTTGAGGTAACACTGTAACTGGCCGGGTTATGGGAATCATTCACGCCGCCATCAAGTTTGTAGACAATTTTATACTTCCTCTTGCTCCAGTGAGCATAGAGAATATGATTCTTTGTCTGGGAAACTTTTGTTCTGAAAGTAACCTTACTACCGCCCTTTTTCTTCGTATACCAGCCCTTGAAAGTGTAACCTTCCCTTGTTGGTTTTTTCAAAGTGCCATAGGCAGCCCCATAGTACACCGTCTTTTTCTTGGGCGAAACCTTGCCTCCGTTAGCATTGTATTTTACAGTAATCTTTGTTCTCTTTTTGGACTTGGTCCCCGTCATTTGAGATTGCTTACTCTCGCTGCCTTTTGCGGCAACCGGAAGCACGGTGTTCCCTGCCGCTATGCCAAATGTCAGCAGAGCGATAAGAAACATACATAAAATCCTACTTTTTCTTTTCATTGCAAAATCCTCCCTCGTTCAATGCTTAATAAGCGCCAACTGATACATTTGCTACCACCGGCTTAATCTATTCGCCGCCGTATATATCCCATATTTCTTGTATTATCTTTAAAATTTATTAAATATAATACCACGGAAGTTGGGTTTTTTCAATGAACGTGGAATGGTTTTATACATCAAAGCAAAAAATAATTAAAGAAATTGATCACCGACATGGAACCTTCGAACCTCACTTGATTACTTTTGACCGTCACGGCAAATCATCAGCCGACGCCTTCTTCCGGCTGTTTTTGGTGTCCTATCGTAATATAAAAAACACCGAGAAACAATGCGCACAGGCACCAGATGACGGGCTCCGTCACTGCCACGCCCAGATATCCGAAAGCAGGGACCAGAACAGCGGCTGAGATCACCTTTACCACCAATTCGATCGTGCTGGAGAGCACCGGCAGCACTTTATGTCCCATAGCCTGCATGGAATAGCGCAGGATGAACAGCGCGCCCAACGGAAAGAAACAGGCGGTGCTTAGGCGCAGATTGAGAAGGGCATTTTCAATGATTTCTTTATTTTTGGTTGCCGTCAGAAGTACGATCAGCGGATTGCCCAACGTCCAGCAGACAAGAATCGAGAAAACCGACCATGCAAGCTGCACCAGAAGCATTTTTCTGTTTGCCTCTACAATGCGATGATATTTTTTTGCCCCATAATTTTGCCCGACAAAGGTGCTGGTGGCGTTCGAAATGGTGGTCATGGGGATCATCAGCATCTCATAGACCCGGCGGGCAGCGGTATGCGCGGTGATAATATTAGTACTCAAGGCATTGATCGAACGCTGCAGGATCACGGAACCCAGCGAGAAAACACATTGCATCAGCGCCATGGAAAATCCCGTGGAAAACATTTCAGAGGAAAGTTTTCTGTTTGGTTTCCAATCCGACGAACATGGCAGGTATTCTTTGTAATTTCTGAATATGTATCCCATGCAAAGAAGAGCAGAAACAGCCTGCGCGATCACCGTAGCAAGGGCGGCCCCGGCAATACCCGTGTGGAGCAAAACAACAAACACCGTATCCAGTGCCAGATTCAGTAGACTTGACAGGATAAGAAAATACAATGGCGTCCGGCTGTTGCCTATTGCCCGCAGAAATCCCGCGCAGCCGTTGTATGCGATCGTAGTGAGCATTCCGCCGAGAATAATGACAATATAAAGATACGATTGGTCAAATACTTCCTCCGGCGTCAGAAGAAGCCGCATCATGGGCTTCAGGAACACTACGGAAACGACTGTCAACAGGGTGCCTATCCCAAGGTTCAGCTTTATCATGGTTGCCGCGCCGCTGCGGAAATCCTCTCTGTCCCCGCTTCCAAATATTCGGGACAGGATTATGCAATATCCGTTGTTAAGGCCCCATGCAAGGTTCATGAGCAGAGAGTAGAGCACGCTTGTCGCCCCGATTGCCGCGATCGCCCCGTCTCCAAGAAAATGCCCGGCGATCATGGTATCCACGAGGTTGTAGATCTGTTGGAAGACATTGCCGATAAAAAGCGGCACCGCAAAGGTCATGATGATACGGACAGGGTTTCCCTCCGTCATATTTGTGATCTTTGATGTGGTATGGTTCATATGGATCTCCCTCCTGAAGCTATTTGCTTTATTGGGATGATACCATAATCGTGCAGGATACTATTGCATATTCATTCGTTTTATGACATATTCGTATTCAAAAAGGAAGCTCTCAATCGAGTAGGGCGGATTTTCCCTGCAATCAGTTCGGAGAGCAGGCTCCGTGCAGCGACGAGGAAATTCATAGCTTCTGCACCGGACCGATGGGACTTATTCTTAAACCAATCGTGAAAAAAGATGGACAAGGACTATAAGGCCGCCGCCTTGTTCTGCGCGGTCATGCGCCAGAATGGATATTTGATGATACTCGGGATGTCGTGTCTATTGCGTACCACTTTTGTTATAAATACCGTTCAGTTCGTCCAGTATGGCTTCTTTGGACTTGTCACGAATGCCGATTTGTTTTAAATCAACATCCTCTGATCGCATTTGTTCCGTGAATTCCCATATATCTCTTCTGATCGTGTCCGGTATGTAAGTAAGCGGATTCATATTACGATCAAGAAGCTCTGTTAAGCGAAATACATCGTTTTTGTGTTTCCGTATATTCCGGCTGTCAACCTGC
>CANQVH010000123.1 GCA_947627245.1 uncultured Lachnospiraceae bacterium | reverse complement strand
CCCCAAATGTTAATATAAGCAGCTAAATAATTTTCATCTACCACTTCTCTGTTAGGATGAACAATTACCACATCCGAACAGTTACAACCATCATATTCTGCTGGAACAACAGCACATGTTCCGGGTATTCCAGTCCTCACAATTATAATATCGCCTTCATGTAAAATAGACTTGGCAATACTTTCAGAAAATTCCTTAGAAATATATTTCAGATCGTCACTTACTATCGAGAACGGTTTTACATTTAAGGATCGTAAAAAAGGTACGCCATTGTCGACATAATGCTCTGCCATAGTTCCTACAAATCCAACCGTCAAATTTGCCACATCTGACAGCCTAACCATTTTACTCATACTTCACCCGTCCAATCTGCTCCACAATCTCATTTTCCAATTTTCTTCCCTCTGAAAATAGCCGATCCAACCGTTCCCTATAAGCATTCATACGTTGCACAAATTCCTCATTCGTCAATTCTATATACTCAATCTTAATTTCAAAGTATTGCCCTGCACTGAATGAATAATTCTTTTCAGCAATCTGCTCATATGTAACAGAAATGCTGAAATCTTCGACTGCCACATGATTAATGAAAGTGTCAATAATTCTCTGCACCTCATCATCGCTTAAGACCGTCCTTTGGTTCTTGCCTTCCTTTACTTTTGTCCCCAACCCGGACGCATCCATCAAAAGTACGTTTCCATCTGTATTTGCTTTATCAATAAATATGACAGAGACATTCGTGCCTGTGTTTGCAAATATATTGCTCGGCATGGATACCACGCCTTTCAGCATCTTCTCATCGATCAGTTTCATTCGGATTACTTTCTCAATCCCGGACTGTGCAGTCAGGAAACCTGTCGGCACGACCACGGCGGCTTTCCCGGTCGGTTTCAAAGAATACAGGATATGTTGGATAAACAAAAGATAGATCGCCATGGATTCTTTCTTCTTGTTCGGAATCTTTGGTATTCCTGCAAAAAATCGGTCAGTATCAGACCACTTATTTTCAATCTGGTTTCGGGTTGTGCTGAAATCCATCTTAAAAGGCGGATTCGACGTGATGTAGTCAAATTTTTTTAATCCGGACGCCGGATCATGCTCCACATTAAAATGTGCCGGATTGAGCAGCGTATCCCCTTGAATGATATTTGCAAGGGACTCCGTCATGCCATTCAACATCATATTTAAGCGCAGGAAACGTGTAGATTTATTACTGATATCCTGTGTATACACAATCGCACGATTCATCCCGCTCTCCTGTCCCAGCTCATGCGCCAGATGCAAAACCAGGGAGCCTGATCCGCCCGACGGATCATATATCTCTGCCGCCTTAATCACATCGGACATGCCAACCAAAATCTTCGCAATAATACTCGATACGGCCTGCGGAGTAAAATACTCTGCATAGGTCCCGCTGGCAACATTATAGTCCTTGATCAGATACTCGAAAATGGCAGAGTAGAAATCAAAGTTTCCTGCAAATGCCGCTGAGAAATCGAATTTCCGCTGGGAAATAATGCCAAAGATAGCCTTTGCAAAATTATTCCGGGCGGAACCGGTGACTTCTGTTGTAATGGGTTCAAACATAGCCTTCTTCGCGCCATCTGATGTCTCGATGTTAAATGCGTCATTCCGAACACTGTTTGAAATCCGCACCAGAGCAGAATCAAATTGATCCGCGAAATCCGGCTGATTCACACGGTTTACCAGATACTCAATCGTATCTTCATAGGAAAAAGAAACGTCCCCGCTATTCTCGTCATAAAATGCATCTAACTCATCATTCTCGTTCTTCAGAATATCCTGTACAGGAATCTCTACATTCTCAGAAAACCTGTTTAAATTGTACATAAACTTATCATTCAGAAATTTATACAAGAAGATAGATGTAATGATTCGTTCCTCAGACGCCTGATTAGACAGGCCGTTCTGGGAACAGAGTCCCTTCAGTTCATCGATAATAAGTTTGATATCCCGCTCCATTGTCTCAAAAGATGCCGCCATAATCTTTTTCTCCTTAGAATAATTTCATATTCGCATACACGTCGCCGAGCAGCTCCGTATACCAGTCTTTTAAATTGAGTTTCTTATACAACCCACTCTTTAACAATTCCGCAGTCGTTACCTTTTTTACACTGGTAACAAAAATGTCCCGCCCCTGCAGGATCAGAATATTCCCATCCCGAATATCCTTAACCGCTGCATAAACATGATCTAAAACCGATGCGATATCCTCTTTCTCGAATTCCGGATGAATCTCTGCAGTGTCAATATAGGTCTTCACAAAGCTGTAATTCCCGTCATATCGTTTTGAGAGACGTTCATTCTCTTCATTGACAGCCTTCATCCGTGCCAGAATCTCTCTTAATTCATCGTTTATATTGTCTAAATCATCGATATCCAACTGTTCAAAGATTTTCCGCAGCAATTCATCCAACTTTACAACTTCCGATTGATTCCGGTTCTTATTCCTTTTGATCTCCCGTTGAATAGAAGTAACATAATCCGTAAAGCGTGAATAGGATTCTCTTTTCGTAAAATCCTTCATGGTTTCCGTCATCTTTGACATATCCATGATAGAAATCCTTACCTTGAAAAATTCATAGAGGATGTCGCAAACTTCCTTGTTGGAGACAATAGCCATCAGGTCAATCGGCGTTGATTTCAGGTTGATAAAGTCTATCCTGTTCTGAACTTCTTTGAGGGCTTTCTGGATATGTTGGATATCAATCTGCGATACATACTGCTCCGACCGTGACAATCTGAATTCCGTATAACACGTCTTTATCCCATTCAAAATCTTGCGGATGGTATAAAGGGCATCCTTGTTCAAATATGTCAGCAGGGTTGACATTCTCTCCAGATTGGATATATCAATCATACCGTCCAGAGCCTTTTTATAATTCAAATACTTCTTTTGTATATCATCCGGGCCGATGACAAGTCCCGTGAGGGTAGTCTTGTCCTCTTCATCTTCCCCAAAATCTTCCTCCATCTCTTTCAGATACATATCGATGGTGCGGTCATACTCTTTCTGGATATCGACAAAATCTACGATATATCCAAATTCATATGTTTTTCCGATCGGACTCTTATAGGGGCGATTCACTCGACTGATCGTCTGCAACAGGGTATGCTCTTTTGCGTTCCGTAAAAGGTACATTTTTTTGAGTCTGTGTACATCGTATCCAGTCGTCAGCATCTTATTGACAATCAGAATATCCGGCGACAAACTATTCTTAAATGCAAGCTGAGTAGCGGTGTTTAATGCCTCAGATATATCCGGATCTGAAATTACAAGTCCTGTCTGCAATTCACAGTTGTCGTCAAACCATGCCTTAATTTTTTTCGCCTGATTGTTGCTGCAGCATACAATCATTCCTCCTATAGTGTTGTCCGTATTTGTGAGTCGGAAGAATTCGAAATCCTTTGCAATGAACTGACAAAGCGCATTAATGTATGCAGATGATTCCATGACAACATTTTTATCTGCATCCGCATTTTCCAATTCCAGATTTTTCCTAATGTCAGCGCGTGCTTTTGTCTCAATATCTTCTTTTTTAATTCTGAGCGTGTATCCGTCTGCGATGGACTTATCGTAGAAATATTTATGTATATAATCGCCAAACTTCAGATTGCTTCGTTCCTTTTTCGAGAGAAGCGGGGTTCCTGTCATAGCAATATAGATAGCATCCGGGTCAGCCAACATCAGATTGGCAAAATAGGTTCCTGTCATTTTGTAAGAACGATGTGCTTCATCCACAAAGAAAATGCGCTGCACCTTCACATTATATTCATTTCTTGCCTGCGGAATTTTGTCATCAAATTTTTGCACATTCACAACCGTCAGCTCTCCGTTTGAATGCTGTGCCACGTTTTTAGAAAGCGGGCGATTCAGTTCCTTCTCAAATGCTGCTCGTGAATCTACATTTGTAACAGATAAACCACGATTGGTCATCTCATTTGATACCTGTGTCAAAAGATCCAAGCGGTCTACCACATAATAGAACCGTGCTGTGATACCTTTCTCAGCATAATAATCACGAAGTATCCGTACCGACAAACCGGCAAGCTCTGTCTTTCCGCTTCCCTGTGTGTGAAAGATGATACCGGATTTCCCACCGTTATCCAGACGTTTCTTAATCGCACGGGACGCAAAAAACTGAGGGTATCGCATAATATGTTTTTCAGGTACTTTGCCATCCACATAAATAATTCCGTAATGCAGATAATACATAAAGCGTTCCCTTGCAAAAAGACTCGTCACAAAACGATTGCACGGCGTATTCCTGTCCAAATTCGTTTGAAATTCTTCTGTATCTACCACAGAGGCGCTATAATGATTGTCCTTCACAACATACTTTATTGTATCTGTAGATATATCAATAAAACCGCTTTGCTTCGCATTTTCCTCCCGAAAATATGAAAAACTTGTATTGCTTCCGTTCGGAGTTGTGTAAAAAGATCCTGCTTTCACCTCATCCGCTGACAGACTCTCATCTTCATCTGACTCATATTCCATATTGTTCGAAAAAGCGACTACCTGAAGCATATTAAAATACTTCCGATATTCCGGAATCTGCAGACGCTGATCCAGCATACGATGAAACTCGGCCTGAATTCCTCCCTCATTATTTGGTTTTTTCACTTCAAGAAACGCAAGGGGAATTCCATTGATCAAGATATTAATATCCGGGCGAAATGAGCCTTTGGATTCTGTCCCGTAATACAGTTCATCAACAATGGCATAATCATTTTTCCCAATATCGTCAAACTCAATCAGCTTTGGTTTATCAACTGGGTTAATCAGCCATTCATAAAACGCTTTGCCCATATCGTTATATCGAATAATCGTATGAATTTCGTCAAGTAACGCAAAAATTTCCTCGTCCGTAAACGCCTTCCCATTCAGACGCTCCATCGCCGGTTTGAATCTGTTTATCGCAATCCG
>CANQVH010000122.1 GCA_947627245.1 uncultured Lachnospiraceae bacterium | reverse complement strand
ATTGGTGACGTGGTAATGGAGGTAAAGAACTGGAACGCGTATCATCCGGAGATCGCCGACAAGCAGATCCTCAAGGATATCAACATCAAGGTGCGCGCCGGTGAGGTGGTCGGTCTGGCCGGCCTGATGGGCGCGGGCCGTACCGAGTTTGCGATGAGCCTCTTCGGACATTCCTACGGACAGAAGATTTCCGGCGAGGTTTATATGCACGGGAAGAAGGTCAGCACGAAGACGGTGAAGGACGCGATCGACAACAAGATCGCCTACACCTCCGAGGATCGTAAGACATACGGTCTGGTGCTGATGAACGACATCAAGACGAATATGACGATGGCCGCGTTGAGAGCGTATTACGCGAAAGGACAGATCGTCAACGAGCGCAAGGAAAATATAGACGCGGAAGAATATAAGGACAAGATCAATGTCAAAGCAACATCGATCCATCAGGCAGTCGGCTCCCTTTCCGGCGGCAATCAGCAGAAGGTCGTGCTGGCGAAATGGATGATGACCCATCCGGACGTTCTGATTCTGGATGAGCCAACGCGCGGTATCGACGTCGGCGCGAAATACGAGATCTACTGCGCGATCAACGATATGGCGCGCGAGGGGAAAGCGATCATCGTGATCTCTTCCGAGATGCAGGAGATCATCGGTACCTGCGACCGCGCGTATGTCATCAATGAAGGTCGGATCGCGGGTGAGCTCGGCCGCGAAGATCTGAGCCAAGAGAACATTATGAAATGTATCATGGCGAGCAACGGGAAAGGAGAAGAATAATGGAGACAAAGAAAAAATACATTAATCTGGACATTAAGTCCTTCGGCATGATCGCGGCGTTGATCATCATTTTCGTAATCTTTTATGTGATGACGAAGGGATCAAACGCGACGCCGACCAACATCAACAACCTGATCATGCAGAACGGCTACATCATCATTCTTGCGACCGGTATGCTGCTGTGCGTACTGACCGGCTACATCGATCTTGGCGTCGGTTCTGTCGTTGCCCTCGGCGCGGCCTGCGCGGCGAAGCTCGTCGTAGAGCAGGGCTGGGCGGTTCCGCTGGCATGGCTGGTAGCGGTAGGCATCGGTCTGGCAATCGGTATTTTCGCAGGATTCTTCATTGCCTATCTTGACATCCCGCCGTTTGTTGTGACGCTGGCGACGATGCTGATGGGCCGTGGTCTTACATACACGCTGCTGAAATCCCTGACGGTCGGTCCGCTTCCGGCTGACTATTCCTTCATCGGCGTCGGTTTCCTGCCGACCGTGAAGGTTGCTTTCGGGGGAGGACAGATCGATCTGGTCTGCCTCATTGTCGCGGCGGTGGTTTCCGTGGGACTGATCTTCTCGGAGATGAAGACGATCCGCACGAACAACAAGTACGGATTTGCAAACCTTGTTCCGTGGCAGATGATTATCAAGGACGTTGTTATCCTTGTCATCGTCTGGTTCTTCTTCACCAGACTCGGTATGTACAACGGCATCCCGATTCAGTTGGTGGTTCTGGCCGTTATCGTAGGGATCTATCACTTCATCACGAGCAAGACGGTTGCCGGACGCCAGATCTACGCGATGGGCGGCAACGCGAAAGCGGCAAGCCTTTCCGGCGTCAACACGCGCAAGGTGTTCTTCTGGGTTTACGTGAACATGGGCGTGCTTGCTTCAATCGCCGGTATCGTTCTCTCGGCCCGTCAGGGCGGCGCGAACCCGAAGATGGGCGACGGCGTTGAGATGGACGCGATCGCATCCTGCTACATCGGCGGCGCGGCGGCATCCGGCGGTGTCGGCACGATCATCGGCGCCGTGGTAGGAGCTCTGGTTATGGGCGTTCTGAACAACGGCATGTCTATGTGCGGTATGTCTACGGATCTGCAGAAGGTCGTTAAGGGCGCCGTGCTTCTCGGCGCGGTTGTGCTCGATGTGTCCACAAAGAAGAAAAAGAGCTGATCCGCTGCCTTCTTCAGAACGATTTCTGTGAAGCAGAAAGGCGGATTCACCTTTTGAAAGTGGCAGCAGAATTTTAATGAAATGATGAGGGCCGGGCCGAGTTCCTTTTCCGGGGGATTCGTGTCCGGCTCTCTTGCGATATGAGGCAGTCCGTTTTGACATGAGGACACTGTTGTGATACTATAAAAGTAAATATCTTGCCAATCGTTTGTCCGGTGTCTGGCGCTATGGAGACAGGGCAGTGGGCAGCGACCGGCGGATTTTGCGGGAGGTGGATGCCGTGAGACTCTTTGTGGCGGTGCTGCTGTCGGAGCCGATGAAAAATTCTCTTGTGGAAGTTATGCATGATATGAAGAATCAAGGGGTAAGCGGGAGCTATGTCCCGAAGCAAAACCTGCACATGACGCTGACATTTATCGGCGAGACCGACAAGCGGCAGCAGATTCAGGAGATCATGAGCGAGATCGGATTTCAGCCGTTTCGGATTGTATTGACGGAGGCAGGAAATTTCGGAGATACGCAGTGGATCGGCGTGAAGGGAAACCAGAAGCTGAAAGGATATGTGAACGAGTTGCAGAAGCGCTTCAGGGAAGAGGGCATCCCGTTCGATGGAAAAAAGTTCACCCCGCATATCACGCTCCTACGCAGGACAAAGGCCAGCCATCCGTACACGGTGAAGGCGCCGAAGCTGGACATGAACGTGGAGAAAATTTCTCTGATGAAATCAGAGATGAAGGACGGAAAGCCGGTGTACAAGGAAATTTATTCTGTGCCGTAAATTCGGGCCGGAGCATACAAATCAGATAAATCGGGAGGATGGAAGGATGACCTATCAGGAGGTTTTGGAGCAGGCGAGAGGAAATGTCGGCGCATACTGTAAGGTATGTCCGGTCTGCAACGGGAGAGCCTGCAAAAATCAGGTGCCGGGGCCGGGTGCGAAGGGCACGGGCGATACGGCGGCGCGCAACTACGACAAATGGCAGGAGATTCGCGTAGTGTTGGACACGATCTGTGAGAACGGCGCGCCGGACACGACGTTTGAGATGTTCGGGCGGACGTTCCGCTATCCGTTTTTCGCGGGACCGCTCGGCGCGGTAAATTTGCATTACGGCGACAAATACGACGACACGGCTTACAACAATATTCTCGTGTCGGCGTGCAGGGAAGCGGGTATTGCGGCGTTCACGGGCGACGGCGTGAATCCGGTGGTGATGCAGGCGGCCTCGAAGGCGATCGCGGCGGCGGGCGGCATCGGCGTGCCGACGGTCAAGCCGTGGAATCTTGACCTGATTAAAGAGAAGCTGGTGCTCTGCAAGGAGGCAGGCAGCTTCGCGGTGGCGATGGACGTGGACGCGGCAGGGCTCCCGTTCCTGAAGAATTTGACGCCCCCGGCGGGAAGCAAGACCGTGGCGGAGCTCGCTGAGATCGCGCAGCTTTGCGGCGTGCCGTTCATCGTGAAGGGCATTATGAGCGTTAAGGGCGCTCTGAAGGCGAAAGAGGCCGGGGCGGCGGGCATCGTAGTCAGCAATCACGGCGGGCGTGTACTCGACCAGTGCTCCGCGACGGCGGAGGTACTCGGTGAGATCGCGGACGCGCTGAAGGGAAGCGGTATGAAGATCCTTGTGGACGGCGGGATCCGCAGCGGTGTCGATCTGTTCAAGGCGCTGGCGCTCGGCGCGGACGCGGCGCTGATCTGCCGGCCGTTTGTTCCTGCGGTTTACGGCGGCGCAGAAGAAGGCGTGAAGCTTTACGTCGAGAAAATAGGCTCCGAGCTTTCCGATACGATGGAGATGTGCGGCGCGAAGGATCTGGCGTCGATTTCGAGGGATATGATAAGAGAAGGCAGGTATCAGGATGCGGTACAGAAATGATCGCAAGGGAAATCAGCTCTCGATTCTCGGATACGGCTGTATGCGTTTTACGAAAAAGGGATCGGAGATCGATCTGGACAAGGCGGAACAGGAGGTCATGTACGCGATCCGTCATGGGGTCAATTACCTCGATACGGCCTATGTGTACGGCGGAAGCGAGGAAGCAGTTGGGAAAATTCTGGCGAAGAACAACTGCCGGGATCAGATTAATCTTGCGACAAAGCTGCCCCACTATCTGATCCGCTCGGTCGAGGGCGCGGAGAAGAAATTTCAGGAAGAGCTGCGTCGGCTGCAGACCGACCACATTGATTATTATCTGATGCACATGCTCAACGATGTGAAGACGTGGGAGCGCTTGAGCAGCCTCGGCATACAGGACTGGATCCGTGTGAAGAAGGAGAGCGGACAGATCCGCAATATCGGCTTTTCCTATCACGGAAACAGCGGGAATTTCCGCAGTCTTCTGGACGCTTACGACTGGGATTTCTGCCAGATCCAGTACAACTATCTGGACGAGCATTCGCAGGCCGGACGCGAGGGATTGATCTATGCGGCGCAGAAGGGTATCCCGGTCATCATTATGGAGCCTTTGCGCGGCGGGCGGCTCGTGAATCTTCTGCCGGCGGACGCGAAGGATCTGATCGCGAAATCCGGGAAGTTTGCATCTCCGGCGGAGTTGGGCTTCCGCTGGCTGTGGAGTCAGCCGGAGGTGACGGTCGTCCTCTCGGGCATGAATTCCCTTGAGATGGTGCAGGAGAATCTGCGCATCGCGGACGAGGTGCGCGTCGGGGAGTTTACGGAGGAACAGCTTCGGCTCGTGGAACAGGTCAAGCAGGAGATCAATCGGAACATGAAGGTCGGCTGTACCGGCTGCGGCTACTGCATGCCCTGCCCGAACAAGGTCGATATCCCGATGGCGTTCCATTGCTACAATCTGAAATATACAGAGGGAAAAAAGTCCGGATCATGGGAATATCTGCAGTCGACCGCGATGCGCCGGGAGACGTCGAGCGCGTCTCAGTGTATCGGCTGCGGGAAATGCGAGAAACACTGTCCGCAGGGGCTTCCGATCCGCGAGAAGCTGAAGGAGGCCGTGCGTGAGCTTGAGACGCCGAAGTACCGCGTGATGAAATGGGCGGTGAAGACCTTCAGGATCTATTAAAAAATGGTTGACTTTTGAAAAGCAATATATTATAATTCTATTCGCGTCAAGCGAAGGACGCCTGAATTATGTGAGACGGGGTGTGGCTCAGCTTGGCTAGAGCGCTTGGTTTGGGACCAAGAGGTCGCAGGTTCGAATCCTGTCACCCCGACGTACTTTTCCGGGCATCATAGAGTTTGCGGGTGTAGTTCAATGGTAGAACACCAGCCTTCCAAGCTGGACACGTGGGTTCGATTCCCATCACCCGCTTTT
>CANQVH010000121.1 GCA_947627245.1 uncultured Lachnospiraceae bacterium | reverse complement strand
AGGAATTTGATGTGGATACGGAAAAGAAAGGGCTTGGGACGCCGGCAACGAGGGCCGGTATCATCGAGAAGCTGATCAGATCCGGCTATGCCTTGCGCAAAGGGAAGCAGATCATTCCCACGAAAGACGGATGTGACCTTGTAAGCGTTCTGCCAGATTATCTGAAATCACCGTCCATGACGGCAGAGTGGGAGAACAGGCTGCTGCAGATGGAGCGGGGACAGCTTGACGGGGTGGCATTCATTAAGGAGATCATGGAACTGATCGACCGTATGCTTGCGGAGTGCAGCCAGATTCCCACGGAGGAGCTGTATCGGTTCCATCCGAAGGAAAAGGTTGGGGTCTGTCCGGTGTGTGGAAGTCCTGTCTATGAAGGGAAGAAGAATTTCTACTGCTCCAACCGCGAGTGTGCCTTTGCACTGTGGAAAGAGAGCCGCTACCTTACCGGCATGAGAAAGACGATCGACAAACACATGGCACAGGAACTTTTATCTTCCGGGAGGACGCGTGTGACAGATTTCTATTCGCAGAAAAAGGGAAGGAACTTTACGGCGGATCTGCTCATGGAGGCTTCTGATGGGCGGGCGAACTTCAGATTGGAATTTCCGAAAAAGAAAGGGAATGATTCAGGAAAAGACAAAAAGCAGGCATAACGGGGGAGATGTGTAAATATGGCAAAACTTAGGGACATCCGTTTCCTTGCGTCGGAAACGGCGAAAAATGTAAGCGGTTCCCCACGCGACTGGATGGGGTATCTTGATACGGCGGCGAGACTGTACCGGTATCCGTTTTCAGATGCGCTATTAATCCACGCGCAGCGTCCGGACGCGACAGCGTGTGCATCACTGGAAGTGTGGAATGAAAAAATGCTCCGTTGGGTGAACCGTGGTGCAAAGGGGATCGCGCTGCTTGATGAAACCGGGCCGAGACTTGCCCTGCGTTATGTCTTTGACGTATCGGATACTCACGCGGTGCGCGGTGCAAGGCCGTTGTATCTGTGGAAACTGCAGGAAGGGCAGGAAGGGACGCTGCTTGACCACCTGATAGACACATACGGACTGGATGATGGAATATCCGACCTGCATACTGCGCTCTGGCAGATCGCCAGTGATATGGCAGAAGATAGTCTGGAAGAAGCAATGGACGGGCTTGAACAGCAAATTGAGGGTACATACCTGGAGGAACTTGACGCATACAGTATCCAGGTGGAATTCCGGGAGCTTCTTGCAAATAGCGCGTATTACATGCTTGCAAGGCGGTGTGAGCTTGATCCGTTGGACAGGCTCGATGAGGCAGCTTTTTCCGGCATTACAGATTTCAATGATCTGTCTGTGCTTACTTTCCTTGGAAATGCAACAAGCCAGATTGCTGAGCCTGTCCTGAAGGATATTGGGAGGACGGTCCGGCGTCTTTCCGTTGAAGTGCAGAAAAAAAGTTATGAAATAACTATTGAAAAAAAGAATGAGGTAGTTTATAATGAATTTAGCACTTTAAAGCGTAAAAGCGAAAGTATAGAAGGAGGGACAAGCAATGGAAATGACCTACCACCGCAAGGGAGATTACCTGTTTCCGAACCTGACCATACAGGAGGAGAGTCCGGTAACAGGGAAATACGCAATGCTGCGCAGGACATATCTGAGGGAGAACAGGAAGAGCCTGTATCAGAGCCTGTTGCTGACCGGGAAGCTGAGCCGGCACCTGCAGGAGACCGAGACGGCAGCGCAGGAGAGGATGGAAGATTCGTTGAAGAAGCTGTTGGAGAAGTACCCGGCACCGGACAAGGCGACAGACCAGATGGCATGGGTAGCGCACATGAACAGCCTGACAGCGATGGCGGAGGAGAGCATCTTGACGGAATTGGTCTACATCTGACCGAGGAAACAAGCGAACAGGATTTGAGCGAAGCAGAGGCGGAGACAGCCTCTGCTTTATCTTTGCCCGAACTTCCTACTGAAAATGTGCAGATCCGCAAGATTGAGGAGCGCATGGCGGCACTCTATGCGGGGGAAATTTCGATTCCTTCTGATGTTGTGGATGAAGTGATCAGGAAAGGTGGAAACCGGAAAGGAAGCCAGCTCCGTATCATTTACAACTTCATGATTGAGCAGACGCCAGAGGAATACACAGATTTTGTGCGCAGGGAGTATGGGACAGGCGGCATAGGACTGGAGATTGACGGTAAGGAATATTCGGTCTGGTTCGATGAGCTTGGTATGCAGATCGCGGTGGGACATACGGTGACTGATCAGATTCTTGATAAAGCGTTCTTATCATGGGATGACGTTTCCGGGAGGATACATCAGCTTCTCAGGCAGGGGGAATATGCGCCGCAGGTGGTGTTGGATGCGGCAAGGGGAAATGCCCTGAAAGAACATGCAAGTGCGCTGATACTTATGCAAAGGGATATGGAAGAAGGCGTTGCAGAACTGGTCTTTGCGGATGTGGAACCGTTTCGCATGGGATTTCCGGACTCAGAAGAACGGGTATCTGGGCTGCTTGCACAGCCGGAATATCTTGCAGATCTGAATGAAAGGTTGGAAGGACTTGCGGCGGCGTATGCGGAAGACCGGAGTGTCATGCGGTTTCATCATTACCGTCCAGATAAGATGCTGGCTCAGTTTCAGAAATTTGCCAAAGAAGTGGTTCCTTATCAGGCAAGGGACGGTTTTGCGTGGGCGGAGCATCCGGTATTCATCACGCAGGATGAGATCGATGCTTTTCTTACCAGGGGAGGCTCGTATTCAGATGGGAGGCTTGCGACATATGCTTTCTTCCTGCAGGACAAAAGTGATAAAGAAAAAGCAGATTTTATCAAGGAACAGTATGGGACAGGTGGACACAGCGGCGCATTGTCGGGGGCAGATGCTTCCTTTGCTAATTACAGCGGTAAGGGGCTGCAACTGGCGCGAGGGGACTACGGAACACCAAACGCGGAGGTCATGCTGAAATGGCCGAAGGTGGCAAAGCGAGTGGATTACCTGATTGAAAATGATAAGTTTTTGAAAGCTGCAGATTATTCCCGTATGCCTGGATATGAACGGGAGCGTCTTGCAGGTCGGATCATCGGATTCTATTTCCGCCTGCCCGAAGAAATAGAGCGGCCTTACAAAGTGGATTTTTATAATGAAGATGCACGGAGAGTCCTGCCGAAGCTTCTGGAGGAACCGGACACGGCAGAGGAGCTGGTGGCAAAAATGGATGCCGCACTTGCCGCGATTCCTCTTGACTATGAAGATTATGGAAAACGTGCGGAGACGCTTTCCATTGTCCATCAGTACATTGAGGGGACATATACGATCTTCCCGGAGCAGAAGAAGGAAGTCCAGACGGAAACGGTCGAGAAACAGCTTTCCATTTTCGACTTCATGGGGGCAGAGGAGCCGTCTGTTCAGGAGAAGCCGGGAAAGAAGGTGACAGTTTATCCCGGAGATAAGAACAACCTGCCTTATGATGTCGTTATTGAAGAAATCCATGTGGAAGAAAACGAAAAGGACAGGCAGGAGGAAAAACCAGATACAAGTGTCAAAACTGCAGGGACATTTAAATATGGAGGTTACCACTTTATTCCTTACGGGACGCTTCCTCCGGATCTTGATTACAAAGGTGTCACGGCAGGCACGGTTTCAGAACGCATTTTAAGGTTCTCGAAATATGGGTGGTCGAAGCATCCGTGGTCAAGGGAGAAATTCTACGAGGCGAGTGGCAATTCTAAGGCAGATGTGTTCCGCTGCATTGAAACCGGACAGGATCTTCTGCCAGGGGATAATGAGCTGTTTGAATACGCCGGCAGGTTCGTTCCGTTTGAGCCGGAGGCAGCCAAGTTGTTTTCCGGCCAGAATCCGGATCAGGAACAGCCGGAGAAGCAGGAAGAAACAGCAGAAGTGAACTCTGCGGATGATACAGCGCCTACTACGTCAAGCGGCATAGATGGGTTGGACGGTTGGGAAAGCGCCGAAGGCATAGAGACTCCGTTTGACGAAGTACCAAAACAGGATAGGGAAATGCCAGCGCCTGAACAGCCGCGTGAACATGCGGGAGAACGTCAGGAGAATGCTGAGCAACAGATAGAGCAAGCTGTTTCCGAAGCGATGGTACGTGTGAATGCTCATTTCGAGGACTTTTCACCGGAGCAGATAGACGTGATCTATGAAGCGGCGGGGCAGGGGGTTGACGTGACGCCGATGCTTGTCCCGGATTTTCCACCGGAGCAGATGCAACTGATCGCCGATGTGCTGAGGCAGATTGCTGCAGACGAACAGATGGTATTTGATCAGGAAATCGCCGCTCTGACGGGACACGTCATGGAGGCGGATGAAATCAATGCGGTCCGCAGAGAGCGCCGGCTTCCGCTTGAGCAGACAGACAGGGCAGACGGGGGAACACCGGAGCAGCAGATTGAACGGCAGCATGAACCTGGACAGCAGAGACCTTCTGAAACAGGTGACAGGCGCATCAACTTCCGGATCACGGATGACGATCTCGGTGTGGGCGGTCCGAAACAAAAATTCCGCAGGAACATGGACGCGATCTATCTGTTGAAGAAACTGAGTATTGAAGGAAGGCTTGCGACGGAGGAAGAACAGGAAGTGTTGTCGCGTTACGTCGGGTGGGGCGGTATCCCGCAGGCGTTTGATGAGAACAACAGGGAATGGCACGGGGAGTACGGGGAGGTAAAGGCGGCACTTTCGGCAGAAGAATACCGGGCGGCAAGGGCATCTACCCTGAACGCATTTTATACTTCCCCGACGGTTATTAAGGCAATGTATGAGGCGTTAGGCAACATGGGACTTGCGTCTGGAAATGTGCTTGAGCCGTCCTGCGGCGTTGGAAACTTCATGGGGCTTGTGCCGGAGGGTATGAAAGGGATTAAGATGTACGGCGTGGAGCTTGACAGCGTATCCGGACAGATTGCAAAGCAGCTTTACCAGAAAAACCCGATCGCGGTGCAGGGGTTTGAGACAACCGATTATCCGGAGAATTTTTTTGACTGCGTGATCGGGAATGTACCTTTCGGGCAGTATAAGGTGAATGACCGCAAGTATGACAGGTACAATTTCCTGATCCATGATTATTTCATCGCTAAAAGCATTGACCTGGTGCGTCCGGGCGGCGTCGTGGCGGTAGTCACTTCGAGCGGCACGATGGATAAACAGAATCCGGCTGTGCGGAAATACATCGCAGAGAGGGCAGAACTGCTCGGCGCGGTGCGGCTTCCGAACAACGCTTTCATGCGCAATGCCAATACAGGGGTTGT
>CANQVH010000120.1 GCA_947627245.1 uncultured Lachnospiraceae bacterium | reverse complement strand
CAAACCCTAAAATAATGAATTTAGTCGTCAGTATGGAATTTAAGTTTACATGTGGAATTTACTTTTTCACTCAAGCCAAAAAACTGCGTTTCATCTGTTTCACATCATTGTATCATCCTTCAGCACTTCGGCCAGACTGATCCCACGCACGTTTCGCCACGCAAGATAATACGCCAGCGCCACAGAGCCTGAAACAGCCAGCAGGAAAAGAGAAACGGGAACCAACGGCGCATCGGCTATAAATTCTGCCGCCTTCATATAACTCATCTGCATCAGATACCATACTATGATGACCGCAAGAGAAAGGCTGATCAGGATCGGGCGGCCGACGATCGCCAGCGCTTCCACACAAAACATTTTTTTCAGCTCCTTCGGCGTCATCCCTACCGACATATATCTTGCAAATTCCCGCCTTCTTTGCCTGACAAATCCTAAGGTGTTGGAAAACACGTTGCCGATACCGATGATCGCGAGCAAAACGCAAAAACCCCCGAAGACAGCCATCATTCCCTGTATCTGCCTGTTATTCGTCTCATACTCCTGAATACGATTCTCCTGTTCTATCGTATATTTCCCGTCGACAAGCTGCGTGATTTCCTCCTGCAAAATATTTAATTCTTCCAACGTCGCATTTTCTCTGCCGCGGACGCAGATATAGCTGTCTTCCTCTGCTCCCCCTATCTGTCCCTTGATCTCCTTCCACAAAGACGCCGGAATGAAATGCACCAATTCGTAATAGTCGAGCTTGGCGTACTCCTCCCGCAAAGCGGGAACCTCCTGCGCGTAAGACAGGACAGGAACCTCCGCCGTCATTGTTTCATTCCCGGACTGCCTCAGAACGCTTACCGTATTTTCATCTTTTATATAAGACATGAAAACGGGATGACGGAAATCAGGGTTTGTCACGTCACGGATCCGGTTCAGGATCACTGCCCCGTCAAGCCGCGGAGCAATGCCGATCTGCTCACAATAAGCGGAAAAGCTTTGATCGTCCAGAATAACAATCGGAGCATTTACCAGCCATCCGCCATCCGCCTGCGATACATACTTTGCGGGCGCACCGGCGAATCCGCCAAAGGATTTCATATCCTCGCTTATTTCTTCCCCAGTGATAATCCGCTTCGCCGCCGCCTTCTGATAAACAATGACGCTTTCCGCGCCGTCAAGCTCCCGAATCGCAGCCGTCTCCTCAAACTGATCTGCCTGCGCGTCCTTAACGGTCATCATAATATCCCATACTCCCTGATACCGTTCAAAATACGTCTCCCTTGTGCTGATCTGGGAAAGGGTGAAAAAACACTGCATGACCGTGAATGCAAGAAATGAAAATACAAACGACAGAGACGCCGTCCGCAGGGCTTTTCTCTGCACTTTTAACGCGCTGCCGGCCAATTCTCCCTCCATCCCGAATAACAGCGAGAGCAAGCGGGACTTCTTTTGGCGCTTTAACTGCAATTCCCCGGTGTTTTTGATCGCTTCGAGAGGCGTCAGCTTACTTAGCTTTCCGACCGGAAGCCATGCCGAGATCCATACGGTTATAACCGTCACGAGCAGCGTCAACGCCAGAACCAGCGGATGACAGCCAAAGACCGTGCGGTGTCTTCCCGGAACGCTGCTGCCCGGCAGAATGTTTGTCAATTGCATCAATCCCGCGCTGCCCGCAATGCCAAGCAGATTTCCGGCGAGCACCGGCACGGCGCTGAGAATCGCTGCCTCCTGCAAAAGACAGGTCCGGATCTGTTTCGGCGTGGCGCCGATGCTTGAAAAAATCCCGAACTGATATACCCTTGCGTTCATGGATACCACAAAGGAATTGTGAATAATCATAATCAGCGAAAACGAGGCCGCCAGCGTGATCAGCAGAAACATCGGGAACAGCAGTCTTGGAGCCGTATCGCCGGGGACGCGGATCAGGTACATGGCAAGAAGTTCATAATTATAGTCCAGTCTTTCTTCGGAAATCCCGAGCCGTTTCGCAATCTCAGAGGTTTCCGAAAAAACAACCCTCCTGTCGCTGAAATAAAGATCCGCGGTTGGCTCTGCGCCTCGTTGTCCTTTTTTATTTACTGCCACATCGCTTACATTGGCAAAATTTTTTATGATCTCTATATCCTCCGGGGCAAGCTCCCCAATGATCCGACTGTGCCAGCCGCCTTCCTCAAGAATGATCCGCTCTACTTCATACTTCCATGCATTATAAAGCAATCCGCCAAGCAGCGACAAAAGAAGCGCCGCGATGAACGTCGCAATCCTGACGGACAGGCCCGAAAAACGGTTATTTTTGATAGAACCTGCCGAATAATCTCTCCACATGTTCATCACCTCCGCCGCTCATCGCCGACGATGCGTCCGTCCTCGAGCGTAATGATGCGCTCCGCTTCCAAGGCGATTTTTTCATCATGAGTGATCAGCAGAATCGTCTGCTCCAGATTGCGGTTTGAGAGCTTCAGCATATCGATCACTTCTCCGGAATTTTTCTGATCCAGATTTCCGGTCGGCTCGTCCGCCAGAAGCAGGGCAGGCCGATAGATCAAAGAACGCGCGATCGCCACCCTTTGCTGCTGCCCGCCCGACAACTGACTCGGCAGAGCGTCCAGCTTATCGGCAATCCCAAGGGACCTGACGACCTTCTCAAAATACTCCGGATTCGGCGTTTTCTTATCCAGCGCAAGGGGCATAAGAATGTTTTTCCTCGCCGTGAGGGTCGGAATCAGATTGTAAAACTGATAGACCAAGCCTACCTTCCTGCGCCGGAAGATCGCCGCCTGCGTCCGGTTCAACCGGGAAAGATCGGTACCGTCTACGATGACTTTTCCGTCGGTCGGACTGTCCACGCTGCCCAGAATATGCAGCAGCGTAGATTTGCCGGAGCCGGACGCCCCGAGAATCGCCACAAATTCTCCCTTGTCTACAGACAGGTTGATTCCATCGAGCGCTGTGACCGGCACATTTCCGGAACCGTATACTTTTCTGACTCCTTCGCATTTCAAGATTTCCATACCGTTCTTTCCCCTTCTCTTTTTTCAAAAACGCCTGTATCAGCCTTTCCGGTGAACAGTATAGCAAATGAAAGTTACATTTCAGTGACTGTAGAATCGAATTTCAAAAAGAGCGCCGCCCTCGGGTCTGTTTTTTGCGTGTATCGTCCCATTTTGCCGCTCAACGATCTCTTTCGCCAGCGCCAGTCCGATCCCGATTCCTCCTTCTTTCGCGTCCTTTCCCCGGTAAAACCGCTCGAAAAGATGCGGAATGTCCTCGCTCGCGAACCCTTCTCCTTCGTCCCAGATCAAGATTTCCGTGTACAGCGGATTCTGCGCATAAGAGCAGTGAACGACCCCTCCTTTGCTGTGTTCCATACAATTTTTCATCAAATTCATAACGGCTTCCATCGTCCAGTCCATATCCGCGATGATCCGCATTTCTCCCTTTTCCGGTATCTCTACAGAGGCACCGGAGCCGGAAAAAAGCTCCTGCAGATTGTCAGAGGCCAGAACAAGAAGCGTAAAGACGTCGGTCTCTTCTTTTTGCAGGACCAATGTTCCCGCGTCAAGCCGGGACAGAACCAGCAGCGCTTCTTCCAAACGAGTCAGCCTTGTCAACTGCTTTTCCACCTGTTTCAGGGCTTTTTTGTCAAAGCCCGTCTTCATCCCTTGCACGGACAGGGAGATTGCCGTGATCGGCGTCTTGATCTGGTGCGCGATATTGGACAGATTCTCCGCAAAGTTGTCCTTTGCCCGCACTGCCTGATCCTTTGTCTGATAGAGATAGGTCACTGTCTTATAAATTTCATCCTCCAGCTTGGAAAAATCATCCTCTCCGGAAATCGAAAGAACCGGCGCTTCTCCGCTATTCACCTGTTCCAGATATGCGGCCAGTCTCCTGATCCGTCGGCTTTCCTTCCTGTTTCGGTACCAAAAGGTGAGCAAAAAAAGAAGACCTGCTGCCAATCCGGCCGCGGCAAAGAAAACATTCCGCCTGTAGCTGGCGCCGACAAAATCAGAAGGCCGATATCCCAGCTTGGTCAGCGCCTCTCCATCCGACACACCATCCGGATTTCCCTCCGTATATTCCTTTAATGCGGCGGCAATCACGATTTCGGTCCCTGGTTCCTGCTCCTTCATTTCACTGCAGACCTCATTCAACAGATCAAAGGAAAGCCTGCTGTAATGACAGGATACAAGCCAGACGGCGATCGTGACAACCGCGAGGCTGATCGCCGCCGCAAAACCTGATGTGACGAGCATATTTTTCCGGCTGTTCATAAGGTATCCTCCATACGGTAACCCACGCTTCTGACGGTTTTCAGGCACGCCGGCTGGGAGAGTTTGTCCCGGAGCCGTTTCATGGTAACAGTCAGGGTGTTGTTATTCACATAGTTTCCGTTTACATCCCACACTTGTTCAAGAATCCTCTCCCGGGTCACCGTCCTCCCTTTATTTTTCATCAGGAAGAAAAGCAACTGATACTCCGACGGGCTCAGCGCTATTTCCTTTGCATGGCAAAAGACCACGTGACGGTTCTGATCGATTCGGATCGCGCCGCAGGAGAGATATTGTCCTGCCGCATTGCCGGTTCTGCGAAGCACCGCCGCGATCCTTGCATACAATACCTCAAGTTCAAACGGCTTTACCACGTAATCATCCGCACCGTTTCGGAATCCGGAGACAATATCCGAGCTGTCCGCGCGAACCGTGAGGAAAAGCACCGGCAGCTCCTTCCATCTGCCGCGAATCCACCGGCACAGGCTGTCTCCGCGCCCGTCCGGCATATTCCAGTCCAATAAAACAAGAGCAGGGATCCTCTCTTCTAACTTCTGCCTCGCCTGCGCAAGCGTCACGCAGACAGTTACACGAAAGTTCCTCTGCTCCAGATATTCTTTAACGGCATATGCAATATTCTGATCGTCCTCTATATAATAAATATCCGTCGGATCCGCCACGACTGATTCCCACCTTTCTCTTTTTCGATTTAAAGCTGCCCCTTCAAACCTCATAAAACTTCTCCCGAAAAGCGCGCGGAGTCTGACCCGTGCGGGCCTTAAAGACTCGGATGAAATGGCTTTGGGAGCTGAACGCCAGAATCGCCCCTATGTCCGCGCACGAATAATTTGAAAACTTCAGCATATTGCTCGCCGCCTCGATGCGCCTGTCCAACACATAGTCCGAGATGCTTCTGCCGATCTCCTTCTTGAACAGTGTGGAAAGATAGCTCTCCGTCAGACCCGCCTGCTCCGCCAGATCCGGCACGGTGATGCGCTGGTGCAAATGCTTGTAAATGTAGTCGATGCACGTCGCTACGGGGCGGGAATACGGCGTCCGTTTGGGAACGGCCTGAACCTCTTTCAGATAGAACTCAAACATCTCCCGCCGAAGCTGACAGATCTCCTCAATCGTGTCCAGTCGATCCATCCGCTGAATAAAAAGGTCGCTGCTGTTAAACCCCCGCTCCTGCTCCATTCCCCCGGCTATCGCCGCCCGGCATGCCAATGTGGCGGAAGCCACAAACAGATATTTGCAGTTGCGCACCGGATCGTCCGACACATGACCTGCAAGACCCGAAGAAAACATCCGCACCGATTCCTCCACCGTCCCCGGATCGCCGACGCGCAGCATCTCGTATTGCCGCGCATCTTGTTCGTTCGTATGGTGCCACTTTCCGGTCTCCCGATGAATGTATTCCATATATCGGAGTTTTTTCTCATCCACGGTCATCGCGCGCATGACAGATTTCCTCCCTTTCTTTCGATTATAGTATTTTTATACCATTAATCGTATGATTATGCAATAAATACTTCTTTTCTTCTGGCATAATAAGACCATCAAAGGAAATCATGGTAGTGTCAAGTAGTCTATGAAAATCCGGAGTCAGAAAAAGGGCTCCGAAGAACCTTGAAAATTGCAGATATAATTCAACAAACAGCAGTAGCGGCATGGGATGATCACATAGTAATCAAGGGAAAAGCCCAGGACTGGCCTTTTCCCGATCCTAAAGTGTATTCCGCGTGCCTTATGTCAAGAGGCTTTCGCGGCATATCCTCGCGCTGCGCGCTCCGGTATTCCACGTTCCTCCTGACAGCGG
>CANQVH010000119.1 GCA_947627245.1 uncultured Lachnospiraceae bacterium | reverse complement strand
AACATCATACAGGATATGGGGAAGGGAGTGTAAGACTAAATTCAGCATGAATGTGGAATTTAGAATTTCATTCGAAGCAAGAATGATTTAATTTGAAAACGAGGTTGCCAATATGCCTGCTTCTATGTTATCCTGAACAAAAATAAAGCAAACAGAAAGGTTAAACGGTGTTGTATGAAGAACTATAAGGAGACGGCGCAATAGCAATGGCTATTGCAAATAATGGAATGCTATAGCCATTGCATCCTGATGCTACATTAGGAGGACGCATATGAGCTATATTAACGCAGCCGAAATCCTGCCGGAAGATTTGATCAGAGAAATTCAAAGGTACGTTGACGGCAAAGTTTTATACATTCCGCGAAAGGATGAAAACATATTATCGTGGGGTGAAAAGAGCGGCGCCAGAGACAGGCTGGCGAAACGTAACAAGGAGATCGTGAACAGGTACTTTTCGGGCGCAACTGCCGCAGAGCTTGGCAGCATGTATTTCCTCTCAGAGAAAAGAATCCAGAGAATCATACATGAATATGAATCCTCCATACAAGAAGAGAATGGAGGATCCGAAAGTGAATAGAGAGAACAAGCGAAAGCTATATGAAAAAGGCTTTTATAAAACGCATCCATGCAACGATACGTTTGTATGTAAAAATTGCGGCAGAACCGTTGTGCCAGAAGGCGCCGGCAGCAATCACAGGAATCATTGCCCCAATTGCCTGTACAGCTTGCATGTGGATATTGAGCCAGGCGACAGAAAATCTGATTGCGGCGGACACATGGAACCAGTGTCTGTGTGGGTAAGAAACAAAGGGGAATGGGCTATCATTCACAGATGCAAAAGATGCGGAGCATTCAGCTCCAACCGGGTCGCAGCGGATGATAATCCTATGAAGCTTATGTCTATTGCAATGAAACCTTTGGGGCAGCCGCCTTTTCCTCTTGAAAGAATTGAGGAGATG
Source organism: uncultured Lachnospiraceae bacterium (assembly GCA_947627245.1). Lineage (GTDB taxonomy): Bacteria > Bacillota > Clostridia > Lachnospirales > Lachnospiraceae > Choladousia. Next base: position 5,128 of record CANQVH010000119.1, on the reverse strand, counting down.
ACGAGAAGGATGGGCGGTGAAGGAAGCATCCCTGTGGATGGTACAGACTGAGGTTCAGGCATGGATAGATCAGTCTAGATTATATGAGGAAAATATAAGAATAGCGGCTGGCAGAGATGGATTCCCTGTTGGTCGTTATTTTTGTTTTCAGAAAAGAAGAAAATAGACGTACTCTTTGATTTCAGTTGTTCATGGAAGATTTCAACTTACTTTGCAAGGCTTCAATTTCAGCTTTGAGCTTTTCGTTTTCTTGCTCAAGATTTTTTTTATCATCTGCCAGGGCCGCAATTTGATCATTTAGAGATTCTATGGATTTTTTATCCTGCTCATAATCATGAAAAAAGCCTGGGAAGTATTTGATTAGGGCAAGGGATTCTATTTGCTTATATGTATCAGATGCCGGGTCGATTCGTCCGTCCTGTTGGTAGAGGATCCTGTTAATGCTCACAGTTCGGATGTCGTTAAGTTTTAATACCGAATCATGTGAAATGAATGAGAAATCACTGCTTTTCAAAAGGAACATATCACTTTTGGAAGACGGGAAGTCAACAGGATGATATACGTCGGTATGCTTTTTCAGGTCGTAGGAAAAAATAGGCAAAACATAAAGGAGCTTCTGCTTAACGCCAATCACGAGTCCACGATGTTCATAGGACATTTCGGGAATATAATTCTTGCCAAACTCAAATTGATAGATTTCTCCTTTTTTGATTGTTCTGTGCTGAAAAGATTTCTTTCTGTTATCGGCCCAGCGAGAGTCGGACCTAGAAAGACGGCCGAGCTCATCAGGTTTGATCATATTTCCAACAATGATTTCATTGGTTTTGTTTTGTGCTTTAAGATATTCTTTCAATCGGACATTCTCCTTAACATCTGTGAGTAAAAAATAAGGGTACGGCGCTAACCATACCCTGCTCTGGATGACCAGAGTGACCTTGTCGGTCAAATTATTCTTTCATATGTGGCCTCGTCGGCCAAAAAACACTTTTGAAAGTGCGAAAGAATACTTTTTTGAGGATTTGTGCTCCTCTTCTTATATTATACACAATCTTATCGAAAAGACCAGAGTTTTTTTGAAAATTTTTCGCTTTTAGGAGATATTAAAAAATTTCCGTGTGAATGATCTCTCCGGACAAATCTTTCCATTCTGCCTTATTGTCGTCTAATGTCATATATCCGCGGCGGCTGTTCTCCTTTGGAATGGATACCGAACCGGGATTCCAATATAGCTTATCTCCGATTTCCTCCCAGGCAGGAATATGCGTATGCCCGTGAAGCAGGATACTCCCCTTTCCAAGTGGCGGCATATTGTTTTTATTGTAGATATGTCCATGGGTGGCAAATAGCATTCTGTTTTTTATATACAGGATACAGTAGTCAGCTAAGATCGGAAATTCCAGCACCATTTGATCCACTTCGGTGTCGCAATTACCGCGGACGCATAAGAGTTGTGATTTTACAGCGTTCAATTTTTCTATGACAATTTTAGGGGCATAGTCCTTTGGCAGATCGTTTCTTGGTCCGTGATAAAGAATGTCGCCCAACAGCAAGAGACGATCTGTGTTTTCCCGCTCAAATGCCTGAAGCATTTTATCACAATAAAAGGCCGATCCGTGAATATCCGAGGCTATCATGATGTTCATTTTACGCTATCCTCCATCGTATTATTTCTTAATTATACCACATGAATTTTTTGATTTACAAATAGAAAAATAACCCCGTTATTTTTGCTTTCAGAAAAAAGAGAAAACTGATACAATAAACATGACATACAGATGTCGTGTTAGGCGTGCTATGATAAAAATGGAGTGGAAAAAGTATGAAGATAGACAGGCTGATCGGAATCTTGTCGGTCTTGCTGCAGGAAGAAATGACAACTGCGCCCAAACTGGCGGAGAAATTTGAGGTTTCGAGAAGAACGATAAACCGGGATATCGAGGATCTCTGCAAGGCGGGGATCCCAATCAGAACGATGCAGGGAACCGGCGGCGGGATCCGCATCATGGACGGATACCGGATGGACAGGACGATCCTGACCTCAAAGGATATGCAGGGGATCCTTGCCGGACTCCGGAGCCTTGACAGTGTGAGCGGGAGCAGATATTACAGTCAACTGATGGAAAAGCTGCAGGCCGGCGCTTCGGAGTTTGTAAGCGGCAGGGATTCCATGCTGATCGATTTGTCTTCGTGGTATAAAGGGACGCTTGCTCCGAAAATAGAGATGATACAGGATGCGATCGAGAACAGGCGTCTGCTTGATTTCAGGTATTATGCTCCGTCGGGGGAGAGCGTCCGGACGGTTGAGCCATATTACGTTGTGTTCAAATGGGCAGGCTGGTATGTATGGGCTTGGTGCATGGAGCGCAAGGATTTTCGTCTGTTTAAGCTGAACCGGATGGATCAACTGTCTGTTTCTGACAGAACCTTCGCGCCTCGGGAGGTTCCGATGCCGGATCTGTCCAATGAAAAGATATTTCCGGGAGGTATTCGGGTGAAAGCTCTTTTTGCTCCGGACGTGAAGTGGCGTCTGGTGGAAGAGTTCGGCCCGCACTGCTTTACCGAAGCGGATGATGGACGGCTGCTTTTTCAGGCGGATTATACGGACATGGAGAATCTTGTCGCATGGATCCTGACATTCGGGGAAAAGGCGGAGGTGCTGGAACCGCCCGAGGCGCGGGAGAGGATTTCTAATACTGCGGAGGCTATGAGAAAAATCTATGAAAAGAATCAATGAACAGGACTGATGAAAGAAACCAATGAAAAGAACCGATAAAAAGAAACGCTGTACAGAATCTATGGGAGGAACGAAGCATATGAGGTATGAATGGCTGGACGAATATTTGATGAAGAAAACGGGCGTGACGAAGGATTTACAAAAAGACTGGAACTGGATGCGGTATCAGATCGGCGGGAAAATGTTTGCCGCGGTATGCAGGAATTGGGAGGACAACAAGCCTTATTACATTACGTTGAAGCTTGATCCGTTGGAGGGTGATTTTCTGCGAAAGCAATATGAGGATATCATTCCCGGCTATTATATGAACAAAACACACTGGAATTCGGTGAAAGCGGATGGAGAGGTGCCGGATGACATCCTGAAAGATCTGCTGGACAAGGCTTACCAGATCGTACTTGGAAGCCTGAGCAAGAAAAAACAGAGAGAAATTTTGGAGACAGCAAATCTGAGCGAGAAGAAACAGAGGGAAATTCCGGAGGCAGCAAAGAAGGACGACCTGATCAGTTGTTGCGGCTCGGATTGCGCTTCGTGTAGTTGCTATGGGGAAATGTGCAAAGGGTGCAATGCCATATGCGGAAAGGTGTTCCACGCACCGGAGGGAAAGGAATGTCCCATTTATGCTTGCTGCAGGACTCAAAATGGTTTTTCTTCCTGTGGTGAGTGTGGGAAGCTTCCCTGTGATCTGATCTTGGGGACGAGGGATCCGAGCTTTTCTGACGAGGAATTCAGAAAGAATGTAGACGAGCGGGTAAAACGATTGAAGGGGTGACGAAGATGGCATTTGATTATAAGAAGGAATACAAGGAATTTTATCTGCCAAAGGCTGTGCCGGGGATCATTACAGTTCCGAAGATGAATTATATTGCGGTTCGGGGACAGGGGGACCCGAATGCGGAAGGAGGAGAATATAAGGCCTCCATCGGGTTGCTGTACGGGATCGCCTTTACGATCAAGATGAGCAAAAAGGGCAGTCATCAGATCGATGGATATTTTGATTATGTGGTTCCGCCGTTGGAGGGATTCTGGTGGCAAAAGAAGCAGCTTCCGGAGAATGGTATGCCGGCTGACCGAACAGGCGAGCTGGACGATGCGTGGAAAATAGATTATGCTCATAAAGAGAACTTTCAGTGGATTTCGCTCATACGTCTGCCGGAGTTTGTCACAAGGGAAGAGTTTGGCTGGGCGGTTTCCGAGGCGGAGGCAAAGAAAAAGCAGGACTTTTCCAAAGTGGAGTTTCTGACCTATGAGGAGGGCCTGTGCGTGCAGTGCATGCACATCGGACCATATGATGACGAGCCGGAGACGGTGGAAACGATGCATCGGTACATAGAGGAGCAAGGATATGTGCCGGATATCACGGACCAGAGATTTCACCATGAGATCTATCTGAGCGATGCGCGAAGGTGCGCGCAGGAGAAACTGAAGACAGTCATTCGGATTCCGATCAAGAAGATGGAGGATTTTTGAGACAGGATGGAGGAAACTTATATGGATTATTTTGCGGATGAAAGAGATTATAAACTGTTAGAGAATGACAAATATACTTTTTTCGTGCTTGGCCGCATTATGGGCGGGGAATGTAATCTGCTTCTGACAGATCATGAGAAGCTGATCATTTGCTTTTCGAGCAATCCATATCCCGTGTGGATATGGACACTGGATGGGGCGCCGGAAGAAGAAAAGGAAAAAGCCTATGAGCTTGTCAGGGAAAATGGTTTATTCACGAATAGCCATACCTTCAATTTGAAATATGATTTAGCAGATTATTTTATCAGCAGATCATCTGAAGACGCGACGAATCTATCCATTAAGATTAATATGTTTGCCTATGACTGTCCGAATTTGAAAGAGCCGCATATATGGGCTGACGGCGAATTACATAGATGCATGCCGGAGGATATGGATGAACTGGTTGAGTTTATTGATTCTTTCCATAAAGAAATCGGAATAGATATGGATAGTCTTGAAGCATACCGCCGCAAAGCGGAGGACGCGATAAGAGACGGCAGTCATTTTATTTGGAAAAATAAAGAAGGCAGAAGCGTGGCCGTTTGCAGCATCAGGCCCAAGGACGATCTGGCGAGTATAGGTATGGTATACACGCGTGAGGAATACCGAAGAATGCACTATGCGGAGAATCTTGTTTATCAGTTATCAAAAATGGCAAAGAACGCAGGATATATGCCTATGCTGTATACGGATGCTGATTATGCTGCGTCAAATGCCTGTTATGAGAAGATTGGCTATGTTCTCAGAGGAAAATTGTGTACAATAGGCTAAACGAAAAAAAGAGGGTGTCGCAAAATCATCAAAAGAGTGTGTGAAAGAAAGTCTGTAAATTCAGATCTTCTATGATAATTGCTGGGGCTGGGAGCCGGTTGACCGGTTACC
>CANQVH010000118.1 GCA_947627245.1 uncultured Lachnospiraceae bacterium | reverse complement strand
AAAACCTGAAGGAGAGTGATAACAATGGAAAGCACAGTTTCCAGAGCGGAGGCGCTTGCGCTTCTGCAGAAGTACAATAAGGAGCCGTTCCATATCCAGCATGCGCTGACGGTCGAGGGCGTGATGCGCTGGTTCGCGCAGGAGCTCGGATACGGGACGGAAACAGATTACTGGGGGATTGTCGGGCTGCTGCACGACATCGATTTTGAACTCTATCCGGAGGAGCATTGCGTCAAAGCGCCGGAGCTTCTGCGGGACGGCGGCGTGGGCGAGGATATGATTTACTCGATCTGCAGCCACGGATACGGGATCTGCTGCGACGTGGAGCCGAAGCATGAGATGGAGAAGGTGCTGTTCGCTGCGGACGAACTGACCGGACTGATCGGCGCGGCGGCGAAAATGCGGCCCTCGAAGAGCGTGATGGACATGGAGGTTTCCAGCCTGAAGAAGAAGTTCAAGGACAAGCGCTTTGCGGCAGGTTGTTCCAGAGATGTGATCCGCATCGGGGCGGAACGGCTCGGCTGGACGCTGGAAGAGCTGATGGAGAAAACGATCATGGCGATGCGCTCCTGCGAGGAATCTATTGCGCGGGAGCTTGAGGAGATCGCGGGATGACGGCGGCGAGAGGCGGCAAGGCGTTCGCGGTGTCGGCGCTGACAATTTGCGCGGCTGTTCTGGCCGGCATTTCGGGCCGGAGCACACAGACCCGGACGGCTATATATACGGAGGAGAACACGCAGGAACAGAAGGCTGGGGGCTTGCAGGCGGAAGGCGAGTCCGAGACGCAGGTGACCGGAACCTTGCAGGGAGAAAGCGAATTTGAGGCGCAGGAGACCGGGACTTTGCAGGCGGAAGGCGAATCCGAAACACAGGCAGAAGAGAAGAAAGTCGTCGCGATCGATCCCGGGCATCAGGGAAGCAATATCGATATGAGCGATACGGAGCCGATCGGTCCGGGCGCATCCGAGATGAAGGCGAAGGCGTCTACGGGTACGCAGGGCCGTTTCAGCGGAGTGCCGGAATACGAGCTGAATCTGGAGATTTCGCTGCTTTTGCGCGACGAGCTTGAGGAGCGCGGCTACGAGGTAATCATGACCCGAGAGGACAACGATACGGCGATCAGCAATGCACAACGCGCGACTTTGGCGTATGAGCAGGGAGGAGACATTTTCCTGAGGATCCACGCAAATGGGCTGGATGATTCCAGCGTGAGCGGTGCGCTTGCGATGGTGCCGTCTCCGCAGAATCCCTATGTGGGCGATCTGGCCGAGGAGTCTTACGCGCTGGCTGACTGTATTTTGAGCGCGTATTGCGACAAGGCGGGATTCGGATCGCTTGGAATCCAGTATTACGACGATATGACCGGGATCAACTGGAGCAAGCTGCCGGTCATGATTCTGGAGATGGGTTTTATGACGAACGAGTCAGACGACTGGCGCATGGAGGACGCGTCCGTGCAGGCGCTGATGGCAGAGGGAATCGCGGACGGGATCGATGCGTATTTTCTGCAGGCGGAGACCGACGAGAGCTGAGCGGCATCCTAAGTTTCGCGGAGTTTTCCGGTGAGCAAAGAAAAAGAAATAATTTGCAAAAAAGCACTTGACATATCTCAAAAAATGAGTGATAATACAATCACATATTATTTGAGGCGCATATCAATAATATGCGTCTCTTTTCTTTTATTCATGCAGGGCAGTTCGCCCACAATCCATTTTCACAAGAGAGAAGGCCGCGGCAGCGCGGCAGACAGCGTGACAAATCCGAGACGAGAGGAGGAATGGGTCTGGCAGAGGAGGGATTACAGGAGACCGGGCGTCGGATCGGCCGCAATTATCGCATCATAAAGAAACTCGGACACGGCGGCGATGGGACGATCTATCTGGCGCAGCATTGTCTGACAGAGCAATTTCGCGCCGCGAAGCTGCTAAAGACAGACGTGCCCGGACGGCGCAGGCATGAACTGGACATGATGAAACGGCTGAAGCATCCGGCTCTGCCTCAGATTTACGATGTGCTGGAGGAACAGGGGGAGCTGTGGCTTATCATGGAGTTTATCCGGGGAAAGACGTTGTCCGAGCTGTGCGCGGAGGGAAAGATCGGGCCTGACCGTTTCTTTTCGGTTGCGCGCCAGTTGGCGGACGTGCTTGCCTATCTGCACACGAGAAAACCGCCGATCCTTCACTTGGATATTAAGCCATCCAATATCATAATCCGGGACAACGGGAGCGTCACGTTGATTGATTTTGGGGCCGCCGTTCGGGCGGATGCGGGAAATCGGGCGGCAGGCTGTTTCGGAACGCCGGGTTTTGCCGCGCCGGAGCAGTGGGATCCGAGCGCCAAGCCGGATGCGAGGACAGATTTCTACGGATTCGGAGCGGTGCTGTACTACTGCTTGTACGGCTCTGTGCCTGCGGCGCAGAAGAGGCCGGACGGCAAGAACCGTAAGAGGAGTAGATGTGCGAAAATCGGAGGCGCTGGGAATATCCGGGAAGCAAGGTGGAGGAGAGAGGCCGCCGCCCTGATCCGGCGCTGTATGCAGGAAGACCGGGAGCAGCGTTTTCCTGATACGCGGTCGTTCTATCGCAGCGTGGAGAGGGCGGAAAAGAGATATCTTTTTTGGAAGAAAGCATACAGAAGCAGTGCGGCGGTTCTGTTTCTGCTTGCGGCGTCGGTTTTTGCCGCGGCAAATCTGGGACAAAGCGAGCAGGGGGAGGCGAAGGCGGCGCAGGCACAGCGCAGCTATGACATGCTGCTGGAACAGGCGGAAGGACTCGGCTTTGAACAGGCGGTTTCGTGTTATGAGCAGGCGTCCGGTTTGCGCCCGGAGGACGGAGCGTGGTGCGAAAGCTTCCTTGCGCGCCTTGAGGCGGACTATGCCTTTAGTCTGGACGAAGAGACCGCGCTCAAAAAGCTGATGTTTTCCGTGCCGCCGGGAAGTGCAGGTACGGAAGAGGAGCTGCTGGAGAAATGCGCTCCGGAATACGGGAGTCTTGCGTACCGTATCGGCATTTTGTACTGGTATTTTTACGAGGGGAGCGGAGGAAAAAGCGCGGCGGCAAAATGGTTTGACCGTGCGATTGACTGGAAGGAGAGGCAGGAGGCATCGACCGAAAACGGCTCTGCCTCGTGGCTGGAGTCCGCGCGCATTCATGCGAAGATCGGCAGTTATTACGAAACGCTGGGAAAACAAGGGCCGGACGGAAGCGAAAGGGTGGATGTCGGAACATACTGGGAGGATTTGACAAGACTTTGGGACTTGGACAGTCTGAAGCGGGATTCCGTCAGGGTGCAGTGTGAGGTCGCGCAGGAGCTTTTGTCAGTGTTAATCATGCAATCGTCCGAACTGAAGAAGGAAGGGGCGGATGCGGAACAATTAGGGGAGACTTTGCGGTCAATCGAATCGTTTCTGAGCGAGCATCCGGAAGCGGAGCAGATCGCGGAGGGGTATGAGGAGCGGTGCCGGGCTGCAGGCGAGGCGTTGGAACGGTTGGCGGAGAATGAAAGGAGAGACGAATTTGACACAGAAAAGAAAGAATAAGGACGAGAGACGAAAGGGTTACAGCAGAAAAGTTGCTTGTAAGAAAAGGGCGTATTATAGAAAATATCTGGCGAGGAGTCTGATGATCGTGCTGTGTGTGCTGGCGGTCGGAACGGCGGGGATGGGCGGCAGGCTTTTGAGTTTCGGGCAGAAATCTGCGCTGGTCCTCGGAGCGGAGACGGATGCGAACGTCGGTGCGGGAGTGAGTACGGAGGATCAGCAGCCGACCTCGGAGAGCGAGTTGGAGAGCGAGTCGGAAAGCGAGAGTGAATCGGAAAGCGAGAGCGAATCCGAGAGTGAGAGCGAATCGGAAAGCGAGAGTGAATCCGAGAGCGAGCAGACAGAGCAGAGCGAGCCACCGGAACAGAGCGAGCAGCCGGGACAAAGCGAGCCACCGGAACAGAGCGAGTCACCGGAGCAGAGCGAGTCACCGGAGCAGAGCGAATCGCCGGAGCAAAGCGAACAGCCGGAGCAGAGCGAATCACCGGAGCAAAGCGAGCAGCCGGAGCAGAGCGAGCAGCCGGAGCAAAGCGAACAGCCGGAGCAGAGCGAGTCACCGGAGCAGAGCGAACCGCCGGAGCAGAGCGAACAAACAGAACAGAGCGAGTCACCGGAGCAAAGCGAGCAACCGGAGCAGAGCGAATCACCGGAGCAAAGCGAGCAGCCGGAACAGAGCGAGTCGCCGGAGCAAAGCGAACAGCCGGAGCAGAGTGAGCAGCCCAAGCAGATGGAGACGCTGCCTGAGACGGAACGACAGCCTGAGAAGATCCGGCGGGGCGAACATTATGAGGTTGTGGGCGATCAGGGAGCATGGTACCGCGACGCGGACGACCGGCTGTGGATCCGATCCGGAACAAATCTCTACATACGGACGCTTGAAGCAGGCGGCTACAGCGAAGGGACGGGAAAAGCAGGGATTAATGAGGATGGGACTCTGATGTTCAGCCTCAGAAAAGTCGACAAGAACGGTACGGTTTTGAAGGAGTCCGAGACGGTACAGGAGGCATATTTCGTAGACGGGGAGGCGCCGCAGGCGGAGATCTCCGTGAGCGGAGTGTCCGAAAACGGTATGTTCTATGCGGCGCAGTCCGCAGAGGCCGCGGTGACGATCGCTCCGGACGGAAGGAGCGGGCTGAGAACGGCTGCCTATACGATCCTTCCTTGCAGCGCGGACGGCGCGCTTCAGGGCAGTCCGGAGACGGCGGCGTGGACATTCTGCAAGGATGGCGATCGGATTGTGATCCGCGAGGAAGGCTTTTTCCGGGTGTTTGTCCGGACGGAGGATCAGGTCGGAAATCTTGCATTTTCTCAGAGCAGTCCTGTCTGCATCGACCGGAAGCCGCCGGAGGTGTCGATCGAAGGCGTTGGAGATCAGACGGCCAATTCCGGGGCGGTGAGGATCCGCGTCGCGGTGAAGGATGTTCATTATAAAAAGGATTCCATGAAAATTGAGTTGGCCGGAGTAAACGAGAATCGCGCGCCGACGGTCAAGAGCCGGAAGGAATCGGAGGAAGGAGCGCAGGCGGAATATCTTGATATCCCGAAACAGCGCGAGTATGACGACGTCTATCAACTGAACGTGCAGGCGGAGGATATCGCGGGAAACACGGCTGAGAGGACGATCGAATTTTCGGTCAACCGATTCGGCTCGGTCTATGATCTGGCACAGTCGACAAAGCAAAGTCTGAAGCAGCATTATCTGACAAAAGCGGAGGATGTGACTTTTTACGAGACGAATATTGATTACGTCGGAGAGTCGCGAATCTTTTGCAGGCGGGACGGCGTGCTCGAAGAGTTGAAAAGAGGGCAGGACTATCAGGTCACGATGCAGGGAAGCAGGGATTCATGGAAGCAGTACCGCTATACGGTCCCGGCGGAATATTTTTCCAAAGAAGGCGTCTACGAGCTGCTTCTTTCATCGGAGGATGCGGCGGAGAATAAGAGCGACACCGGCCTGCAGGAGAAGAAGGTGACCTTTGTTCTGGACTGGACGGCGCCGAGCTGTACCCTGACGGGCATCGAACGGCAGATCTACGAGGCGGAAGCGATCACCGCTTACCTCACTCCGAGCGATAATACGGAGTTGAAAACGGTGCGCGTATACCTTGACAGCGAGCTCCTTTTTGAGAAGAACGCAGGGGAGCTTTCAGATGAGACGCTGGAAATTCCGCTGAAATCGTCCGCAAAATGGCAGACCCTGCAGGTGTATCTGTGCGATATGGCGGGAAATGAATTCTGGACGAACGAGATGCCTGTCTTTGTTTCCGAGCAGACCAAACAGGTTCCGGATTATGTGAAGACAAGGCCGAGCGCCCGCGAAAAAATGCTGCGCCGGCTGAACGAAGAACCGGACGAGGAGCAGTCTGATGCGGAGGAAGGGAGAGAGGCAGCGGATCAAAAGACGTCGGAAACCAAGGAAAACAGCAAGGCGCGCGCGGCCGGTATTTCTTCCGGTTCCGTGTCGGGCGGCGGTTCGACCGCGAGAGGAAAGACAGAGGGAGCGGTGCTTCTGGGCTTGGGTCTTCTCATGTTTGCCTCGACGGTTGCAGCCTATGTTTTATCGGGTTTTCGAAAGAAAAATTAGACTTTTCATAGACATTTTTCGACAGTTGTGATATGATGCCCCGTGAAGGGGTGAGTATAAATAATGAATAAGAAGAAAAATGTA
>CANQVH010000117.1 GCA_947627245.1 uncultured Lachnospiraceae bacterium | reverse complement strand
ATTGAGTCCGGTTTGATCGAAGCGTCCGGAAAAGGAAAAGATCGTACCTATATTTTAGGTAAAAAGCTCTACCGTGAAAACAAAGAATCAATACAGTATGTTCGCCAAACTGATATTGACAGCATCCGATATCCTGAGTTAGTAATAAAGTTGGCAAATACTCAGAATGGGATCATCACAAAACAGGATGTAATTGAATTGCTGAAAGTGACTCCCTCGCAGGCGTATGCAGTTATTAAAAAGCTTCAGGCTCAGGGACGTTTAGAATTGTTGTGTGGAGGGAAGTACTCCAAGTATAAAATAATCAATTCCTAACTCGTTTTAACTCGACTCTGTTTGACTCCTCTGGGGCGAACTTCTAAGCACTGGTTAGAATGATACATATTTTTAAGCGGGAGGAATGGCTTATTTACACGATCCTTGTACTTGAAGATGATTTAGAATTAAACCGTACGATCTGCGTCGCTTTACAAAAAGAGAATTATCATGTTTATAATGCGTTTACCTGTAAAGATGGACAACTTCTTGCAATTAGTCATACATTTGATCTGGTGGTACTGGATGTAAATTTACCAGATGGCGATGGATTCGAGTTTTGCAGATGGATAAAAGCTCGAAGCAATGCATCGGTATTGTTTCTTTCCGCACGGGATTTGGAAGAAGATGTTTTAAACGGTTATGAAACAGGAGCAGATGATTATGTGACAAAACCTTTTTCCATGAAGATCCTGTTAAAGAAAATTTCTGTTATCCTTTCAAGGGAAATTAAAAAATCAAATATCTACGACGATGGATTTTTAAAAGTGAATTTTGAATTGGGAGCTGCACAGATTAAGGGAAACATTTGTCCTGTCACACCTACGGAATACCATATTCTGAAAAAACTGATTGAGCATAAGGGACAATTACTGACGTATTCTGTTTTGTTGGATTCGCTGTGGGAAGACGGGATACAGCTTCTGGATAAACACGTTCTTGCTGTTAACATTAATCGTTTACGCAAAAAAATAGAAACAGAGGAGCATCATTACATTTCAAACGTATATGGAATGGGGTATGTATGGAAATAGTTTGTATCTTGGTGATCTTGTTACTGACAGGGATCATTTGCTGTCTTTTATGGAGAGATCGCTGCCTGAAACGGGACATTTATGATTTTACAGGAAAATTGGAAACGAGCTTAAAAGATTTATTAAATGGAAAAAGGTTAGACAAAGCAGAATACAAACAAGATGATCTGTGGGGCAAGGTATACGATAAGTTGTGCCGTATTTCAGATCTGTACACGCACAGAAATCAGGAGCTGTACGAGGAAAAGGAAAATCTAAAAGAGCTTGTATCGGATACCTCACATCAGATGAAAACAGCTCTTGCAAATATGAAGCTTTATCAGGAATTGCTTTCCGATGAAACAAATATACAAGAAAGCGCAGAATATTTGGCCAAGATGGGTAAGCAGGTAGATAAACTGGATTTCCTTCTGCAAAGCATGGTAAAAATCTCAAGATTAGAAAGCGGGACGATTAGAATTGAAAAAACAAAGTGTCCTATATCAGAAACTCTTGCATTAGCGATAGGGGAGATCGTCCCAAAAGCGGATCGGAAAAACATTCAGATCCATGTTACGTATGATGAAACACTCCGGTTAGAGCATGACAAAAAATGGACGGCGGAAGCGCTTTTTAATGTCCTTGATAATGCGGTCAAATATACGGAAGAAAACGGGAATATCTATATTTCTGTATGTCGGGGAGAAGTTTTTACGAAGATCAGCATTACAGATACAGGGAAAGGGATTCCTTTGGAGAGGCAGGGGACGATCTTTAACCGGTTTTACCGCGAGCCGGAAGTTCATGATACAGAGGGCGTCGGTATTGGCTTATATCTGGCACGAAAAATCATATCTATGCAAAACGGATATATAAAAGTAGAATCAGAGACAGGAAAAGGAAGTACCTTCCATATTTGTCTGCCAAATTGAAACGTGTGGAAAAATCACAATTTTGTGATTTTTTCTTTTTGTGATCGGTTTGTGATTTTTCTGTTTTATGATGGATAACGAGAAAAGCAGCGATGGCGCTTGTGTCAGCCGGTGTTTAACGAAAAAATTCATCAAGGCGGCAGTCGAGATGATAACAAGAAGGGAATGTCTATGGAAAAACCAATCGTAAAAACAGATTCTTTATCGAAACATTATCATGTCGGCACTCAAACGATAATTGCTTTAGATGGAGTAGATTTTGAAATAAAAGAACGGGAATTCGTTTCCATTATCGGGAAGTCCGGTTGCGGAAAAAGTACGCTTTTACATATGATCGGCGGACTCGATCGACCTACTTCCGGAACAGTGATCGTAGATGGCGTGGATCTCGCAAAAATGAATGAGGAACAGCTTGCCCTTTTCCGAAGAAGAAAAGCGGGATTCATTTTTCAACAGTATAATTTGATTCCGGATTTAAATGTTTATGACAATATCGCGTTTCCATTGGAGCTTGACGGCGCTGTTGTTGATAAAGAATTTATTCAGGAATTGGTGAAAACACTTCATATTGCAGATAAGCTGGCCATGTTTCCATCTATGCTCTCCGGTGGGGAGCAACAGCGGGTTGCCATTGCAAGAGCCTTAGCGATGAAACCGGCGATCCTTCTTGCTGACGAGCCGACCGGAAATCTCGACACTTCCGCCAGTCATGATGTCATAGGACTTTTAAAAGTGATCGCGGAAAAATATCAGCAAACGCTGATTATGGTCACCCATGATTTGGATATTGCGCAGATGGCGGACAGAACAGTTCGTCTGCAGGACGGAAAAATAATAAGGGGAAAGTGATTCTTATGCTTGCAAACAATAATCGTTCCATGATAGATAAACTTGCAAAAAATACAGTGCGGACAAATAAGCGGCAGTTTTTGATCTTGTTCATTACGATCCTGCTGTCATCTTTTATGCTCTTTTCCATTTTTACGATAGGACTGACATACCTGGATCTGAGCAGATTACAAAATACCCGTTTGTATGGTTCGGAATATGATGTTGCCGTTATGAATGGATTTACGGAGGATCAAAAAGAGGTTCTTATCCATCATTCCGGTGTAAAAAGTGTCGGTGTATTGGCGTATTGTGGAAATGTAAAAAGCTCTGATTCCGATCGCAGTGTCAATGCCGGTTTTTTATGGGGAGACAAAACGTATTGGGAGAGTCAGAAAGCGCCGGCAATCACGGAAATGAACGGGCACTATCCGCAAACCGGAAATGAATTATTAGCCACAGAAGAAGTCCTTGAAGCCTGTGGAAAAAGTTCCCTGTCCGTTGGCGATCGCCTTTCTCTGACTTATGAAGACAATACAGGTATTCATACAACAGATTTTGTGATCAGCGGTATCTGGAAAGGCTATGGCGGAGATAAAGCAAGCTTTTATGTTTCAAAAGAATTTTATGAACAGACAGGTTACGATCTGGAATCCGATGGGATTTTGCAGCTGAAGTTTAAAAGCAACTATGTTACAGGAAAAACGATTGAAAAATTGAGAGAAAGTCTGGGACTATCTTCGACACAGGTCTTTCAGGCTTCGGAATATATCGAAAAATCACTGACCATATTATTTGCAATATTGGGTCTGTGCCTTATCATCTGCTTCAGCGCGTACTTGCTGATCTACAATATCCTTTATCTTTCGGTTTCCGGGAAGATTCGATATTATGGTCTGTTGCAGACATTGGGCATGACCAAAAAACAATTGGTCCGATTGATCCGCAAACAGATATGGATAGTTGCTGTGACAGGAATCATTGCAGGCATCATCCTGGGCATATCCGTTTCCCTGTTTCTTGTGCCTTATGCTGTGAAAGTTTTGGGGATTTCTTTGGGAAAAACAGACTTTCATTTCTATCCGGAAGTGCTGGCATTCAGTATTTTCGTTACAGTGACCGCAATCGTATGCGGCGTCAGGAAACCGATTCATATTGCCGCAGACGTAACGCCCGTAGAAGCCGTAAAATATCGGGGCAATATTATTGTGACTCCCCCTGCAAAGGAAAAAAGACATGGCAATCTGTACCGGCGCATGGCAAAAGACCAGATGAAAAAGAGAACAGGCAATCTGTATTGGCACATGGCAACGGACCAGCTGAAAAACAATAAAAAGAGAACGATGGTTGTCTTTCTGTCCCTTGCAATGAGCCTGATCGTTTTTTTCTGTCTGACTACACTGATCGACAGTCAGGGCAGACGAACCGTATACCCGAATTATTGGGATGCGGATTTTATCATACATAACGCGACACAGACAACAGAAGATATCGCTTCCCTGCAGCCGGCAATCGATGAGGCTTTTTTATCAGATATACAGGGAGCAGAGGGCGTGGCGGAGGTTCATGCTTTAAAGGGAATTCCTGTTACTCTTCCGTATGAGAAAAACGGTTTTTCTGATTTCTGGATCAAAGGCTATACAGAAATGAAACCCTATCTGACATACACTGATGTGGCTTCAGAGTATCAGCGGAATCCTGAGAAATATTATGGAATGTTAAAAGGAATTGATGAAGCAGAATTTGATTATTTAAATGAAAACCTTGGCGGCATCATAGATAAGCAGGAATTTTTAAACGGCCAAACGGCGATTTTGCAGTATGCAGGATTTGAGATACCAAAGAAATGGATAGGAAACAACATTTCGTTTTCTGTACCCACAGGGCACCCCGTAACTCATGCCCCTGCGGGGCGGGAAAACATACAAGGTACGGAAAATCAAAAACAGAAAATTACAATCGGGGCAATCAGTTATGGGGATTATTACGGGGCAAGCGCAAATGTTGGAGCAAATTTAATCGTAAGTGAAAGCTATTTGGAATCATTAACCTCAAAGCCATATGTTTTAAGCCTGAATATTAAATATAAGCGTTCTTACGATACCGAAACAGAAGAAGAAATCAAAAATATCATACAAGCGAACTCGTGCCACAATGATCTGCTTTTTGTCTCAAAATATGACGATATGAAAACGATCCAGGATTCGCAAAGCGGTATGTTTGAAACCGGTATCGTCATTTCCCTTCTTCTGTTACTGGTGGGGATGCTGAATTACATCAATACAATGGCATATAGTATGCAGAACAGAAAACTGACTTTTTCCATTATGGAAAGCGTCGGTATGTCAAAGAGACAAATAAAAAAATTGTTGGTTCATGAAGGACTTTTATATGCAAGCGGTTCTGCTTTCATTACAATGACGATTGGGACGGGTGTTACCTGGTTTATTTTTCAATCCATGAATTATATGAAGATTCCATTCACAATACCCGTGTTTCCGCTGCTGTGTGCAATATTGCTTGTTATGATAATCTGTGTTTTAACACCGATCGTCACTTACAAAAAGATAGTGAGGAACCGTTCTATCACGGATCGCTTGCGGGAATATGAGTAATTTTAGCCCAGAAATAATCGTTGTAGTTTGCAAATAAAAGTTTTATGATAGTATCTTGGTTTTGTTTTTAAAGCAATAGACAATCATTATATATTCATATATTATGATATTATAACATTATTGTACAAATTAATATATGATTCGGGGAGGGTTCCGATATGAAAAGAAAGAGCCGAAAAATGATTTTAATTGGGACAGTTCTGTGTGCAGCAATGGCTGTTTCGGCGGGTGCGGCAGGGGCGGAAATGGAGTCTGAGCTGTCGGAAGATGGCGTGTATTCCATTACGGCGGATTACAGCGCAACGGATCTTGCGGGGCAGGAGTTTGAAATCTTTGAGGACTTGCGCGCATTTTCTGATGCCGCCTGCGAAAATGGATTGGATCTGTGCGTGTCCTCTTCCAACGAAAATAGGATCACCTATCAATTTGAGCAGGATACGGTTCCGGAGACTGTTTACCTAAAGCCGCTGATCGTTTCACTTTCGCAGAGGACGGAAAAAACGATACTTGATACGCAGAGTGAAGACGGTACGAGCTCTGATGAGTTTTATGCAAAGGAAATATCTGTCCGGAAAAAGCGATCATTTCCTCCAGACGACGAAGATTCCTATGAAGTGAATGTTGTGATTGAATCGGAGACCGGAAAGTATCCGGATCGGCTGAAGATGGTCAGCGGCGGAAGGATATACTCAAGCGGGAGAACAATAAGTGATTTGTGGTCAGATATGGACGGTTCAATTTCCGAATACAGCTTTCATTTTGAAGTTGCGTCCGATGAGGCTTCGGCGCAGGCGATCCTTGACGACGCTTATTTTACATACACATGGATCACTCATTTTGAGGTGGCGGATAACTGGGATTATTCCAGTGAAAATGTGGAACTGAAAATGGTAGACATACAGTTAGTTTCTTAAAGCTATAAATGTATACCCTAGAGAATAATATTTTGACCTATTTAATATGTCTGTACATAAATATATCTCCATCGATAAACAAATATATGAAGAATTATAATTGGCGGCATTAGCTTGAGCCCTGGCGGCATTGCTATTCCTATTATAAAGATGGTTCGGATGACCAAAACCGGTAGAATTGCTTGCATTAAGATAGTAAGGAACCGCTCTATCACGGAACACTTGTAGGAATATGAGTAAGAAATAACCGTTGAAAAAGATTGATATAAAGAATCGTCGATACAGGTGATGCGAGGAAGAAAGAGCAG
>CANQVH010000116.1 GCA_947627245.1 uncultured Lachnospiraceae bacterium | reverse complement strand
CAGGAAAGTGCCGGAAATTTGCTTCATGACGAGCTTGGCTGGGACGTTCAGTTTGCATATAACACAGAAGTCCTTGGCAAAACCGGTACTTTTGGCAGAGAGAGTTATAAGGATATCCTGTTAATTCGATATTTTCATGAAGCACTCAGAAGGCTGAATCCATGGATCAATGACAGCCAGATTTCAGAGGCGCAGAAGGTTTTAGAAAATAGGCTGTCTACTTCTTCTCTCCTGCAAATTAATGAGGAAAAGTATTTTTTGTTGCGTGACGGGATACCTGTTACGGTGAAAAAACCGAACGGGCAGACTGAGACCAGAAAGGCGATCGTTATAGATTTCCAAGATCCGGGTAATAATTATTTTCTGGCGATCAAAGAACTCAAGATCCACGGAGATTTATATCGCCGCAGGACGGATATTGTAGGTTTTGTAAATGGTATCTCACTGTTGTTTGTTGAATTAAAGAAGAACACGGTGGATGTGCAGAATGCCTATGTAGACAACTACACGGATTATTTGGATACCATTCCGCACCTGTTTTATTACAATGCTTTTCTTATGCTTTCCAATGGTCTGGAGGCAAAGGTGGGTACGCTTGGCAGCAAATTTGAGTTTTTCCATGAATGGAAACGACTTACCGAAAAGGACAAGGGCAGCGTAGCTCTTGAAACGATGCTGCGTGGTATCTGCAAAAAAGAAAATTTCCTTGATTTGTTTGAGAACTTCATTCTTTTCGACCACTCCGGCGGCCAAACAGCGAAAATTTTTGCTCGCAATCACCAGTATCTTGGCGTGAATGAGGCGATAAAGGCTTATGAGGCGAGAAGCCTGAACAATGGAAAGCTGGGTGTGTTCTGGCATACGCAAGGATCTGGCAAGAGTTATTCTATGCTGTTTTTTGCCCAGAAAGTGCGCAGAAAATATAAAGGTTCGCCTACGTTTGTTATTTTGACGGATCGCGAGGATTTGAATACGCAGATCAGCGAAACGTTTGAGAATTGCGGTTTGCTTGGAAAAACCAAGGCGTCACGTTTTATCGCGTCCAGTGGTGATGACCTTGTCGAAAAACTGCGTGGAAATCCGAGTTTTATTTTTACACTGATCCAGAAGTTTAATAAACCGGATGTAGAGCCAATCTACCCCGAACATGACATTATCATTATGTCTGATGAGGCGCATCGTAGCCAGTACGGGATTTTTGCGGATAATATGATGAAATTATTACCTACGGCTGCCCGCATTGGTTTCACAGGAACGCCGCTTTTATCCGATGATAATATTACTGCCCGTACGTTTGGCGGATATATTTCTGTGTATGATTTTAAACGCGCGGTTGAGGATGGAGCTACTGTTCCTCTCTATTATGAGAATCGCGGCGAGAGGATTCTTGATCTGGACAATCCGGAAATAACTAGTCAAATACTGGAAGCTATTGAAAATGCGGACCTTGGTGTAGATCAGCAGGAGAAACTTGAAGCAGAGTTTGCCAAAGAAATACATCTGCTTACTGCGGAGCCGAGGCTTAGATCAATTGCGCGTGATTTTGCAGGGCATTATTCTGATCTTTGGACAAGCGGAAAAGCGATGTTTGTTTGCCTCAACAAAGTAACCTGTGTCCGCATGTATAACTATGTCCAGGAATACTGGAAGGAAGAAATTGAGAAGCTGAAAGCAAAGATAAGCACGGCGACGCAGCAGGAAGCACAGGAACTGAATCGAAAGCTGAAGTGGATGCAGGAAACGGAGATGACTGTTGTCATCAGTCAGGAGCAGAACGAAATTCAGACTTTTAAAAAGTGGAATCTGGACATAAAATATCATCGCACAAAGATGGAAAAGCGGGAATTGGATAAGGAATTTAAGGATCCGAAGAATCCGCTCCGCGTTGTGTTTGTCTGTGCAATGTGGCTCACCGGATTTGACGTCAAATGCTTGTCTTGCCTGTATTTGGACAAGCCGTTAAAAGCACATACTTTAATGCAGACGATTGCACGCGCAAATCGCGTCAGCGAAGGGAAGAGCAACGGACTGATTATAGATTACATCGGTATTGTCAAGGCACTCAGAGAAGCTCTGGCAGATTACACTGCTAATATCAGTGGCGTTGGCGGTTCCGATCCCACTGTGGATAAGAATGAGTTGATTTCCCGTATTCTTGAAACCATCAATAAAACAAAAGAGTTTTTGAAACAAAGCGGCTTTGATCTGCAGCGACTCATTGATGCAAAGGATTTTGCAAAACTTTCTTACTTACAGGAAGCTGCGGATATAGTTTGCAGTTCGATAGAGGACAAGAAAACTTATACGACATACGCTTCGGAATTGAAGCGCCTCATGAAATATGTTGATCGCGACGATATTACGGGTCAAACCCGTAAAGAATATGAGGCTATCGCGGCGATTTATGCGGAGCTCCAGAAGAAGCGAAAACATGTTGATACAACAAATTTGATGGTTGAAATTAATGGTATTATCAGCGTGTATGTGCAGATCGAACAGGTTTCGACAACGCAGCCTGAGATTCCGCGTCGCTTTGATATCAGCGCAATTGACTTTGATTTGCTTCAAAGAGAGTTTGCCAGAGTTAAGAAAAAGAATTTGGCTATGAGAGATTTGGAAGAACTCATCCAGCAGAAGCTTGATAAAATGCTGTTTGCGAATCCGGGGCGTGTTGACTTTTACGAACGGTATCAGCGGATCATTAATGATTATAACAGGGAACAGGATCGGGCAACGATCGAAAAAACATTTATGGATTTGATGGATCTGGCGAACCAGATGAGTCAGGAGGAACAGCGGTATGTACGTGAGGGGTTTACAAGCGATGAAGAACTTTCCCTTTATGACATGCTGTTTCGTGATGATTTGAGCAAGAATGACATTAAGAAAATCAAAGAAGTTGCTGTTATGCTGCTCCGCAGAATTAAAGAGAAGATTTCTGAACTGGATCATTGGACAGATAAGCAGGAGACTAAGGCGGCCGTTGACAATGTTATTCGCGATATTCTCTGGACAGAATTGCCTGAATGCTACGATGAGATCAGCATTTCCGCATATCGTCAGAAGATTTACGAGTATGTGTATACGAGATATAAGGAGGTCGCATAATCATTTAATAGTAGCTTAAGATTATTCTAATCTGTCTTGCTATGTGAGTATATTGTTTACGGTGGAGGTATGATATGAGTGAATTAAAAAAGAAAATCAATTACACAGTGGTATGCGTAAATGAATTCGCTAATAGGTTCCATATAGCTTCAAAGGACGCATTTTTATACTTGTACGATTACAAAGGAATTGAGTTTATCAAAGAGCATTATGATGTTGAGCATACATTAAGTTTAGATACCGCGGTGGAGGATCTAACTATGGTATGCAGAAATAATGGAGGCGGATACTGATGCGTTTATATCATGGGAGCAATGTGGACATTAAAGTGATTAACCTTGCTCTGTGCCGTCCATACAAGGATTTCGGACAGGGATTTTATCTTACTGTTATGAAAGAACAGGCAGAGAAGATGGCAAACCGGGTAGCAAGAATTTATGGAGGATCGCCGGTTCTTAACGTCTATGAGATTGACGATGA
Source organism: uncultured Lachnospiraceae bacterium (assembly GCA_947627245.1). Lineage (GTDB taxonomy): Bacteria > Bacillota > Clostridia > Lachnospirales > Lachnospiraceae > Choladousia. The sequence continues at coordinate 3,196 of CANQVH010000116.1, read as the reverse complement.
CTTTACACAGAGGAAGGATTTGAATATCAAGGACTTTAGAGCAGAGACATCCGAAGAATGGGCGAGGTTTGTAAGGAATAATCGCAGCAAGAAATTCTCCAATTTTTCTGATCCGGAATGTAACCTCGATAATAAATATGATATTGTGATCGGTCCAATCGCTGACGATGACATGGTGCTTTTGTTTAGGCAGTATGAAAACGGCATGATAACTTTTGAGAATATGTTAAGCAGTATGATATATAAAAAGACGACTAATCAATATTCTTTTCATACGGAGAAGGCAGTCAGTTTGTTGAGAAAGGAGAGCATTTGATCCATGAGTAAAGAGCAACAAATGGTTGAATACATGGTGCAGGATCTTGTTGAGATGCATACTGAGACGCAGGGGGTGGAATATGATATCGCAATGCGTACCATATATAACTCACAGATCTATGAAAAACTTATAGATACAGAAACCGGATTGTACAGGGAAAGCCCTGCTTATGTGTATGGTTTATTACAAGATGAGCTCAATTTTGGGCGTATTGTGCAGGCAGAGGTGTAATTACAGGAATATCCCAATTTTCACAAATCCGTTTTGTGCGAAAATGGGAAATTAAAGATAAACATAACGGAAACATGGAAGAAGTATTGTTTTGTGTAGTTTAGGATACACAGAGTAAAAAACATAGTCGTTGCCCGGAGGTCTGTAATGGCTAGCCTCCGGGTTTTGCGTTTTAAAGAGCAAAAATATTGGATTTTTAGAATGACCTTATGGATACAGTATATTAGAGTTGACATCTCAGAACAAAATGCTATAATGAAATTACCTGAGGGGTAATTTTAAAAGGGCAAAATCTGTGAAGATAAAATATGCAAACAACAAAGTAAAACTACAATGTACCAGTATGAAGGCAGCGATGAAACTGTTTGGCGGAGATAAGAAGAGGGCAGTGGGTGAGAGGACACTATGAGTAATTATATCGAATGTAATGACAAGATCGCATTTCATCCTGGATATTATCTCAAGGAAATTGTGGAGGAAAGCGGACTTACGCAGGAGGACTTTGCAAAGCGTCTGGGTACTACTCCCAAAAATCTCAGTATTTTGATTAGGGGAGAGCAGAGTCTGTCAATTGATATTGCGTCAAAATTGTCGAGAATGTTGGGAACAACCATTGCCTATTGGCTCGGATTGCAGCAGGCATATGATGAAAAGGTTGCGGAATTTCTCTCTGGGGAGGAATTGAAACGCGAAAGAGAAGTGTTTCGGCTTATCGACTACAAGTATTTTCGGGAGAATTTCGGCTTTCCCAATCTGGCTCGCAAGATTGATGAGCGGATCAGATATATCAGGGAATTTTTATCTGTGTCGTCTCTGACGGTTCTGGAAGAACGAAATCTTGCGGTGAATTTTAGAAGCTATACGAAAGAGCTGAGCATATCCAATATTGTCAATGCCAATACGATGGTTCAGATTGCAATCAATAAAGCATTGAAAATAGAGACACCAAAATACAATAAAAAGAAATTTGAAAAAGCGGTATCTTTTGCATTGACGCAGACAAAAAGCCATAAAGATTTTCTGCCGATAATAAAGAAGGCGTTTCTGGAAGCCGGCGTTGTGTTAGTGGCGCTTCCGAATCTTAAAAATTCCGGAATCAATGGCGCTTCCAAAAAGATGGATGGGAAAGTGATGCTGATGGTGAACGATCGCAGACATTATGCAGATACTTTTTGGTTTACGCTTTTCCACGAAATCGGTCATATTATGAATGGGGACTTTGGTGTTACCTTTAAGGATGAATCTGATAAATCTGAGGATGAGGCGGATATTTATGCAAAGAGCGCGCTTATTCCGCAGGACAAATATGAAGAATTTTTGAGACGGAATCAGTATTTTGACGAGGATAATATTATTTGTTTCGCTGAATCTATTGATCAGGATCCGGGGATTGTACTGGGAAGACTGATGAAAGATGGGAAGGTCGATTATAAAGAAACATATCTGTCGAATCGGTTGAGGCATAAGTATAAAGTTGTGATTGCATAAATCGAAAGGCAAGTTAATATGTAGAGTTTAGAAACGTTGATTTGTGTTGACTTGAATTACCTCGAATTCGAGGCAATTAAAATTGAGCTGTTTCGTCCTGATGCTAAAATTTTGAATAGAAATAATGCGAGCAACCAGTGTAGTGAGTAAATAGGGATGATCTGCACCATGCACACGTCAGACTGTTGAGCTGTGGAGGAATCAATCTTATGCTATCTGCGATGCCTGGAAAAAGGCTGAATAAATATGTTCCGGATTACGTGGTTTTTGATCTGGAGACGACCGGAATATCTGTGGCCTGGGATGCCGTGATTGAGATATCGGCGATCAAGGTGGTTGGTGGCAGATGCGTCGACGAGTTTACGACGCTTGTGAATCCTGGACGGCCGATTCCCTTCAGCGCAAGCAGCGTCAATGGGATTTATGATGATATGGTAAAGAATAGTCCTGGATTTGAAAAAGCGCTGGGAGACTTTCTGAAATTTGCGGGGGATGCGGTGCTTGTCGGACACAACATTCATACCTTTGATATGAAGTTTCTTATGCGCGACGCGGAAAAGTACTGGGGAAAGACGATTGGAAATGATTACATAGACACGCTGATGCTGGCGAGGAGGTATCTGCCGCAATTGTCGCGTTACAGGCTTGTGGATCTGGCCGGGTATTACCGGATTTCGACGGAGAACGCTCACAGGGCGCTGAGCGACTGCAGGATGAACCAGCAGGTGTATGAGCGGCTTGGGCGTGAGATGAAAAATGCGGTGCCGGAGACGGGGAAATATAAGATTTGTCCGCGATGTGGTCAGGTGCTGCGGAAACGAAGCGGGAGATATGGGGAATTCTGGGGCTGCTCGGGATTCCCGGAGTGCCGGTATACGGAGAATACGTGAAGATATTCGGAGTGCCGGTATACGGAGAATACGTGAAGATATCCGAAGTGCCGCTATATGGAGAATGTGTGAAGATTTCAGGAATGTGCTTAGAGCAGAGAGGGAAATGCAATAGGAAAAGCGTTACATTGTAGTGGAAATAGGAGTGACATCTCATGAATCATATGAACTATACCAAAACCAAACCCCGCATGCCGCAGTTCGGAGAAGCAATTTTTTGCATCGCCTACCTGCTATTTGACCTGATCGCGGCAATCATCTTTTTCGC
>CANQVH010000115.1 GCA_947627245.1 uncultured Lachnospiraceae bacterium | reverse complement strand
TTCACACTTTTTTTAAAATCGAAAAAGGAAAAATATGGTTACGAGATGTGGTATTTGGCTGACCACTGAACAGTAACTTATGTGTTGAAATAGATTTGAATGTCGGTTTTTTTGTACAGGAGTTTTGCTACAATAATGGCATCACAGAGATCTGACAAAAGAAAAAGCTTGACAAAATCTGTTTTATAAACGGGAGGTCAGAACATGTTCGATTGGAATGGAAATGGGAAATACGATCTTCAGGACAGCATGATAGATTATAAATTGGCAAACTCGCATCATTTTTCGGGATCAGGTTCGGATTGGTGGAAATGGTTTCTGCTTGCTATTGTAGTGGGTATATGTCCGCCAATCGGGATTGCGATTGGGATTATAGCCTTGATGGTGGGGTAGGGGTGTGACATATTTCAATTGATATGGATCTTGTAAAATGAAATATGATTTTGAATATAATACCTGAAGGCGAGTATAATTTTGGCTAGTAAAAATGTAATTCTAAGAAAGGCGATAAGAGAAAAGTCCCTCAAAATTTAAAAGTACAATTTTGCCAAAAAATGCATGGCGTGTCGGGATAAATACATTACCAACAAAAATCTTGAATTATAGAGACAAAACTGATACACTTTTTAAATAAAATCATGTAGACTGATGTAGAAAATAAGGATAGAATGAAAAAATAGGTATAGTAGAAAAACGCATTATTTTAAAATATAGTATGGAAATAGTTGCAAAGATAATACAGATTTGATGAAAAATCATGGGATTGTATGTGTAAACAAGGATATTCTTGTGCCTTGTTTTGCCAATACTGGAAAAAGAAAATGAATTAACGAAAGGGGCGATTTTTTGATCAAATATCATTGTCCCACATGCAATTTGGATATTAGCAAAAGTGAATGTTCGATCTGTGGAAGTAGAGCTAAAGTAGAAAGCAAGCTATATTGGTGTGATAACTGTAACATACCAATTTATGATGAAGAGTGTCCGATTTGCCATAGTATAGGAGGCTATTTTACATCCGATGCAAGACCGGTTTTTCCGGAAGAAAGATTGCTGTTGGAAGTGTTGCTTGATAAGCCGCTTGATTATATTAAGGATTCAGTTTGGAACGGAGCTGGCAATAGGTATTACGTAAATGGGAAGAAAATAGCAATTAGGATTAATTCCGTAATACAACAAGACCCAAGAAATATTAGGGAAAAAATAGCTGAATATGAAAGCAAAAATACTTATAAATATTTTGACAAATACATTGATAAATGGGTAAAGGCTAATAGTTCACACTATGATTTTTTAACTACTGAAGCAAAGCAGTATATAAATGAATTTTCAAAACGATATATCAATAACAAAGAGAATGCTGCATTTGTATCTTTTTCAGGAGGAAAAGATTCTACAGTAGTAAGCGATCTTGTTAGAAAGGCGTTAGGGAACCCTTCAATTATACATATATTTGGGAACACTACACTGGAGTTTCCGTATACATATGAATACATCGATAGATTTAGGAAAGTAAATCGAAAAACACCTTTATTGTACGCGCAGAACAAGGAACAGGATTTTTTTAACCTTTGCGAGTCGTTTGGACCTCCGTCTCGGTCTTTAAGATGGTGCTGCACAATATTTAAAACTGGGTACATAGGGGATAAGATAAAGAAAACTTTTGCTGATAAGAGAACTATATTAACATTTTATGGGATTAGAAGAAGTGAATCTACTAGTAGAAATCATTACGAGAGATCTTCCAGAGGGAAAAAGATTAGAAAACAATTAGTTGCGTCTCCTATTATTGACTGGATAGATTATGATGTTTGGCTTTATTTGTTGACGACCAAAATAGATTTCAATGCGGCATATAAACTTGGATACACAAGAGTTGGATGTTGGTGTTGTCCAAATAATAGTGCATGGTCGCAGTTTTTAGCATCAATCTATATGCCAGAATTGTACGAGAGGTTTTATAGTATTCTTCTTGATTTCGCTAAAAAGATGGGAAAGACTGATCCCGAGGATTATGTAAAGAATGGAGGATGGAAAGCAAGGCAAGGTGGTGCTGGAATTGAACTTAGCAACAATGTTGCAATCAATTTCGAACCATGCGCAACAGATGATCTGAGTTTTAACTATATGGTAAATAAGCCAATAACTAAAGAAATGTATGAATTCTTTAAACCATTTGGCTTGTTAGATTTCACAATGGGGAAAGAACGGTTGGGAGAAGTCTATATTTTGGATTTCAATACTAAGCAACCCTTGATGAAATTGCAAGGACGTATAGGAAGTAAGGAACTTAGAATTTCTATTTTACATACACCGATTGCAGATAGGAAAAAAACAGTAGAGATTGAACAAAAATTTAAGTGTCAAATCACTAAGTATCAATTATGCGTTGGTTGTCATGCGTGTGAAAATGCCTGTAATTATGGAGCTATAAGACTGGAGAGGATTGGACAAGGAGACAGTGATTACGTATACAGGATTGACGAATCAAAATGTAGACACTGTTTCGAGTGCATCAATCATTATCCGGGTGGATGTTATATGAGAAGGGTTTTATTACCTCGCGGAAAGGGATATGCCTTAATGATTTTTTGAAGGCGGCTAAACAATCGGGACTTGATATCAAAGACGCTGATTTAAAAGAATATTTGTTAGCAAACATTGAGAATGATAATCGCGTGATAGATGTAACAAATGTAGTGTTTAAAAAGATTACTGGCGATGTATTACATTGGGAACAAGGTATTTCCGCAGGTGATATTATTCTAAAGGTAAGTAAAGAGCTTTGTGGTGATGGAAAACCGTTTAATAAGCTTGTACTTCTTTTTGACGAATTTGGACGATATATTGAATATGTAGCGGCTAATCCAGCGATTGCAGGAGATGCGTCTTTACAACAAGTATTTGAAGCGATACAGAGTGCGAACGGCGCGGCTTTGTTTGTTGGGTTTATTCAATATGAGTTGGAAGCTTATTTATCCCATATAGATAAAACATCAAATGTTATTCGATATGTGGGAAGATATAGTACGAGTGAAAAGTATTATCTCTCTTCTAATTTCGAGACCATTTTGGCGAATTTACTTCAGAAAATTGATCCTGATAAATTTGATGAGAATATAGGAAAAGCTTTAACCAGATATCAAAACTTTCACGATAGAATACATGACTCTATAATTCGGTGGTCCGGCAACAAGCTTCAAAAAAATGTCTGGACATCGCATACATTATATAAAAAAGTAATTATGAAGGGGTGCTATCCTTTACATCCACTTACAGTGTGGATTTTATCAAATTCAGAAGACTGGATGCAACAGAGATCTATCATATCTTTTTGCGCAGACATGTATGATGTTGTTTCAAAAGAAAACATCAAAGGAAATTGGTTACCTTATGTTTATCCTGTAGATATAATTGATTCAGGCATATTTTCAGAAATGCTTAATTCTGAAGAGGAGGGAAGAGTTCAAAGCCAAAACTGCATGCTGTATAATGAGATATGCACAAAGATAGGCGATAAATTTACTTATGAATATTTGCTTATGTAGATAATCCGATAGGTTTGATAGAACCGAACCTTCCGTATGTTTATCCGCAAGAATATGTTGAGTTTATGAATGATGCACGTAAAAAAATTGAATATATCATGGGTTCGCCATTTGGGGAGGCCATTAGAGTGCTGAACTGCAGTGATATAACTAAATTAGGTGGATTTCAGAATACATATAGTAAAGTAATAAAGTTATTGCGAGAGCAAAACTATGAAGAACAGGCCAACTTAATTGAAGTACGTGTTGCTCAAATTGTAGAAGAGACAAAGGCAAGAAATCAGTATAGCCAAGCCTTGGGAGAGTGTGAAAAAGATTTGGCGCTATTTTCTGATGTAAGGAATATTTCATATTCTGAATGTGAGAGTATTCAGAATAAGCTTATGGCTTGGAGGAGGTTTTTGCAGGACGCAAATCTTCCATCTTCTATTACTATTTCTCTTAACCATCGAATAAACGATACTATGAAATCTATTGAAGAAAAGAAGAAGGAGATAGTAGATGGAGTAATTGCAATCGATAAAGAATTTGATAATATTAATTCTTTAGAGGCTCTGATGCGGCTGAAATCTATAATTGAAAGTATGCTTGCTAATAATCTTCCCGAAAAGATGGATTTGCATCTTATGGAGAAAATGAAAGGGATTGAGCAAACTGAGGCCTGTGTTCAAAAGCTTCCTCAAACAATTGATGAGTTAGCTACATTTATTGATACTGAATCCAATGAAGCCAGAATAGTAGTTTTAAATGAGGCGAATAAATTGTATGAACACCTATTGTCTAATCAGCAGGATTGGGTTGAAAAAAATATTATTCCAGTTGAAGAAGGAACTATTATAGACGTGCAGAAATGTAGCTTGTGGTTAGAAAGGCTGACATCAATTCCAATTTATGCTGATACAAAAACGGTAGAACGAGCACATAGGGCAGCAGATATCGTTACTAGACAGTTGCATGAGTGTAAAGTTCAGGGAGTACTATCGTTATATAATAGTCTGACGCAAGAAGAAAAGAAAGAATTTCTACGATTGATTCAACAAGGATGGCAGTGCGGTTTTTTAGAATGACGCTTATGCATATATATGAGTTACTAAATCAATATGAAGGAGTGAGAAGACCTCATTTTTTGAATAAAAAGGCATATAGATGCATGGGGCAGAAAGGAATTACGTAAGATGAATGAAAAACAACAACAGAGAAAATGGGTGCGGGAAGAAGTTGTAATTCTTGTGGTTGGGTATTTTAAGACAAAGCATTTATCTTCAAATGAGCTTGCGGATGCGCGCCAGAAAATAAGTGATTTTTTGCGGAGACGGGAGGAGATTTTGACGGGAGCCCCAGTTTCGGATATTTTTAGAAACTATGCAGGAATATCTTTACAGTCAGCGCGCATACAAAGCCTGGATCCTGAGACGCATTATTCTGGGATGCAGGGAACACGGTTGCAGAAAGAGGTCGTTGAAGAATACTTGAACAATCCAGAGAAAGTGTGTGAAGAAGCAGAACAAGTGTATGACAAGTATAAAGATAGAGAATGATTAGAATTTGATCATGGATGAAAGGACTATAAACTATTACAATCAGGTTGCGAAGATCTTCGCGGCAAACACTGTGAAGGTTGAGTTTAGCCACATACAAAACCGCTTTCTGGATAAACTGAAACCGGGTGCATATATCTTGGATTTCGGCTGTGGTTCCGGGCGTGATACGAAGCGTTTTTTGGATGCAGGATTTGCAGTAGATGCGACTGACGGTTCGGTTGAGCTGTGCCGGATTGCGAGCCCATATACGGGAGTCCCGGTGAAACAGATGCTGTTTCAGGAATTGGATTCCGTAGAGACTTATGACGGAATCTGGGCATGTTCGTCCATCCTGCATTTGCCGAAGCCGGAATTGCGTGATGTAATGTGCCGGATGCGAGATGCGTTGAAATCTGCCGGGATTATTTATACATCCTTCAAATATGGAACCTTTGAGGGCGAGCGAAACGGAAGGTATTTCACGGATTTCACAGAGGAAACCTTCTGGGAATTTGTGAAGGAAGTTCCGGGGCTTGAGCTGGAAGAGTGCTGGATTACTGGCGATGCACGTCCGGGAAGAGAGGACGAGAAATGGCTGAATCTGATGCTATGTAAAACGGATGTAGTCTGAAGTACTCGATGAGACAGATATAGATTGATAATGCTAAATCATTACAAATGTATTGATTTAGCATTATCCTTTTGCTATTCTTATACAAATAAGAATGAGTTGCTTTAGGAGGGGGGTGTAAATGGCAAGCACGATTCAGGTGAGAGTAGATGATGATTTAAAAAAGAAACCAGATGCTTTATTTAGAGATTTGGGTACAGACACCACAACTGCAATTTGCATGTTTTTGCCCGTGCGCTGGCGGTAAACGGGTTCCCATTTGAAATAAAAAAGCAGATCCATACGAAGCATTAACGGAACAGGAAATATTAGACAAATTAAAAGAATCTCGCGAGCACGTAGCACAGGCCATGTATAAAGAAGCGGTAGAAGTTTCACGTGATCTGAGGCAAAAATCGATTCCAAGCTGCGCCAGTCAGAATATCGCCGCATTAATTTTTCAAATCACAGATACTTTATGCTATACCGTATCGTGGATCAGATCGTATTTTTGGACAATATTTTTCATGGGCTGCAAGACTATGAAAATATAATTCATTAGTTGTAGTGTATGGGTAGATATAGATTATATATTAAATGCCTTGGTTGCATATCGAATTTAGAATACTGAGCCGAGCTCAGATCCGTATAATACGAGGTCATCATGCCGGAGTTGATTTTTTCACTGATAGGTGAGAGATTGGCTTCGGCTTTTTCTTTAAGGAAGGGGCATCTGCTAAAATATAACAAGAACATTTATTTGTAAACTTGAAGCTGTAATTTGCGATATCAAGATTCTGGAGGGAAAGGGACGGTGTATTTTATGACAAAAGAAATAAAAGGGGTTGTGATGCCTGTAGAAGCGGTGAAAATACAAAATTTAATATATGTGATTAGAGGAAAGCAGGTTATGATAGATAGTGATCTTGCTGCCCTCTATCAGGTAGAAACAAGGCGACTGAATGAGGCTGTAAAAAGGAATAGTTCCCGTTTCCCGGAAAGATTCTGTTTTCAGCTTACAAAAGAGGAGTATGAAAGGGGCTGTCGGGAAATAGATAGCTCCAACCAGGGGTCGGCGTAACTTGATTGAGTTACGTCGGCCCCTGAAAT
>CANQVH010000114.1 GCA_947627245.1 uncultured Lachnospiraceae bacterium | reverse complement strand
TTTTGCAGATTTCCCTTAAGACTGAGGTTTTTATTAGATTTTGGAACAAAAAAACAGGTAGGATTTGACACTACCAAGGTTCAAGGAGGAGAGACGGATATGAAAAAGAGAATTTTGGGAAATGGGCTGGAGGTTTCCGCAGTCGGGCTTGGCTGCATGGGATTGTCACAGAGCTATCCTCCTTTCCCGGAAAAGTCGGAGTGCATCGCCTTTCTTCGCCGGGCGGTGGAGATGGGACAGACCTTCTTTGACACCTCCGAGGTCTACGGCGTATATGCCAATGAGGAACTTGTGGGCGAGGCGCTGGAGCCGGTGCGGGATCAGGTGAAGATTGCCACAAAATTCGGTTGGGACATCCACGACGGGAAATCATGGGGGCTGGACAGCCGCCCGCAGACCATCCGAAAAGCGGTGGAGGGTTCGCTTGGCCGTCTGCGTACCGACCATATCGACCTCTACTATCAGCACCGGGTCGATCCCAATGTCCCCATTGAAGAAGTCGCGGGAACGATCAAAGAGCTTCACGACGAGGGCAAGGTTTTACACTTCGGGCTTTCCGAAGCAGGGGCAGACACCATTCGCCGCGCCCATGCCGTATTCCCAGTGACGGCGGTTCAGAGCGAGTATTCCCTTTGGTATCGCAATCTGGAGAATGAGATTATCCCTCTTTTGGAGGAACTGGGGATCGGCCTTGTGCCTTTCAGTCCTCTCGGAAAAGGATTTCTGACCGGAAAAGTTACAAAGGCGCTCAAGGCTTTTGCGGACGAGAAGATGCTCTCCCCCGCGCAGGTGTCACTGGCGTGGCTGCTGCACCGGAAACCATGGATCGTCCCGATTCCCGGCACGAAAAGCCCCTGCCGATTGCAGGAGAATATGAGCGCCGCCTATGTAGATTTTTCCGACGAAGATATGGCGCGGCTCACGGAAATTTCGGACAGCAGCACCGTCTATGGCGGACGGTACGCCCCGGAAATGGAAAAAATGACAGGAAGATAAAAAATATTAGAACCATAAAAAAGCGATAGAAAAGGAGAATGAAATCATGGCTAAGAATCTGATCATTTACTACTCCCGCAAAGGAGAAAATTACTGGAACGGAGGTATCAAAAATATTGCTAAAGGCAATACGGAGACTGTGGCGGAGTTTATCCGGAAGGCAGTCGGCGGAGATCTTTTTCAGATTGAGACGGTAAAGGAATACGCGGCGGACTACTATACTTGTATTGACGAGGCAAAGAAAGAACTGCGCGGACAGGCAAGGCCGGAGCTGAAGAAATACCTTGACAGCATTGCAGACTATGACAACATTTTTGTCTGCGGGCCGTGCTGGTGGGGAACTTTCCCGATGGCGGTATTTACCCAGCTTGAAAGGCTGGACTTTACCGGAAAAAAGGTAATGGCAGTTATGACCCATGAGGGCAGCGGTCTTGGCTCCTGCGAACGTGACTTGAAGAAAATCTGCAAGGGCGCGTCTTTTGGATCTGGGCTTGCCGTTCACGGTGCGGATGCCGCAAGGTCTGAAAGCACGGTGGCGGCATGGGCAAAGAAAGTGATCTGATACAGAAAAGTAAATGGAATGTACTTGATTGAAAGAAGAAAACGGGAGGAATCATCATGAAAAAAGATGTTATGTTAGTTACCGGCGCGGGACAGATCAGCATGGCGATTGCCCGGCGTGTCGGTTTCGGTAAAAAGATCATTCTTGGAGACAAGAAAAAGGAGAATGCGGAGACTATCGCCAAAATCATGAATGACGCGGGCTTTGACGTTATTCCTACGGAAATGGATCTGTCCAGCCGCGAGTCTATCTTGGCGCTGATCGCCGAAGGAAAGAAATATGGCGAGATCAAAATGCTTGTCAATGGGGCGGGAGTATCTCCCAGTCAGGCACCTATTGAGGCCATTTTGAAGGTCGATCTCTATGGGACGGCGGTACTGCTTGAAGAAGTCGGGAAGGTCATTGCGGAGGGCGGCGCCCGGCTCAATGACATCGCCCCCGGCATCATTGTGACGCCTCTTGCCATTGACGAGTTTAACGGTCCGCGTGGGGACTTTTATAAAAATATGTTTGCCAAATGTCCTGCCGGTCGTCCCGGTACGGCAGACGAGGTGGCAAATGTGGCAGAGCTTCTGATGGGGCCTGCGGGCGCGTTCATCACCGGCTCCACGATCCTGATTGACGGCGGCGCAACGGCCAGCTACTACTACGGGCCCTTGAAGCCGGAACAATGAATGGGGAGAAGTCTATTTAATTTTTCCTTTTTCCATAACCCAAGATGCTGGTGGCAGCTTACATTCACCAGCCAGCGCAACAATAACCATATAAAAGTAAGGACTTCCGAAGTCGGCGATTGGCCTCGGAAGCCCTTTATTTTTGAGTAACTTATGCAGGAGCATTTGTTCTTGAAATTCGCTCCAAAGATACCAACACAATCACATCAAGGGTTCGACTGCAGGATGGGAACCTGAAACCATCAAAACTCAGGTAAACCTATCTTTCAATTCCGCAAGCAGACGTTCCGCGATAGGCGTAAAAGCCTGATACTTTCTCCAAATCAAGTACATTTTTGCCTCCAATTTCGGTGAAAGCGGGCGGAACACAAGTCCGCTTCCCGGACTCGTATCAATCAAATGGTCAAAGGTCAGCAGGAATCCCAGACCCTCCCTGACAAACAAAGATGCGTTATAGGACAAACGAAAGGAGCCTTCCAGATGCAGCTTGTCCATTTTTTCTCCGGCCCAGCGTGGGATGTCGCGTTTCCATCCTTGCTCCGAGCAAAACAGTGGCAGCCCGGTAACGTCATCCACAAGGATGCTCTCTTTTTTTGCCAAAGGGTGATCCACAGGCATGACAAGGCCCCATACATCCGCCTCCGGGAAAGTAAGATAGTGATACTTTGCTGTATCCGGTTCCTCTGCAAGCACGGCAAAGTCAAGAATACCCTTGTCCAGCTTTTCTGTGACCTGTTCCGTATCCCCGCTGCTGATGTGATAGCGCAGTCCGGGGTAAATCTCTTTGAAACGCTTGATCTCCTGCGCAAGGCAGCGGATTTGATATGACTCAGCCAGTCCCAAATAAATATCTCCGCCGGTTATATCGTCCAATGACACAAATTCACCGATGATCTTATCCGCCATTGAAACCAGATCCTCTGCCCGTCTTCTGAGAAGGATTCCTTCTTCGGTCAGCGAAATACTGAAGCTGTGCCGGGTGAACAGCTTTTTCCCAAGTTCGTCCTCCAATGCCCGAAGCGACTTGGAAAGGGTGGGCTGTGTAACGTGCAGGATTTCCGCGGCTTTGGTCATGTTTTCTTCTCTTGCAACGGCAAGGAAGTATTTTAAAGTGCGAATTTCCATATGGATGTCCTCCGTTCAGTATCGTGATATTCTGAAAGAGAATATCACGATATTCATTATAGCCATTAGCGATAAAATGTCAATGTGCTATACCATAAATATCAGAAAAAAGTCAGACTCGGGAGGGATGAGAGGATGAGCGAACAAATGGAGAGTCTGCTCGCGGGGATGGTTGACGCAGGATGCAGGGCGGAGGAGATCGAGAAGGCCGAGCGCATATTGCAGGCGGGCAGGCTGAGCGAATTGACAAGATTTCTCAAGCAATGCCGCTGCGGTCTGCTTGACCGGATGCACGAAAGTCAAAAGCGGGTAGACCTTATGGATTATCTGATACGGAAGACCGAAAATCAATCAATAAAATAACGAAAGGATGGTAAGAGTATCATGAAAAAAGGAAGAACTGAAACTAACGACGGAATGGGATAAAACCTTCCCAAAGAGCGAGAAGGTAGACCACAGCAAGGTCACATTTGTGAACCGTTACGGCATTACGCTGGCGGCGGTGTCGTTGATCCGCTGTCGGAGGATGCGCCGTTCTTCGTAAAGGATTATCATGATTACTACAAGACCGAACGGGGCTATCACCCCCGCAGTCTGAATTCAAACGGCGGCTGGAATGTGATCGGCTGCGAATCTTTTCTGAATCAGCCAATCCTGAAGTATAGCAATGAGATCCGCAGCGCCGTGCTGATCATGCATGGGGAGAAGGCTCATTCCTGCTATTTCAGTAAGGATGCTTACGCCGCCATGACAAAGGACAGCAAGTATACGGACAACAAGGAGCTGCTGATCATCCCGGACGCCGTGCACACCGACCTCTATGACGGCGGCGGGAAGAACGCCATACCGTTTGATAAGCTGGAGCGCTTTTTTACAGAACATCTAAAATAAGGGGTGCAATTTTCCTGACTGTTGTATCACGGCCATAGGAAGGGCAAAGGAGAGAGCATGATGGAACAGAACAAAAATCTGATACTGAAGATTTCGCTGCTGTTCTGCACGGTGGGCGGCATTATCCCAGTATTTTTGCCGCTGTTCCCGGTAATCCTTATCACCCGCTGCTTCTACGGGATGGGCTGCGGTCTGTTGATGTCCTCGTTGCTGACTCTCACCGTCGCCCTTTTTACCGGTGAGACCCGCAGCTCCATGATCGGTTTTAGCTGCGGTGTTTCCGGCGTGGGCAGCGCGGGATTCTTTTTCGGGGGATTTGCCAACGGCTATGTCTCTGTATGGGTGGGAGCGGTCCTGTTTGGGTACGGCTACCAAATCTTCGTGCCCTACATTCAGGAGCAGGCAAGCCGTAACTACGGCGCTTACGGTGAGACCGCCACAAATTTTTGGGTCATATGCATACCATTCGTGTATCATATGGCACAATTCGTGTTACATCCATTGACAATGCAAACAATTAAACAATATTATGGTTATTAATAATCAACGAAACTTTTAGACTGCGCCTGCCCGGTAGCCGGCGGCGACAAGTGCGGTTGCGGGATCGGCGGCGGAAACGGTGTATGACGGGAGCCGTGCCGTAGCAATCCGGATAGTGAAATGAAAACCTTATTTGCGGTAGGAGGAAAAAGATGGATGACATGAAAAAGAACATGAACGACGAGAAGAAACTGGACGAGAAGGAACTGGAAAAAGTCGCGGGCGGGAGCGAGGGTTCCATGCTGGGGATTTACCGCTGCACGGTCTGCGATTGGGAGTGGCCTATAAAGACCATCCCTTATCCAAAGATGTGTCCCTGCAAAAAGTGCGGTGGGAAGCTGCGATGGTATGCGATACACGACGAGTTGTGAGCTCGCGCCTTCGTTGGATCGGGGCGGCCCATGGGAAGGTCATTTATGGGTGAGTTTGGCGCGATGGAACAGATCGAACACGCAAAATACTTTTTAAGCATGAACGAGTCATAAGAACTAAGTATTTGAAGTGAGACGGATGTTCCCATATAATGTAAGTGCAGAGGCAGAACGCAGAATGCGCATGCCTGCACTTACATTTTCTTTTGGGAGGTCGGCATATGTATCCGGAACCATACTCACTGACAAAGGCTGGCTTAAGCGATGCGGAGACGAAAGCGGTCATGGACTGCGATACGCAGGACCAGAAGTACCGTCTTCTGCGGCGCTACCGTTGCGAGCAGTTGAACGAGCTGCACGCAAGGCAGCAGGCGTTGGACACGCTCGACTATATCATCCGCAATGTGAAGGATCACCAGTAAGCAAATCAAATAGAAAGAAACATTTGACGAGGAGGAAAACAAAATGGAAAAGATCACTCAGACTGCAGGCAGAAATCAACTCGGCGATTTCGCTCCGGATTTCGCTCATTTCAACGACGACATTCTCTTTGGCGAGAACTGGAACAACCAGGACATCAACTTAAAGACCCGGTGCATCCTCACCGTGGTGGCGCTGATGTCCTCCGGGATCACGGATTCTTCGCTGGTATATCACCTCGAGAACGCGAAGGCTCACGGCGTGACCCGAGCGGAGATCGCCGCCATCGTGACGCACGTCGGCTTTTACGTGGGCTGGCCCAAGGCGTGGGCGGTGTTCCGTCTGGCAAAGGATGTGTGGAACGAGGCGGAGCCGGAGCGGACGGAGAAGGACAGATATCAGAACACGATCCTTTTCCCCATCGGCGCGCCCAACGACGGCTTTGCGCAGTATTTTACCGGGCAGAGCTATCTTGCCCCGGTATCGAAAGAGCAGGTGGGTATTTTCAACGTGACCTTTGAGCCGGGTTGCCGGAACAATTGGCATGTCCATCATGCGGACAAGGGCGGTGGACAGATCCTGATCTGTGTCGGCGGACGCGGGTATTATCAGGAGTGGGGCAAGGACGCCGTGGAGATGAAACCGGGCGACTGCATCAACATTCCAGTGGGCGTGAAGCACTGGCACGGGGCAGCGCCGGACAGCTGGTTTTCGCATCTGGCCGTTGAGGTGCCAGGGGAAAACAGCTCCAACGAGTGGCTGGAGGCAGTTAGCGATGAGGCTTATTCTGCGTTGAAGCTTCCTTTTTGAATACGAATATGCCATAAAACCAATGAATATGTAATAATGCCCTGCACGATTATGGTATCATCCCAATAAAGCAGACAGCTTCAGGAGGGAGATCCATATGAACCATACCACATCAAAAATCACAAATATGACAGAAGGAAATCCTGTCCGTATCATCATGGCCTTTGCGGTGCCTCTTTTTATCGGCAATGTCTTCCAACAGGTTTACAACCTCGTGGATACCATGATCGCCGGACATTTCCTTGGAGACGGGGCGATCGCGGCGATCGGGGCGACAAGCGTGCTTTACTCTTTGCTCATGAACCTGGCCTGGGGGCTTAACAACGGGTACTGCATAATCCTGTCCCGAATTTTCGGGAGCGGGAACAGGGAGGATTTCCGCAGCGGCGCGGCAACCATGATAAAGCTGAACCTTGGGATAGGCATCCTGTTGACAGTCGTTTCCGTAACATTCCTGAAGCCCATGATGCGGCTTCTTCTGACGCCGGAGGAAGTATTTGACCAATCGTATCTTTATATTGTCATCATCCTCGGCGGAATGCTCACCACGATCGCATACAAGGGCTGCGCCGGATTTCTGCGGGCAATAGGCAACAGCCGGACGCCCTTGTACTTTCTTA
>CANQVH010000113.1 GCA_947627245.1 uncultured Lachnospiraceae bacterium | reverse complement strand
ACATCATACAGGATATGGGGAAGGGAGTGTAAGACTAAATTCAGCATGAATGTGGAATTTAGAATTTCATTCGAAGTCGCGTAAATTTTCCGAAAAAAATGCTTGCAATTCCGCCCTGCCTGTTCTATAATGAACGCACAGGCGGGGCGCGGGTACGATCATCTGCACAGGAGAAAGTCGGCAGGCACGGACGGGACTGCCGAAGAGCTGCATATTACGAGACAAGTCTGTATTCATTACCGGACAACCTCCGGTTCTATCGAACTGCTTATGCCGTTTCCGGCAAACTTCCAATCTCAGCATACGAAGAGTTCAGCAAAACAGACAGACAAAAACGAAAGATTTACTTGACAATGGAACCAAAATGTACTAGGATTAGAACAGATACGAACATAAGTTCGAGACAAGGAGAAGAAAAATGGCACAGGAAGATAAGTTAAAAGCATTGGATGCTGCGCTTGCGCAGATTGAGAAGCAGTTTGGAAAGGGTTCCGTGATGAAGCTCGGCGATACGGGAGCCCACATGAATATCGAGACCGTTCCGACCGGCTCCCTGAGTCTGGACATTGCACTCGGCCTCGGCGGGATTCCCAAGGGACGTATCATAGAGATCTACGGTCCGGAGTCGAGCGGAAAGACGACCGTTGCGCTGCACATGGTATCCGAGGTGCAGAAGCGCGGCGGGATCGCCGGCTTTATCGACGCGGAGCATGCTCTGGATCCCGTCTACGCGAAAAATATCGGTGTAGACATCGACAATCTTTACATCTCACAGCCGGACAACGGCGAGCAGGCGCTGGAGATCACCGAGACGATGGTGCGCTCCGGAGCGGTGGATATCATCATCGTAGACTCCGTGGCAGCTCTTGTGCCGAAGGCGGAGATCGACGGAGACATGGGCGATTCCCATGTCGGCCTTCAGGCGAGACTGATGTCGCAGGCGCTGCGCAAGCTGACCGGCGTGATCAGCAAGTCAAACTGCACGGTCGTATTTATCAACCAGCTCCGTGAGAAGGTGGGCATCATGTTCGGCAATCCGGAGACGACGACCGGCGGCCGCGCGCTCAAGTTCTATTCCTCGATCCGTCTGGACGTGCGCAGGATCGAATCGCTCAAACAGAGCGGAGAGGTCATCGGGAACAGGACGCGTGTTAAGGTCGTGAAGAACAAGATCGCTCCGCCGTTCAAGGAAGCGGAGTTCGATATCATGTTCGGCAAGGGTATTTCCAGAGAAGGAGATGTTCTCGATCTGGCTGCGAACAACAACGTCGTGAACAAGAGCGGCGCGTGGTACGCCTATCTGGGTGAGAAGATCGGTCAGGGCCGTGAGAATGCGAAGCTGTATCTGGCGGAGCACCCGGACGTGATGCAGGAGATCGAGCAGAAGGTGCGCGAGCAGTACGGTCTGGCAGGCGGCTCGGACGCATCGGATGCGCCGGCTCAGGATGAGGTTCAGGATGTGTAGTAGGGAAGGGGATTTCGTAGAGAGCTTGGAGCCGCTGAGCGGGGGCCGGTATCGGGTCTGTCTGGAGAGCGGCGTCAGCTTTCCTCTTTATAAGAAGGAGCTGGAAGAGTTCGGGATCCGTGAGGGCGAGCCGCTTGTGCCGGAGTGCGAAAGGCAGATCCTTGAGGAGCTGCTCCCCAAGAGGGCGAAGCTCTGCGCGATGAACTATCTGCAGCATATGGATCGCACCGAGCAGCAGCTTCGGCGAAAGCTGAGCGACCTTTCCTATCCGGACGATATCGCGGAGCAGGCGGTGGCGTATGTGAAGAGCTACCATTACATAGACGATGTGCGCTACGCGGTGAATTACATCGAATGCAGAAAAGAGACCAAAAGCATACGCGGGTTGGCTCAGGAGCTATATCAGAGGGGCGTGTCTCAGGAGGACGTGCAGGAGGCGCTTCAGCAGACGGAGATCCCGGATGAAGAGCAGCAGATCCGCGGCTGGCTGGAAAAGAAGCATTATTCAGAAGAAGAGGCGGATCGCAGCGAGAAAGAGCGCATGATCCGCTTTCTCCTGCGCAAAGGATATCAACTGTCGGCAATACGAAGAGTGATGCATATCTGACCGTTTGAATGACGGACTTTTCTTTAGGCAGATCTTTGTCAAGTCTTTTGGCAGAAACCTAAAATACCAACTTATGAATAGGCAAAATTAAAGTATACAAATAAAGACCTTCGATGACGTTTAAAGATACATAAAAAGACCTGTAAAATACAATCTTCCTATTGAAAATAATCGTATACTGTACTGTACTATAGTTATCCTTAGGTAACAAGACCTGTATTTTTTGCGTGCGATCAAATGTTTGTGACAAATATTCACAACAGAATTGCGGCAGAGAATCGAATAGGCAAAGGACGGACAAAAACGACAATAAGAATTGACAGGGAATGACCGGATCAAAGGGAGGTAAGAATCATGAAAAAGAGGATGAGACGGTTGGTTGCAGT
Organism: uncultured Lachnospiraceae bacterium; assembly: GCA_947627245.1. Classification (GTDB taxonomy): domain Bacteria; phylum Bacillota; class Clostridia; order Lachnospirales; family Lachnospiraceae; genus Choladousia. The sequence continues at coordinate 4,652 of CANQVH010000113.1, read as the reverse complement.
GTTGCTTGCGACGGCGATGGTCGTACAGCAGGGCAGTACGCTGGGCGTATTGGCTGTTGAGACTGAGCCGATCAGCGAGGTATCTGCTATCACAGCGGCGGAGACGCAGATTTCGGAGAGCGAGACGAAGGCTGAAGCGCAGGTTTCCGAGAATGAGACGAAAGCGCCGGAGACACAGGCTTCCGAGAGCGAGACAAAGGCGGCTGAGACGCAGGCTTCTGAGAGCGAGACCAAGGCGGCTGAGACGCAGGCTCCTGAGAGTGAGACGAAGGCTGAGACGCAGATCTCCGAAAGCGAGACGAAAGCGCCGGAGACGCAGGCTTCTGAGGTTGAGACGCAGACATCCGAGAGCGAGACAAAGGAGACGGCGACGGAATCCGAATCCGATCCGGAAACAGCCGAGAAGACGACAGAGAGTGAGACGGCGACCGAGCAGGCGACAGAGACCGAGCAGGTATCTGAGACTGTGACGGAGACGGAGATGCCAACCGAGGAAGAGACAGCGGCAAAGGCGGAAGCTGAGCTGGAAGCGGAAGTTACGCAGGAAGTATTCCAGCAGACGACGGAAGACGCTGTAGTTCCGATGGTAAAATATACGGTAAAGCTTACGAACAAGACGGCGGGTGCGGATGCCGAGGGTATTTCGCTGAAGGTTGTTCTGGACGGTTCCCTTTCTTATAAGAAGCAGGACGGCGAAAGCCTCCAGCTTGTGAACTTTGATACGCTTGCGAATGCGGTGAATGCAGCGGCGCTCGGCAATGTGGTTCTGAGCGAGGAGCAGAAAGCGGCATATGCGGACGGCAGTGTGGTCGTATGGAACGATCAGACGGTCGCAGGCGGAACAGAGAAGGAGTTCGTATTCTTCGCAGAGGTGAAGGGCGGCGAGGCGGACGTCAACGCGCTTCGCAATCTGTGGTTCGTGAATGACGAGGTGGTCAAGGACGAGCAGATCAAATGGGTGAATGCTGAACTGCTCGAGGTGAAGAAAGAGCTTCCGAGCGAATTCGTATGTGAGGGCGAGGACGGCATGGTCGTGACGGCGACGCTGTCCGATCCGGGTATTCTTCCGGAAGGTGCTCAGTTTGTAGTTAAGAAGGTTGAGTTGACCGATGAGGAGATCGCGCAGATTGAGGCGACGGCCGAGGGAGAGAAGCAGCTTGCAAACTATGCGGCTTACGATATGCACTTCGAGCTTAACGGCGTGGAGGTCGAGCCGCAGGGCGGCACGGTTTCAGTGAAGGTTGCGTATGAGAAGACGAATGATGAAGATTTCGGCGGCGAGACGCTGAACGCGGATGCGGCTGAGCTTCAGGTGATCCATCTGGACGAACAGACCGGCGCGGAGGATGTGACGACCGGCGCGGAAGTCGACGCAAAAGGCGCGGTAGATTCCGCCGAGTTTGTAACGGACAGCTTTTCCGTGTTCGTGCTGTCGCAGATGGTCGACGTAGATCGCACCTTTGTATACGAGGACGACGACGTCAAAATCACGGCTGTAGTAGACGAGGATGAGGAAGTATTGAACTCCAATCTGGCGGAGCTCAAAATGGAGATCGTCGAGGACAGAGATTCCAAAGAGTACAAAAAGCTGGAAAAGGCGGTAGAGGAGGCAGAGAACGACAACACCAAGTCCCTGCTTGGTCTGCGTGCGTATAAGTTTTCCTTTTTGAAGGATGGGGAAGAGATCGAGCCGACCGGAAAGATTGAGGTCACGATTAAGCATAAGACGTCATCTATTCCGGAGGATATAGCAGAGAATTCCGTTGATGGAATTGAATTTTATCAGATAACGAAAAAGGGCAAAGTAAAGGCACTGGAGGCTGAGACTAAGACGGGCCGCTATAATGCTGTGAAAAAAGCGACTATGCTGATTGATGGCGCCACGTTGATTGAGACAATCAATGACGAACGCATTGCAATGAGCCGTGGTGAGATTTTGTCTGGGCTTGGTATAGCGAGGAACTTTGGCATTTTTGCGATTAATTATTATAACACTCAGGATATGGAAGGTTGTATAGCTGTCAAGAATTTGATGGGATTTGAACATCAGATGGGACCTTCTACCAATTCTTTTAATGCGCAGACGACTGTAAAACTGAAGATTGTCAAAAAGGCTCAAAAGCCGGGAACATACTCTTTTGGTATATATGTAAAAGATGGAGAGGAATATAGGGAAAAGACAAGTACGAGTATTACACTTACAGAGGATAAGAAGACCGCTGATGGGTGGTATGAGGATTCGGTTTATGTTGATGGAAAGACGCTTCCGAGCGGAGAATATTATGTATTTGAAAAAGATGCAGACGAAAATCCGATACAGGAAGGAAGCCAAGCATCCGTAAACGGAAGTCAGGTAACAGTAACTTATGGAACGAGTGAGACAACAAGTTCTTCTGGCAGTACCGGTATTTTTGGTGTGGGGGCATCCTTTATAGAGAATTTCTATGGATCGGGTAGCGGTGATAAAGATACTTTCAAACATGAGACCCTGCCACGTACATCTTTGGTGATAGGGGAAAACAATACAATTTCAGATAAGAAATCGGATGGTACTAATCCGAACACAGGTGAAAAATATATTGTAGGTCCCGACAATGCGTGGTACAAGGTATTTGTTGGTGATCCGAACGATTCGAACAGTTGTGGTGTAGACATTCAGCGGGTTGAGGGAACATTCCCGATTAATTTTGAGACAGAAATGAGCAGATTGGAGGCATTTTCTGTAAAACTGGCTAATGTAGCTTCCTCTGCGACTGATAATATTAAAGTCCTCCAGATTCCGGTAAATAGTTCTGGGCAGATGACTAAGGAAGGAATTCTTATAAACGGTAAAACTGATTCTAATGTGGATCCGTTTAACGGACAAGGGATAGCGGTTGCAGACGGTGAACTTTTGGTTGTAAATGTAGATTGTACTAAGTCGCCTGAGAGTGTAAATGTCGGTAAGATGATAGTCAATGGTGTAGACGCACAGGGCTGGCTGGATGTCGCTTCCAATATAATTTGGAACTTTTATGTAACGGGAAGCGACGGATCCGTTTCTGCATTTACGGGCACAGTAAAGGAAGTGCAGAATTTTGGCACGGTTCTGGCTCCTAAGGCATCGTTCGAGAGCGAAGGATTGATGGTTGGTTCTATAATAGTCAACACATTGAAGAAACATGGAAATGAGATCCATCATAAGCAGCTAGTGGAATATGAGAAGACGATCGAACGAAAGGTTGAATGTATCAATACATCGAAAGAAGAAAAGGGTAACCTGCAGGTAACAAAGACGGTAGCGGGTAATGCGGGCGATAAGGAGCAGAACTTCAACTTCAAAGTAGAACTGAGTGACAAAACCGTCAGCGGAACTTACGGTGATATGACATTCACGAATGGCGTTTCAGAGTTCACCCTGAAGGATGGGGAATCTAAGACCGCAAAGGACCTTCCGGCAGGAGTAAAATACACGGTAACCGAGACAGAAGCAAACAAAGACGGTTATGTAACGGAGTATACGGGAAAGACCGGAACGATTCCTGCAAATGACACGGCAGAGGCAACAGTAACGAACACGAAAGATAATGGCGGTCTAATCGTGAAAAAGATAGTGGCCGGAAATAAAGGTGATAGGAATAAAGAGTTCCACTTTACGGTAACATTGTCTGGAAAAAGTAGTTCTGGGACAGATAGCAGTAGCATCAATGGAAAATATGGCGATATGGAGTTCACGAATGGTGTCGCAACATTTACGCTGAAGCATGATGAAAGCAAGAAAGCAACAGGGCTTCCGGTGGGAGTGACATATACGGTAACCGAGGCGGAAGCAGACACAGACGGTTATGTAACGAAGTATACGGGAGAGACCGGAACGATCAATGAGGGAACGCAGAAAGCAACGTTTACGAATACGAAGGAGGAGCATGCGAAGCTGAGCGTTCAAAAGACTGTTACCGGTAATGCGGGCGATACGAATAAGGAATTCCACTTCACGGTGACATTGGCTGGAATCGGCAGTGGTATCACCGGAACATTCGGCAGTATGACGTTCACGAATGGTGTTGCAGAGTTCACCTTGAAACACAATGAAACAAAGACCGCAGAAAACCTTCCGGCAGGAGTGACCTACACGGTAATCGAGAAGGAAGCAGATACGGACGGATATACGACGAGCACTACAGGTGAAAGCGGAACTCTCGTAAAAGATGGCACAACGACTGTGAAGTTTGTGAATAATAAGGAATTGGGCAGCTTGACGGTGAAGAAGAGCATCGAAGGTGACCTGACAGATGTAGACCTGACGGAAGATCAGAAAAAGGCGATCACGTTCGAGGTATACGGACCGATGCCGACGGAAAGCGGAGCTTCGCCGAAAGCCAGCTTCAACTATGCCGAGATGAAGGACGGTAGCATAACGATTCCAAATCTCGTGCCGGGCAAATATGTGGTAAAAGAGACCAACGGCAACGTGGACGGTTATACAGTAGAGACGACTTATGATGTGTCGAATGGCGAGGTCACATTCACGGAGGAGAAGACATCTGCGACAGTGACGATCACGAACACCTACACGCAGAAGAAAGGCTCCTTGACAATCAAGTCTGCAAATAAAAAGTCAAGCAGAAATTTGTGAACTTTGAAAATTTTATGCAGGTTGAAAAAAGGTATCA
>CANQVH010000112.1 GCA_947627245.1 uncultured Lachnospiraceae bacterium | reverse complement strand
AACAAAATCTAAAGAATTGTGTTCCCATATCAAAGACGAGGTACACGATGTGTGTTCCGATATTAGTGACAACACATTGCGAGACGGTGTGCCAGTTGATTTTGAAAGAATAGGGAAATGTAAAGCAAGCTTTCATGCTTTGGGAAGAACGGGAAACGGATGGAAAGAATCAATTCAGAGGAACGGCAGATGCATCAAATAATCGAAATCGACAATCTGGACGCGGAGGAGCTTCGGATATACGCATGCACCTCGGAGGTGCAGTTGCTGCGCCGCTATGAGCCTGAGCCCGGAATATTCATTGCGGAGAGTCCGAGGGTAGTCGAGCGCGCGTTGGATGCCGGATACGAACCGATCTCCGTACTGGCGGAGCGAGAGCTGGTGAGCGAGACGGCGGAGGCGGAGCAGGACGGCCGGGAAAGTGTGCGCCGGATAAGTCGGATCTTGGATCGCTGCGGCGGCATTCCGGTGTATACGGCGGATGCGTCTGTTCTTTCCCGAATCACCGGATATCATCTGACACAGGGCTTTCTGTGCGCGATGCGGCGTCGGAAACTGCCGACAGCGGAGACGGTTTGCTCCGGCGCTGCCCGGATCGCGGTGCTGGAGGACGTCGTGAATCCGACGAATGTCGGCGCGATCTTCCGTTCGGCTGCGGCGCTCGGTTTTGATGCGGTGCTGCTGACGCGGGTATGCTGTGATCCGCTCTACAGACGGGCGATCCGTGTCAGCATGGGGACGATTTTTCAGATTCCATGGACGTATCTGGACACATCGGCTCCGGACTATGTGCAGGAGCTGAAACATATGGGTTTTGCGGCCGTGGCAATGGCGCTCCGGGAAGATACGGTATCAATCGATGATCCACGTCTTGCAGCGGAAGAACGCCTTGCGGTGATTCTCGGGACGGAGGGCGAAGGACTGCGGGCGGAGACGATCGAAGCCTGCGATTACACGGTGAAGATCCCGATGGCGCATGGAGTTGATTCGCTGAACGTGGCGGCGGCGAGCGCGGTCGCGTTCTGGGAGTTGCGCAAACACTAACATTCCGTGAGCCGTACAAACATTGGAAAAGTTGGAAGACACTGAAAAAGCCGGAAAATCAGGTTGAAAAGCGATATAAATTAGACTATTATGAAAGTAGCGAATAAAGCATTAAAATAATATTAAAACAACGCGAAAACAACACAAAAACGACAGAAAACTAACAAAAAAACAACACAATGTGAAAGGAGAAAGAACTATGAATTTAGCAGGTATGATTGACCACACGATGTTGAAAGCGGATGCTCCGCGTGACGTGATCGAGCGCTACTGCAAGGAGGCGAAGCAGTATGGGTTTGCTTCGGTCTGTGTTAATTCCTGCCGTGTCCCGCTGGTGGCGCAGCAGCTTGAGGGCAGCGACGTCAAGGTGTGCTGCGTAGTAGGATTTCCGCTCGGCGCGATGCTGACGGAGGCGAAGGCAGCCGAGGCAAAATACGCGGTTGCGGCTGGTGCGCAGGAAGTGGATATGGTAATTAACATCGGCTGGATGAAGGACAAGGATTATGAAGCGGTGCAGAAGGATATTGAAGCGGTGCGCGAGGCGACTGGAAAGAACGCGATCCTGAAGGTGATCATCGAGACATGCCTGCTGACAGACGAAGAGAAGGTCAAAGCCTGTGAGCTGTCCGTGGCGGCGGGCGCGGATTTCGTGAAGACCTCGACCGGCTTCAGCACAGGCGGGGCGACCGCGGAGGATGTGGCGCTGATGAAGAAGACGGTAGACGGCCGTGCGCTTGTGAAGGCGAGTGGCGGGATCCGCACGAACGCGGACGCGATGCGCATGGTCGAGGCCGGCGCAGACCGCATCGGCGTCGGGAACGGTGTGCCGCTGCTGGGTGCGTAGTAAGTTGGTGCTGCTGTCAATAAAATTTTATAGAGATAAAAACGGATTTTCTGTTGATAAATTTCCTAAAAAGTAGTATACTAATGTAAAAGGATAAATATCAACGGAAAATCTGTTTTTAAATCTGGAGGCTATTATGAAACTTCTTCGTATTACAGCAGATGGACTGCCACTGTTTAAGGAGAAACTTGATATAAGCTTTTATGCGCAGCAGAGAATTGCGGAAGGACATAGGAAACTTCTGTACAGCCTGTTCTCGAATGTTTATCTGAATCCAGCGAACGGATTTATAGGAATCAACGCCTCAGGAAAAACCTCTGTGTTGAAAGTCATTCTGTTGGTTCTTGATCTGATGAATAACGAGTCGATCAATCATATTGAGGTCAGTGATATTCTGGGAGCTGCAAAAGAGGCGGTATTAAATACTTATTTTTATTCGGAGTCAGATAAGGAGATTTGCCGCTTGGAGACGATTATTACATCAAAGAAAAGTGTGACGGAGAAGATCTCATATAGCATTGTCGCAGAGTCACTTTGGACGAAAAAAACTGATGAGATATCGACTAGAAAGGCAATGCTTGAATTTGATGGAAAAGAGCCGGTGATGATCCGAAACAGTCAGGAGGATTTTCTGCCCGATGATGTAAGTATCATAATTGCGCGAAATAAGAAAATCAATGAGCGCATGCGAGTTGTTGATCTCCTGCGGTACACCAATGTCAATGTTCTTCCGTTTTCAGAAGATATTCCGGCGGAGGTTATCACTTTTCTTGATCCGACCGTTGAGTATCTTCGCTTTAATGAAGAAGATCAAAAGGTGTTGATTTACCTGAAATTTAAGGGTAAAGAAGAAATTGTGCTTAATAATCCCGTTATGCTGAATAACTACCTTTCTTCAGGTACGATAAAGGGGATGGTTACTTTTACGTTGGCTCAGGACGTGCTTCAGAAAGGCGGGTATCTCGTGATAGATGAGATCGAGAACCATTTTAACAAAGAAATCGTCGTAACATTAATGCGGTTTTTTATGGACAGTAAGCTGAATAAGAACGGCGGTACGCTAATTTTCTCGACACATTACCCGGAGTTGCTCGACGAATATGACCGTAACGACAGCATTTTTATCACCAGAAACCGAGATGGGATTACCGTTGAAAATCTCTCCAATATTTTAAGGAGAAATGATTTAAAGAAGAGCGACGCATATCAGAGTGATTTTCTTGAGGGGACAACTCCTATGTATGAGGCATATATAAGGCTGAAGAAAAGTGTAACTGCAGCGTTGAAGTAGGAGGTGGTCTATGAAGTTAGCAAGATATAAGGCATGTATCTGTGAGGGCTCTGCCGAGAGCGCCATCATAGATATACTGTTGGATCATGGACTTCTCATTTTTCAAAGAGAAGAAATGCTGGAAGAAGAGGTTATTCGTTGCAGAAGCGGAAAGAAATTTGAGGAGAAGTATTTGAGAAAGGGATTCACGGGCAAGATTTCAGTAATACGGATTCTGGACTCACGCCGTGAAAAGTTTAAACTCAGCAGAGCATATGAACATAAGGTAGACGTTATCAATGTAATCACCGCACCCGAAATAGAAATGTTGATCATACTTCGTGAAGGCAAGTATAGGGATTTTAAGAAATCTGGAAAGAAACCGAGCGATTTTTGCAGGGAAGATCTCAGGCTGCCGGATGTGAAGAGTTATGAATTTGTTAAAAGATATTTTGCGGATCCGGCGGTGCTTGTGGAGTCTATAAAGAAGTATCATGAGACAGCGAAAGTGAGGAAAGGCGAGTATACGTTGTTGGATTTGCTGGCATAAAAAGTGTCTGGAATTAGAATTTGAAGATAATATCGAACGGCGAAATTTCACTAGTGTAGGGTATGCCTATATGATATAATATCATATAATTGGAACACAAAAACAAAAGAGATGAGAGATAGTTTTTTAGAAAACAAACTAGTCAAACAATAGTATATACTTATGCAAAGTAGTTTAATTACAAAACAGAGGAGAAGTGATTATGATTAGCATTAGAAAATTGGAAGCAGAACTGTGGGAATCTGCGGATTTATTACGTTCGGGATCAAAACTCACTTCAAATCAATATTGTATGCCAGTTCTTGGCCTTATTTTCCTACGTTATGCTTACAGCAGATTCAAAATGGTAGAAGCGGAGATATTGAAAGGTCGTCCGTCTCGGGGTGGCCGAGTCATGCCCGTGGAGGCAAGTGATTTTGTTGCCAAAAGCGCTCTGTACCTTCCCAAAGAAGCGCAATATGATTATCTGCTGAACCTTCCGGAAGATATAGCATCTGCAGAGTTGAAAAATAAAGACGGGGACACCATGACCAGTCTTGGCGAAGTAGTTAATAACGCTATGCAAATCATTGAAGGGCAAAGTGAACAGCTTACTGGTGTCCTTCCCAAAAATTATACTGTTTTTTCGGACGAGCTTTTATCGGAACTGCTCCGTATCTTTAATAATAGCGCGCTGGATGCTGTGGGCGGTGATATCATCGGCCGTATCTATGAGTATTTTCTTAACAAGTTTGCCAAAAATATCGCGGCAGATGATGGGGTGTTCTTCACACCAAAGTCGCTGGTAAAAATGATTGTAAATGTTATTGAGCCGAAAAACGGCATTTTGCTCGATCCGGCGTGCGGTTCAGGAGGTATGTTTGTTCAATCGGGTGATTTTGTCAATCAGTCCGGTTTGAATGTCAATAACACTATGACATTTTACGGGCAGGAAAAGGTTGAGTATAATGCGCAGCTCTGCCTTATGAATATGGCGGTTCATGGATTGACCGGTGTTATCAAGTCCGGAGATGAAGCTAATACCTTTTATCACGATGCCCACAATTTGGCGGGATGTTGTGATTATGTGATGGCGAATCCACCTTTCAACGTGGATAAGGTCAAGTCAGAATCAACCAGTGCTGCCGGGCGGTTGCCTTTCGGTCTGCCGGGGGTGAATAAGAACAAAGAGGTTGGCAATGCGAATTATCTCTGGATTTCCTATTTCTATGCATATTTGAATGAACACGGACGGGCCGGTTTTGTTATGGCGTCGTCTGCCACAGACAGTCAGGGGAAAGATAAAGATATCCGTCAGGGACTAATCGAAACGGGGCATGTAGATGTTATTATCAGTGTCGGTAATAACTTTTTCTACACAAAATCTCTGCCGTGTTCTCTCTGGTTTTTTGACAGAGGAAAGTCGAAGAAACTGCTGGATAAAGTGTTGTTCATCGATGCGCGGGATTATTATACAGTAGTGGATCGTACATTAAATGAATGGTCGGACTGGCAGCTTAAAAATATGAATGCCATTGTCTGGTTGTATCGAGGAGAGACCGATAAATATACCGCTTTGCTTGAAGAATACCATGCGACGCTTGGGAGTAATAAGCCCTTTTCGGATCAAGTACATGAACTTTCGGAAAAGCTAAAGACTCTTCGTGCTGAAGCTAAGAAGGCAGTAGAAGACGCCGGAAAACGAGAGAAAAAGAAAATGCAAGCGGAATATGATGAAAGACTTGCAGAGCTTACTGATATTCTTACTGTAGCCAAGGAAGCGAATTGGTTGTACGAGAAGTTTGGAGACGGTACATATGCAGATATTCCCGGCCTTTGCAAAGTAGAAAACAGGGCTGAGATAGAAAAGAAAGGCTGGTCGCTCACACCGGGAGCGTATGTGGGAGTTGCGCCTGTTGAGGAGGACGGTGTGGATTTCAAAGAACGAATGACAGAGATTCATCGGGAACTTTTGTCTTTGCAGAAAGAATCAAATATGCTGATGGATACCATCTCGAAGAATTTGGAGGAGATGGGGCTATGATATATGAAGAAGTTACAATAAAAGATATCTGCAAAATAAAAAGCGGAAAGAGGCTTCCAAAGGGGGCTAATTTCGCGAAGGAAACAACTGATTTTCCATATATCAGAGCGCGGGATATCAAAGCAGGTACGATTAATGGAAGTAATTTAGTTTATTTAACAGAAGAGGCTCACAAAAAAATAAAGCAGTATATTGTTAATGCAGGCGACATCGTAATTACTATTGTTGGGGCATCTGTAGGAGATGTGGGATATGTAAAGAAAGAATTTGATGGATTTAATCTTACGGAAAATGCTGTGAGATTAACAGATTTTGATGAACGTATTAATTCACAATATCTTTTTTATATTCTTAATTCGAGAAAGTATTGGGAACTGATGCAGCAAATTGCCGGGGGATCAGCCCAGCCTAAGCTGGGAATTTATAAGGTTGAGTCTATTCCTTTAAAGTTACCGCCTATTAATGTTCAAAAAAGGATTGTTAATATACTCTCTACTTATGACGATCTGATTGAAAATAATCAAAAGCAAATAAAACTCCTTGAAGAAGCCGCACAGCGATTGTATAAGGAATGGTTTATAGATTTTCACTTTCCGGGATATGAGGATGTAGCTATTATTGATGGGGTGCCGGAAGGGTGGAAGAAAATATACTTAAAAGATATAATAGACTATGAAATTGGTGGTGGTTGGGGTGAAGAAAAACCAATAGAAAAATGTGACAATCCAGCATATGTAATTCGAGGCACGGATCTTTTGGGATTAACCCATGGGAATTTATTGGGAATTCCTTATCGTTATCATGAAGAAAAAAATCTTAAAGCTCGAACACTCATTGACGGAGATATCATTTTTGAAGTTTCTGGTGGTAGTAAAAACGAGGGCGTAGCGAGGACTGCTCTTATTCGACGGTCTTTTCTGAACATATTTCATGCTCCTATTATATGTGCAAGTTTTTGTAAACTAATACGTACGAAGAGGAAGGAATTAATCCAATACTTATATGATACTTTTCAATATATGCGACGTAGTGGAAAAACGGCAGAATATGATAAACGTAGTGCAAGTAGTATTGTAAATTATCGTTGGAAAGATTTTTTAAGCCAAGAGGAAATATTAATACCAGGTTCGGAACTTTTGAATGGGTATAATAAAATTGCTGAAACTATGTACTATACCATTATAATACGGTCGAAACAAATTGAAACAGCTAAAAATGCTCGGAATCGATTACTCATAAAATTAATGAATGGTGAATTGGAGGTATAGCAAATGGGGAATTCTGATAACTTAAAGGAGACTAGGGATATTGAAGATAACAAAGAACTTATTGAAAGTTATATAAGGTTACAGAAACAAAGAGAAAATCCATCAAGAACAGGCATGGTAGAGGCTTTGTCA
>CANQVH010000111.1 GCA_947627245.1 uncultured Lachnospiraceae bacterium | reverse complement strand
GAGGTGCAGTTGTTGCAGTGCACCATCGCCACCAGATCGCCGCTCGGCGTCGTCACCATGTCGATCTCCGGATACGCTTTGGACAGATCCTTCTCCAGCACGATCATCGCAAACACGGACGTACCCGCGGAGACATTGCCCGTGCGCACCGCCACGCTGTTCGTCGCCGCCATGCCGGTGCCGGCGTCGCCCTCCGGCGGGCAGATCGGAATACCGGCCTTCAGCTTGCCGGACACATCAAGCTTCTTCGCGCCCTCCTCGGTGAGCGTACCCGCGTCCTGCCCTGCCAGCAGCACCTTCGGCAAGATCTCCTCAAGCTTCCACGGATAGCCCTTCGGCGCCACGAGCTCGTCAAACTTCGCGATCATCGTCTTGTTGAAATCTCTCGTCGCGATATCAATCGGGAACATGCCGGCCGCGTCGCCGACGCCGATCACCTTCTGTCCGGTCATCTGCCAGTGAATGTATCCCGCGAGCGTCGTGAAGAACGTGACATCCTTCACATGCTCCTCGCCGTTTAAGATCGCCTGATACAGATGCGCGATACTCCACCTCTGCGGAATGTTGTAATTGAAGAGGTCAAACAGCTCCGCGGAAGCCTGTCCCGTGATCGTATTCCTCCATGTGCGGAACGGCACCAGCAGCTCGTCGTTCTTGTCGAACGCCATATAGCCGTGCATCATCGCGCTGAAACCGATCCCGGCAAGGCTCTCCACCTCGACGCCGTACTGCTTCTTCACGTCCGCGAGCATATCCGCGTAGCAGTCCTGCAGACCCTTCCAGATCGCGTCGAGACTGTAGGTCCAGATCCCGTTTACCAACTGGTTCTCCCATTCGTGACTGCCGGACGCGATCGGAGCATTGGTATCGTCGATCAGGACTGCCTTGATCCTCGTCGAACCGAACTCGATGCCGAGCACCGCTTTCCCGCTCTCGATCACACTTTTGGCCTTGTTTACATCTACACCCATCGTTGTAACCCTCCCGTTCTTCAAATTAATTATTATAAGTATACCATTCTTTGGCGGCTTCCGCTACTGTTTCTTTACTGAAAAGTTACGATTTCTTTTGCTGTCCGAACGTCTGCCGCCCCAGTCTCAGCTCTTCAAGAAATCCGCGCAAAGGCTCGTCCAGTCCGTCGAACAGGCGGCTCTTTGTGCCGGAGGATTTCTGCAGATAATCCCTGCGGATCTCCTGATTTGCGCGCTCTACCTCCTCATGCAGATCATCCGCAGACATCCGCGACGCGCCCGCGCCGAGAATGATGATCTGTTCCAACGCGTCGGAAGTCGCTACGGTTACATGATAGTTCTTTCCGATCACGCGCGCCGTCTTCTCGATGTACTGATCCGCCGTCTCCGCCTCCTTCGTGTAGACGATATGAATGTTGTGGTATTTCAGCACCTCGCCGTGGCTGCCCTCGACCTTGTACGCGTCGAAAACAAGGATGATATGCATACCCCGGCAGCCCTGATAATTGCTGAGGATATCCGCCAGTCTGCCTCTCGCGCCCTCGATTGTCTCCCGGGCGAGCGCCCTCAGCTCTTCCCAAGCAAAAATAATATTATATCCGTCCACAAGCAGATATTCGTCCGCCGTCTCCCGCTTCGGGGGCTTTGCGCTTCCCGGCGCCTCCACACGGCGGCTTTTCGTGTAATGCCTGCGCTCCTGCGAAGCCGTTCCGTAGGTGCGCGCGAAAATCTGCTCCAGCTCCTTCTCGTCCACGAAGCCGGCCGGTCCGGATTCGCGCGGCAGCCGATCCGCCTCGTATTCTCTCTGTCCGTCCTCTTCCGCGTCCGGTCTCCAGCCGCTATCGACATGCATATAATCCCGCACATGCTCCCAGCTCACGACAAACCCTGCTCCGTGCGCACAGAAAACGGAGCCCGTCGGGTTGTCCATATCCGCCTCCGAATCATAGCCGATCGCATCTATGACTTCCTGCGCGTTGTGGCATTCCTCGTACCCCTTCAGCGCGCAAGAAAATCTTCCTCTGCCCTTCGTGTAAGCCAAAAGCTCCGTCTGATAGCCCCACATTTCGGACACAGGAGCCTGACCGACAAGGACCGCCGTCTCTCCCTCAATCTCCGGCGGCGCAAAGCTTCCGTTCATCCTCTGAATATCCGTCATCGCCCGTCCAACCATCTCGGACGGCACCTCAATGCGGAATGCGTAAACCGGCTCCAGCAGAACGCTCTCGGCGCATTTCAAACCATGCCTCACCGCCCGGTAAGTCGCCTGACGGAAGTCCCCGCCCTCCGTATGCTTCAGATGCGCTCTCCCGGTCAGCAGAATGATCCGCATATCCGTGATCTCCGAGCCTGTGAGCACTCCGCGATGCTGCTTCTCCTCAAGGTGCGTCAGAATCAGCCGCTGCCAGTTCCGATCCAGCACATCCTCGCTGCACCGGCTTTCAAACTGCAGGCCGCTCCCGCGCTCGCCCGGCTCCAGCAACAGATGCACCTCCGCGTAATGACGCAGCGGCTCGTAGTGACCCAGCCCCTCTGCCGCGCAGCGGATCGTCTCCTTGTATACGATATTTCCCTGTCCGAACTCCGCCCGGATCCCGAAACGCTCCCAAATCAGGCTTTTCAGCACCTCGGTCTGCACCTCGCCCATCAAATGCGCATGGATCTCGCCCGTCTGCTCCTGCCATACCATGCGAAGCTGCGGCTCTTCCTCCTCGAGCTCGCGCAGCTTCAGGAACGTGTGATGGACGTCGCAGTCCGGCGGAAGCTCGACACGGTACGACAGCACCGGCTCCAGAATCGGAAGCCACGACTCCTTCTCCGCGCCGAGTCCCTCCCCCGCATACGTATGCTCCAGCCCTGTCACCGCGCAGACCGTTCCTGCCTGCGCCTCCGCTATCGTCCGAAAACCGCTCCCGGAGTAGATCCGGATCTGATCCGCTTTTTGCTCCCAGACCTCCCCGGTCTCCCTGCCGTGTCCGGTCAGCGGCATCTTCACGCGCAATACTCCGCCCGTGATCCTCATGTGCGTCAGCCGATTCCCCTGCGCGTCCCTCGTAATCTTGAACACGCGCGCCCCAAATTCCGGGGAGCTGACAGGCGCTCTGCCGAACGTCCGTATCCCGTCCAGAAGCTCCCGCACGCCCTCCAGCTTCAGCGCGGAACCGAAATAGCACGGAAATACCTTCCGCCCGGCGATCGCATCCGCAATCTCCGCCGCAGTAAGCGCTCCGTTCTCCATGTAGCAATCGAGCAGAGTCTCATCGCACATTGCAAGCGTCTCCCAGAATTCTTCCGGGATTTTGTTTCCCGCGGTGTCTGTCTTGGAGCGCTCCCCGTGCGCTCCCGTTCCGGATGCAGGAGCGACGCCGGCCGTATCATCCGAAATACCCGTCCAAGCATTCAGCGGCCCGAAATCAACGCAACGGCTGTCAAGGCGGCTCTCGAGCTCCTTCCTGAGCGCCTCACGGTCCGTTCCCTCCTGATCCATCTTATTGATAAACAAAAACGTCGGGATCTCATATCGCTCCAGCAGTCTCCAAAGCGTCTCCGTATGTCCCTGCACGCCGTCCGCGCCGCTGATCACGAGAACCGCGTAATCCAGAATCTGAAGCGTCCGCTCCATCTCCGCCGAAAAATCCACATGCCCCGGCGTATCCATCAGCGTCACGGGCTGATCCTCCAGCATCAGCTCAGCCTGCTTTGAGAAAATGGTGATGCCGCGCGAGCGCTCCAGCTCGTAATTATCCAGAAACGCATCCTGATGGTCCACGCGGCCGAGCGTTCGGATGCTCCCGGCCAAATACAGGATCCCTTCAGAGAGCGTCGTCTTACCCGCGTCGACGTGAGCAAGGATTCCTACGCAGATATGTTCTTTTTCTTCCGGTCGGTTTGCCATGTCATTTCACACCTTTTCGCTGTTTTCATGGTATATATCTTACAAAATTACCGTACATTTGTCCACATATGAATTATAATACTACATCTATTTCAAATTTTTTCATGTTTCTTAAATAATCTTTTGAATCTTTCTCCCGAATGTGGTACAATAGGAGCGGGTAAATACAAATAGACATTTTTCTTACTTCCGTCGGCATCCGTGCGTTGTCTATTTTTACATCGTTTTATATATGACAGGAGTTACAAATGCAAAATCCAAACAAAACTGCCAATTCGAAAACTAGTTTTTTGCCCATGGGCGTTTTTCTGGGATTCGTCCTCAGTATTACGGTGGTGTTCTTTATCTGCGTGTTCCGGGATATTGAGAAAAATGTACAGGACACGGTTATCAGCAATCTCGAGCACCAGAGTCAGAATTTCCAGAATATCATCAATCAGCATTTCCAGTATATAGAGGGCATCGCCGCTCACATCGGAGAGCAGGATGAACTCACGGACAGCAAGAATCTTGAGCTGCTTGCCACCATGTCCGAAAAGAGCACCATGAACCGGATGGTCATCATCGATTCGGAGGGCAACGGCTACTACCCGGACGGCAACAAGCGGTTCGTCGGTTCCAACGAATTTTTCCAGAAAGCCATGAACGGCGAGCGCGCGTTCAGCGAACCGCTTGAGAGCAATATAGACGGCGAGCTCTGCATTGTTCTCGCGACCCCGATCTTCCGCGGCGATAAGGTGATCGGCGTGCTGGGCGGATCGTGCAATCTCTCTACGCTCGCAAACATGCTTCTGGTAGATACCTATTCCGGCTCCGGCGCCGTCATGATCGTTGATTCGGACGGAACCGTCATCGCGCGTGTTGCCGACGAACGTATGTCGGATCTCATCAATTACGAGAGCAATTTCTTTTACCAGATGTACAATGTCAAGCTTCCGAAGGCCAAATCGCGCAATGCGGTCATGGAAGACTTCTCGGCGCAGAGCAACGACCTGTTCACGCTCACCTATCGGAAACGGCAGTACTATATGGCATACCAGCCGCTTAATCTTGACGAGTGGATGCTCTGCTATCTGGTGCCGCGCACTGTCGCCCGGAGCTCCTATCAGTTTATCATCCGGTACGGGATCGTACTGTGCACGGCTCTGATCCTCGGCATATCCGCTCTGCTGCTGACGATCCTGCTTTCGACGAACCGCACGCAGGCGGAGCTTCTTGAGATGGGACAAAGTGACCTGCTGACCGGCATGCTCAACAAAAAGAGCACGGAGGAAATGATCCAGCAGTGGCTCGACTGCGAGCAGCGCATCGGACTTCAGGCGTTCGTGATGATCGATATCGACCATTTCAAGGAGGTCAACGACACCTACGGACATGCCGTCGGCGACGAGATTCTGCGCGAAGTCAGCAATATCATCCGTCAGGAATTCCGCGAGGGTGACGTCATCGGCCGTCTCGGCGGCGATGAATTCTGCATCCTGATGAAGAATATCGTCTCCGACACAAACGCGATCGCCAAGGTGAAAACGCTGCATGAGAGCATCCGTACGCATTCGTTCCCAAGTCTGGGCGAGGACGGCCGCGTCACCTGCAGTATCGGCGTTTCATTCGCACCGATGTACGGAAACTCCTTTGACGAGCTGTACCATACAGCCGATCAGGCGCTCTATAAGACCAAAAAAGGCGGAAGGGACGGCTTCTCGATCTACGATTCGAAGATGGCTTGATTCTTTTCAGAATGCGCAGTGTGCAGTATGATATCTGATTTTTCCAATCATTCAATATAAGAAGAACTCCCGAGCTGAATGAACTCGGGAGTTCTTTTCTGTACTTGTAATTCGCAATCCTTATTGATTCGAATATTGAAGTTATCACTTCTTATTCTGCCGTTACCAGATCGACACTCTGTCCTCGGGTGCGACCCACATCCCGTCGCCTTCGGTGATGCCGTAGGTCTCGTAGAACTCATCGAAGTTCGGGAACAGCGCGTTGATGCGGATACTGTCCAGACTGTGGTAATCGCTTACTGCCTTCTGCTCCAGCCACGGGCGATACGTCACGCCCATCCACAGATGCGCCCAACTTTCAAACATCTCCGCGTAGTTGAAATCCTCCTTCCGGGACGCAAGCTCCAGCACGACCGACATACCGCCCAGATCCGCAGTGTTCTCGGTGAGCGTCAGCGCTCCGTTCATCGCGATCGCAGGCGCCTCCTCCCAGCCGTCGAAGTACTCAACGACCTTCTGACAGCGCTCGGCAAACGCAGCCGAGTCCTCTTCTGTCCACCAGTTGACTACATTTCCGTTCTCGTCATACTGCGAGCCGCTGATGTCAAACGCATGGCTGAGCTCGTGACCGACGGCGACTCCGAGCGCGCCCAGATTCTGTTCATAGGACGCGTCCTTGCTGTACGCGCCGGGCACCTGCAGGAAACCCGCGCAGATCGTCACATCGTTGTACACGGTAGTATAGCTTGCGTTCTGTGTCTGCGGAGCCTGCAGCCATTCGCTCCGGTCCACTTCTTTTCCTTCATATCTCTGGAGATCCATTCGGTTCGCTTCCTCGATCGCCATTACGTTCTCCACGAGGGAACCGCCGTCCTCATAGCTCTTAAGCTCCATGCTGTCAAGCGACATCTCGGCGTACTCATCGGGCGCGCCGACCTTGATCCCCATCGTGTCGAGCTTTTTGATCGCTTTTTCCTTTGTCGCGTCGCTCATCCAGTCGAGTCCCCGGATCCTCTCGCGGTAGATCTCGATCATCTCTTTGATCATCTCGGTGATGTCCGCCTTCATCTCGTCATCGACATACTTGTCCGCGTACAGCTCTCCGACATAGGTCTCAAGAGCCAGACGGGAGATTTCATTATGTTGGGTATATATTTAAGCGGAACGGGAAACACAAAACACTGCATTGAAAAATTGATACACTTATTAGACGAAACTGCACAGGCAATTCCTATTGAAAGAGAGGATGCTGTGAATGAATTGGCATCTGCCTGATTTTACTTTCTATGGTTGTCCGTTATGGTGCGGAACTGGAGCAGAAAAATAAAAGGAAATAGAATGAGGATTTATATGGTGAGTAGTGAATGGGTACGCTGCCCTGTCTGCGGAAACAAAACAAGGTTACAGCTACGGGCAGACACGGAACTTAAAAACTTTCCCCTCTACTGCCCGAAGTGCAGACAGGAAAGTTTGATTGACGCAAAGGATTTACAGGTAACAGTGATTAAAGGAATTGAAACGAAAACGCAGAGCTGATTAGCAATGCGACAAACAGGAATTTGCCGTATCACAAACGGCAAAGCATGATATATTCTTCCTCGTTTTCATCTACAATTTTAAATCCTGTTTTT
>CANQVH010000110.1 GCA_947627245.1 uncultured Lachnospiraceae bacterium | reverse complement strand
ACAACTCCAATATATCATACAGGGGTGAATCCTTGTATTTTATTTTTTTGTTACCTATCTATTGTACCCTAACATTTCTTAAATTTAAAGCCCCGTCTCCGCGAATTTATCTGCGATCGTCACAGATAGAAGATTTCGTACTTCGCGGGAGCTCCCTCCTCGACCGTCATCAGGGCATAGCTCGGACGGCGGTCGTCTTGGCGCGGGAATGACAGACTGCCCGGATTCAGCACCGCGATCCCCGCGTCGCTCTGGTCCAGATACGGCTTGTGCGTGTGCCCGAACATGGCGACATTACAGCCGTTTGCCCTTGCCTCCTCGATCAGATCCGTCGTACCGACCACCGACACGTAGAAATAATGTCCGTGCGTGATCAGGATGCGCATTCCCCCGATCTCCGCGATCTGTGTCAGCGGCTGCCTCGAAAAGAAATCGCAGTTCCCCGCCACCATATACAGCGGACAGCTCACCATCTCCTGTATGTGCGCCTCTCCGCCCTCGTAGTCGCCGAGATGGATCACACAGTCCGGCATTCCGATGTCCTGCAGCACCTGTTCCAGATTCTCTTCGTGTCCGTGCGTATCGCTCACCACAAGAATTCTCATTCGCTCTCAACGCTCCCTCTGTCTTCTTCCTTATATGTCCCTGATCTTTCCCTATTTAATCCGTCTCAGGCAGCTTCTCCAGCTCCGCCTTCATCGCCCGAAGCGCCTTGCCGCGGTGACTCAGCTCGTTTTTCTTCTCCGGCGGGATCTCGGCCGAAGTACAGCCGTACTCCGGAAGGAAAAAGATCGGGTCGTAGCCGAAGCCGTTTTCTCCCTTGATCTCGTATCCGATCCGTCCCTCCATCGTGCCAAGGCTTGTCAGGACTCTCCCGTCCGGCAACGCGCAGGCGATCGCGCAGACAAACCTGGCCGTGCGCTTCTCGTCCGGCACGCCCTCGAGCTTCTTCAGAAGCGCGGTGTTTTTCACATCATAGGAAGTATCCTCGCCCATGAACCGCGCGGAGTAGATGCCCGGCGCTCCGTCCAGATAATCGATCTGCAGCCCGGAATCGTCCGCCAAAACCACCTCGTCCGAAAGCTCCATGACCGCCTTCGCCTTAATGACCGCGTTTGCCTCGAAGCTGTCCCCGTTCTCCTCGATTTCAGCCGAGATCCCAGCCTCCTTCATGGAGACGATCGGAATATTCAGATCCGCCAAGATCATGCGGATCTCCCGCATTTTATCCTCGTTCCCGGTCGCGAAAATGATACGCTCCATCCTATCTGCCCTTCCCTTCTCCTGCCATCTTATCATACCGGCACGGCATCTGTAAATCACATTTCGCTCACATATTCCCGCGAATACCTATTTCATGTACGCCTTCAGGCACACGTTCGTCCCGAAACGCTCCTGCGTGTTCTCCCAGCGTTCCCCGGATTGGCTCAGGTAGCTCTCCTTGCCCTCGGTCGTCACGTTCTGCGTATACTCGTCCGCCCGATATTCTACCGCCACAGGTTCGTCCGTCCCCGGCGTCGTGATCTTCACGATCACGGCAAAGCGTTCTCCCGCCGCAAGCTCCTGCGGTTCCTCAAGATCAATCGTGTAATAGCCTGCGTTCGGCAGCGTTCCCTTCTGCAGATATTTCCTTTCGGAAAAATCGTCTGCGCCCCGAAAATCATGCACGAGATATATTTCGTAAGAGGTATCCGCCCCGACCGCGTAGAAGCCGACCGCCGCCAATCGCTCGCCGGACGGCGTGAAACGATTTCCCTCCGTCTCGGCGGACGCCTCGTCTTCTTCCCTGTCGTTCCTGTCAGCCGTCTCTCCGTCGACCGCCGTATAGGCATTCGCGAACCAGCAGCTCTCGTCCGCGTAGCCCTGCCGCCCCTGCCAGCCGCAGTCGTCGTACTGGCAGATCCTTGCATAGTTGTCCGTCGGCTCGATCCGCGTATAGCACACGCAGCTTTTCGCGATATTGGGATCCGCGTAGGACACATAGAAAATGCCGTCCTCCCCGAAGCCCTCTTCCCACGTATTCTGGCAGATGAACGCGCCGTCCTTCTTTGGCGTCTCCGAAAACAGGAATCTGGAATAATCGTCATCCCAGCCGAGAATGATCACATCATGATTCGGCGTCCGCTCGTCCGGACAGAAATACGACTTCGTCCTCTCATTGTAACAGAACACAGTATCCTGCCCGGAAGCCTCCGCGCCGTCCTCTGTGTCCCCGCGCTCCGTGCTTCTTCTCATATACAGAGAGGTCTGCACCGCGCCGTACTTCCGAACCGCGGTCTTAATCGTCCCGGGCTTTGCGTCTTCCAGCAACTGAATCTCCTGCACATGCACCGCAGGGGTCAGCCCGTCCGGCGAGACTCCGTCCCCGTAGGGATCCTCTTCCTCGGTCACAGGGCCCTGCCAACTGCTCAGATACGCCATAGCCATCGAGGCGTCCCCGCCCTCGTCCCTGTCCGCGGTGAACGCATTTTTTCTGCTCATATGATCCGCCGAAAAGACGATCTGCTGTTCCGGCAAGAGCGCCGCCTCCAGCGCAGAGACCGCCGCAAACGCCCAGCAGGTTCCCTCGCTTCCCTGATGCCGCAGCGTCGGCTTCCTTCCGTAATCCCCCGCATACCAGCGCGCGGGCAGCCGCTCGGCCCTGATCTCTTCCGGTTCATATCCCGACGCCGCGCCGGAAAGCCCGACGACTGCGCCAAGCAGAACCGCCGCAGACAGCCCTATCATTCGTCTCCACCGTTTCTGTTTCTTCAATCCTGACGCCCCGTCTCTCGTCTCGGCGGCCTCGGCCCCTGAAACTGATAAAAATAAGTCTTGATCATTCCGTTGTAGATCTTGCGGTTCCGATCCGCCTTTTTCCCTATGTACTTCTCCGCGTCCTCATAGGCCGTAATCACATACTCGGACCATGAATCAAGATGCGCGAATGCCTGTCCGATCTCGCGATACAGTCCGGGAAGATGTTCCCGATCCTCGATGCGCTCCCCGTACGGCGGGTTTGTGATGACAAATCCGTATTTCTTCGGATGACTCAGCTCGCTCACCGGCCGCCTCTGAAAATGAATCAAATGCTCCACCCCGGCAAGCTTGGCGTTCGCGCGCGCCGCCTTGATCACTTCTCCGTCGATATCGTAGCCCTGAATATCCGTCTGCACCGAATCGTCTATGAGATCCTGCGCTTCCTCGACCGCGTCATACCATTTTTTGCGCGGGATCAGATTGTCCCAGCTCTCGGCAAGAAACGACCGATTCATGCCGGGCGCGATGTTTGCCGCCATCAGCGCCGCTTCGATCGGAAACGTCCCGCTGCCGCAAAACGGATCGACCAAGATCCGGTCGCGCTTCCAAGGCGTCAGCAGGATCAATGCGGCCGCAAGCGTCTCCGAAATCGGCGCCTTGGCCGTCAGCTTCCGATACCCGCGTTTGTGCAGCGATTCGCCGGTCGTATCCAGACCGATCACCGCCTCGTCCTTCATCAGAAAAATGCGGATCGGATAGCTTGCCCCGTCCTCCGCAAACCAGCTCACGCCGTAGACTCCCTTCAGCCGCTCCACAATCGCTTTTTTCACGATCGACTGGATATCGGACGGGCTGAACAGCTTGCTTTTCACGGAGGTCGCTTTCGTCACCCAGAATTTCGCGTTGACCGGGAGATACGCCTCCCACTCCAAAGCCTTCACGCGCTCAAACAGCTCGTCGAACGTCTCCGCATGAACCGCTCCCACCTTCAGCAGAATACGCTCCGCCGAGCGCAGGAACACATTGGCGATCGCGATCGCTTCCGCGTCTCCCCAAAAATTCACTCTTCCGTCCTCGACGCCGCTGATCTCATATCCAAGATCCGTGATTTCCCGCTTCAGTACCGCTTCCAGTCCGAAATGGCACGGCGCGATCAATTCAAAGCTCTCTCTCATGCGAAATACTCCTTTGCCCTCCCCGCCCGTCCGAGCGCCTTTGTTCCTATCTTAATGCCCGCCGGCCCGCCTTGTCAATCGCAAATTGCCGGAAAACCGCAAGCCGTACCAAAAACAGGAGCTTTGCTGCGTCATATCTGCCGGACAGCCGCGAACCATGAAAAAACAGGAGCTTTGCCGCGTCATGCCTGTACGGAAGCAGCAAACACTCCTGTTTTTAATGTGGCAAAATTACATGCCGCGCGCGGCGGGCCGTGCGTCCCTCTGCTCACGGTAGGCCCGGAATCCACCCACCACGCTTTTCGCATGGTAGCCGTGCTTCTCCAGCTCCCGCGAGACGGCCATGCTGAGCGCGCCGCGGTCGCAGTACAGAATGACTGTCTCGCCCTGCCTGCCGGACAGCTCCGCGCGGAATCTTCCCTGCGGCACATTGACCGCGCCGCGGACATGATCCTGCCTGTAATCCTCCCGGGACCGCAGATCTATGATAAGGTATTTCCCCTCGCGGGCATACCGTTCCAGTTCTCTTGCCGAGATCGTTTCCATCGTGCATCAACCTTTTTTTCTATCATATGTATGATTTTTCCCCTTCGGAACAGGTTGTTTCCCGAAACAACGAAAAGGGACGCCGCGCGCCCCTTTCGTCATCAGGATTAATACTCAGAATTCGTCTCGCTGCAGTTGTCGCAATCCTTCGCGTTCTTGCCGGTAGAGTTGGAAGAATTCGTATTGGATGCATTCTTTGACGTCGCTTTATTCTGGGACTGTGAATTCTTGCTCGAAGAGTTCTGGCTCTCCGTGTGGTTCGTATTCTTCGCCATGATAATAGCCTCCTGTGTCTTGGTTTTTTGTTACGTTTTTAGTATTCCAATAAATTTTAAAAATATGTATTGCATTTTTTTGGAAACTATATTATAATCCTAACTGTAAAAAGAATTTACCCTTCAAAACAATTTTTTTTACAAACCCCTTATTAATTATTTATACTCCCCTCGAAACAGTCGGTAGCTCCCCTACCGGCTGTTTCACTGTCTTACGATCAAAAAATGCCGCCGGGCATTCCCCGGCAGCATCTCCTGTGTATCTCTTATACATCTCCTGAAAGCACTTAATTATCTTCTCCGTAGATAAATTCGTGCAGCCTCTCGATCGTCGGCTCCCAATCCGGCACGAGCATTCCCTCGTTGTTGACACTGATGATATCATACATATCATCGTACGGAATGCGCTCCGTCTCAATCTTGTACTGAAGCATATCCGGGAACTCCGACAGCATCCCCCAGATCTCCGTCTCGGGAATATTCGTCGTCACATAGCCGAGGATGGATTTCATCTTCTCCGTCATCTGCGCCACGGACATCTGCTTGACCTCCGCGAGCAACTGCTGCAGCAGGTAGCGCTGACGCTCCGTGCGCTGATAATCGGAATTTCCTACCATACGGTTGCGGGCGTAAGCGACTGCCTGCACACCGTCGCAGTAGATGCTGCCGCCCTCATAAGGTACAAAATGCTCGGACGGATCAATCTTCAACTGTCGCTTGCACATGTCGTCGATGTAGCCGTTCATGACCTCGGCCTCCGCAGCCGTGATGTCAAGCGTCACTCCGCCGATCGTGTCTATGATATCCACCAGATTCCAGTAATCCACCGCGATATAACGATCTACCTCTATCTTGTAATTGTTCGTCACCGTCTCGCACAGGAGCGGCCCGGCTCCCATCGCATACGCATGGTTCAGCTTCCAATATCCGATCTCCGGGATATCGACATAGGTATCGCGCATCAGAGAGACCATGGTAACTCTGTCATTCTCTTTGTCGACGGAGACAAGGATCATACTGTCCGAATTACCGTTCCATGTCTGATCCTGACGGTCCGCGCCGACAAGAAGCACGTTGTAGACATCCTCGTCGGAGACGGTTTTCTTGTTCGCAAGGCTGCTCATCCGGTCATGGATACTGTTGAGCTCCTCCTCGCTCACCTTCGTCCCCGTCAGCTCGCCCGGAGCCGCCGTCTCAGCCTCCATCTGCTCGATCACATTTTCCGGCAGCGTCTCCACTGTGTTCACTTCCTCATCGGCGACATAGTTCATGTTGCTGTACAGGTCATGCCCCAGCTTGTAGATCACGCCGCCGCTGACCCCTACGATCACCAGCACCGTACACAGGCTGATCACGAACACCTTCTTCATATTCATGCCGCTCTTTTTCGGTTTATCATTATTATTATATCGATTTCTATCGTTCATATACGGATTTGATTGGTTTCTTCTGTTCCCTGACATCTCGCATTCCCTCCTGATATTTGTCAATCTGTTTCTATGATTCCCCAATCACAACTCATTATCACCAAAACAGCCAATATTGTCAAACTAATTTTTACCATATAGATGAAAAAAGCTCCCCAAGCAACTTGACTTGGAAAGCTCAGTGCGGAGAAAGGGACTTGAACCCTCACGATATTGCTACCACAGGCACCTGAAGCCTGCGCGTCTGCCAATTCCGCCATCTCCGCGTATTGGTAAGTCTCGCAACTCACGACGATAATAATACTATAAGCCGTCTGAAATGTCAATAGATTTTTCCCGGCAATTTAAAATTTTACTGTTGACTTCTCATGGTAACTTTGTTATAATTCCATGTGTTCGCGGAAGTGTCGGAATTGGCAGACGAGCAAGACTAAGGATCTTGTGGCATTCGTGCCGTGTGGGTTCAAGTCCCATCTTCCGCAGGCTTATTTGAGAGCTGAAATCCTTGATTTTCCGGGGGTTTCAGCTTTTCTCATTGAAGAAAAGGGAATGATTTTTTGGTCACTTTTGGTCACTTTCATCAGTTTCGATCTGCAATTTGGGAGGATGTTATTGCCGTAGAATGCGTTTGGGGATATAATTAAATCGTTGCCGCCCCTATACTGGTAACAGAATGGGGGTGTCGTTTGAATATACTCTTAGCTTTTTTCATCTCTGTTATGGCAAGTGTAGTCGCCTACTACATTTGCAAGTGGTTAGACGGGGACGAGTAACGGCAACTAGCCCAAACGGCTGACCTCACCGCAACGAGGAAGAAACCCCGAATGTATTGCCGTACATCCGGGGATCCGCCTTTTTGTGCCCTATGGACACTCCCAACTTTTGCCTACCGGCATTATAGCATATGCCATTTCGAAATGCAATATACGAAATCCTGCAGATCAGATGATATATTCTACCACATTAAATGCAAAAAGCAAAATGCAAAATGCAGATTTAGCCCCCCCGAGTTTGCCACTTGCTAACTAATCTCAATTAAAATTTCTCCCTATTTTGCAAGGTTTTCCTTGCTTTTTTTATG
>CANQVH010000109.1 GCA_947627245.1 uncultured Lachnospiraceae bacterium | reverse complement strand
AAGACCGGGATGGACAGCGAGGCATTTGCCTACGCACTTTTGAAAGCCGTTCAGGTAGCGGTGGTACCGGGAATTACTTATGGAGAAGCATGCGAGGGCTATGTGCGCATAGCCTACACTGTCACGGAGGAAAAGCTTCGCGAGGGTCTGAAGCGAATAAGAGAGTTTGTTGATTCTTTATGATAAATACCGCTGAAAGAGGAGATGCGTGATATGAAAAGGCTTTTGATGCTCGGCGGTTCCATGCAGCAGATATTAGCGATAAAAAGAGCCCGTGAGTTGGGAAATTATGTAATCATCTGCGATTTCTTGCCTGACAATCCTGGGCAAGATTATGCAGACGAATACTACAACATAAGTACCACGGATTCGGAAGCAGTCCTTGCACTTTCCAGAAAACTGAACATAGACGGAATCGTGGCCTACGCTTCTGATCCTGCTGCGCCGACGGCGGCGTATGTGGCGGAGAATCTGGGACTGCCCGGCAATCCATATGAATCAGTGAAAATACTGACGCGGAAAGACCTCTTTAGAAAATTTCTCAGGGAGCACGGTTTCCACACGCCGGAGGCATGCGGATATGACACTTATGAGGAAGCAATGTCTGATATCGGCCGTTTTCGCTTTCCGGTGATGGTTAAGCCTGTGGATTCATCTGGCAGTAAAGGTGTAGTCAAGGTATATGATGCCGATGGTATGCGTTTGGCAGTGGAGGAAGCGCTTTCGTATTCCCGTTGCGGGCGGTTCATTGTCGAAGAGTTTATCGAGAAAAAAGGTTACCAGATCTCGGGCGACGGTTTTTCCGTGAATGGGAAGCTTGTCTTTACAAGCTATGGGAACGAGCTATACAGCGGAAAGGGAACACGAGAATATGTAGCGCTGGGTGAGTTTTGGCCCTCGCTCCTGACGGATGAACAGAAACGAAAAGTGGACGACGAGCTCCAGCGGCTTATCACGGCTCTTGGCATGAGGACAGGCGCTTACAATATCGAGGTCATACTGGACAAAGACGATACGCCTTATGTTCTGGAGCTCGGTCCCAGAAACGGCGGCAGCTACATCCCTCAGCTCATCGAATATGCGACAGGAGTGAATCTGATTGATTATACGATCCGCGGGGCGTTGGGAGAATCCTGCGAAGGACTTGAAATGACGCCGACAAAAGGCTGCTGGAGCAATTATATGATCCTCAGCAAGAAAAGCGGAGTATTTAAGGAGCTGTGGTTTGACGAGGATTTCAAAAAAAATAATCTTTTGGATGTGTACTGCACAGCCCAAAAGGGGGATGCAATACATGCTTACCAGAATACCACGCATTCTCTGGGAACAATTTTATTTCGGGCTGAATCGATAGAGCAGATGACGGAGATAACGGAGAATATTGAGAAATATTTTGGAGTGGAGACGGTCTGATCGCATCAACTCTATCAAAGGAGATAACTTCTTATGAAGGAAATCGGCGGATATATTGAACTTTGGGAAAACACGGGATCGCTTTTCCACGAAAATGCGGTGGCGCTGAATACTGCCAGAGGTTGTCTTGCATATCTGATAGAGTCAAAAAATATTAAAAAAATTGCGTTGCCTCGTTTTTTATGCAACTCGGTTACTAAGCTTTGCCGAACACTGGGTGTGGAGATTCAGTTTTATAATATTGACGAATCCTTTCTCCCGATCAGTCTGGTCTTGCGGGCGGGTGAATGGTTGTACATCGTTAATACATATGGACAGCTCAATCATGCCGATATATGCAGGCTCAGGGAAATGTATGGTCGGATCATTGTTGATAATGTTCAGGCTTATTTTGAAGAGCCAATAGAAGAAATAGATACGCTTTATTCTTGTCGCAAATTTTTCGGGGTTCCTGACGGCGCGTTCTTATATACAGATGCGAAACTGGATCGGAAACTTGAACAGGACGAATCAAGAGGACGTATGGAGCATTTGCTTGGCCGATACGAGCGCAACGCCTCATCATTCTACGATAAATATGTAGAGTCCGAAAGCTCTTTGGAGGCGTTACCAATCAAAAGAATGTCAAAATTGACCGAGAATCTGCTCAGGGGAGTAGATTACGGCTATACGAAACGTCGTAGGAATGAAAATTTTATGTATTTACATAAACGATTGGAGAGTGTCAATAGGCTCCATCTTAGAAAGACTGACGGTGCGTTCGCATATCCACTGCTGATAGACGACGGTGCACAGATCAGGAAAAAGCTGATAGCTGAAAAAATATATATCCCGACATTGTGGCCAAATGTGCTGAATGAGACAGATGCAGGGATGCTGGAGCATTATTATGCAGAAAATATTCTGCCGTTGCCATGTGATCAGAGATATGGAGAAGTCGAGATGCATGTTATTTGTAAGCAAATTATGGGACAGTAAGAGAGGGAGCATGCAAACATGGTGACGCAAGGCACTCACATAGATTATTATGCGTTGACTGAAGAACAGAAACATGAATTGGGCTGTATGATTGCTGCAGACAACATTGAGGCAGTAAATAAAGATTTTCAGACATTTGAGATTTCGAATACCTTTTACGTCCGATATGGAAAGCGTATTTTGGACACGCTGTTAGCCATAGTTGCCCTGATTATATCGGCGCCAATTAATTTAATAATCATGATTGTCACATGGTTTGATGTAGGTAGTCCGGTACTGTTTCATCAACAGAGAATAGGTAAAGATCACAAAGTGTTTTGGCTTACAAAGTTTCGAAATATGACAAATGAAACTGATTCTAACGGGGTTCTGTTGCCAGCATATGAGAGAGTGACAAAATGGGGCAGCTTTGTGCGAAAGACTTCTTTGGATGAGTTGCTTAATTTTTGGAGTATTCTGAAAGGGGACATGGCAATTATCGGGCCACGGCCTATGCCGACTGGCTATGCTGGGCGTTTTTCACAGAAACATGATATGCGCCATTGCGTGCGGCCGGGGTTAGAATGTCCCATGCATGATACTGCGATTGAAGTCAGTTGGGAGGCTCGCTTTGACAATGATGTGTGGTATGTACAGCATATAAGTTTCAGAACTGATGTGAAATTGCTAGGGGCGCTGGTTGCGGAAACCCTCTGGGGGAAAAACCGGGAAATGCGGGGACAAGGTTCGGTTGCTGCAGGCGGTGATTTTATGGGATATTTTAAAGACGGCCATGTAATGACTTCAGATGTAATTCCGGAAAAGTACTTTGAATGTTTGGCTAAGGTAAATCCGGAAGCAGCAATAACAATATAAGTGTATGTAGTGCAAAGTAGAAACAGAACGTATGGAGGAGAAAAGATGGTTTTAAGAGGAAGGAAAGTCACATTGCGCGCTATAGAAGAATCAGACTTGGAATTGTTGAAGGAGCTGCTCAATGATCCGGAAATTGAAAGCACTGTTGTCGGGCGAAGTTTTCCGGTGTCATCATATCAGCAAAAAAAGTGGTTTGAGAAAAATGGAGGCTCAACTGATGAACTGCTTAGACTGATAATTGAGACGGAGAAAGATGGAGCAGTCGGAATGGTTTGCTTGGGGGAATTCGACTGGATCAATCGGGTAGCACATCGGAGTGATATTAAAATATTATCGTCTAAAGTAACAGATAGCGGTATTGCCATAGATGCAATGATTACGCTATTGGGATATGGTTTTGTGGAGCTTAACCTAAACAGGATTGAAGGAAGCGCATTTACATACAATAAGAGAGCAGATGCTTTGAATAAATACTTAGGTTTTGAAGTTGAAGGTATTAAAAGGCAAGCTGTATATAAAAATGGAAAGTATCGAGATTTATATATGCTGGCTATATTAAAAGAGGACTTTTTAAAAAGAAACGGGAAAAGGTTTAGCGATATAAATATATGAGACTGTAAAGGAGCTTTTTATGAATAAATTAATCGATCTTGATGCATATCAAATTCAAAAATATCAATGGAATCGCTATCCGCTGCTTTTTGTTGATAAGATTACAGAAGCTGTTCCCGGTAAATATGCAAAGGGGTATAAAAACTTTACTTTTAACGAATGGTTTTTCCCAGCACATTTTGAAGATGAACCGAATGTTCCAGGATTTGTACAAATAGAAACATTAACCCAAGTTTTTTTGATGTCATTTCTTACACTCCCAGAGTATAAAGGGAAAAAGACAGGATTCGTTTCGGTGAAAAATGCAAGATTCAGAAAAAAAATTGTTCCAGGCGATCGACTTAATGTAGAGGCAACGTTAGATTATTTTCACAGAGGTCTTGCAAAAGGAAAAGCAGTCGGATACGTGTGTGATGAAATAGCATGCAATATGGAACTTGAGATTGCTATTCCGGATGTGATGAATCAATTTCTTCCAAAAAAGGTCAGATAAAACTATGGAACGGATAGCAGATTACATAATCAGAAAAGTCAATGAAGCTGGAGCAAGACATATTTTTCTCGTGACCGGTCGAGGGATACTGTATCTCACAGACGCAGTGGCAAAGAATAAGAATTCTGTGCCTGTGCCAACATTCCATGAGCAGGGAGCGTCTTATGCAGCAATGGCGTATGCGTCTGCAACAGGCGATGTTTCAGCTTGTATGCTTTCTACCGGGTGTGCAGCAGCTAATGCAGTTGCGGCGGCTTTATGCGCGTATCAGGACAATTTACCGGTTGTTTTTATTTCGGGAAACAATCCATTAGGTGAAAACTCGCGCCATACCGGTGTAAAGATAAGAACCTATGGATCGCAGGAAGCGGATATTGTCAGTGTGATTAAGTCGGTGACAAAATATGCTGTCATGCTTGAAGATGCAAACAGGACAGTCTATGAAGTGGAAAAAGCTCTGTTTTTGGCTCAAAGCGGCAGAAAAGGTCCGATCTGGATCGATGTGCCGCTTGACGTCCAGAATATGCGTATTGAAGAGAATGAGCAAGAACATTATGTGCCGGAAAGCCATTGGCCTTCTGATGTTTGGGAAACTGCAAAGAGCGTTTGCGATGAATTGAATCACGCGCAACGCCCGATATTGCTGATTGGCGGAGGCGCAGTCGGGGCTGTAAGCGAAGTAAAACATCTTGTCGAGAAATATAGGATACCACTTGTGTGCTCTCCTGCAGCTTCTGACATTTATGGAACAGCAAATACTCTTTCAATCGGTTCTGTAGGGAGCATTGGTGGAACACGCGCAGGAAATTTTGCTCTTCAAAACAGCGACTACCTTCTGGTAATAGGGAGTAAACTATGCACTCAGCTAACAGGGACGAAAGCTAATTTTGCAAGGGAAGCAAGTGTTACGGTGGTCGATATTGACGAGAATGAACACAGGAAAGAGAGTGTATCGATCGACCGGTTTGTAGCATGTGATGCAAGAGAGTTTCTCGGCACTCTTTTGAGGACGAAGCTATCCGTTTGCAATGAGGATTGGACGGATAAATGCATTCACTGGAAGTCTGTATTTGCGATTTCTAAGGAGTCTTTTGTTGAAGAATTAAAATCTAATAATCAGATAGATTTGTATTCTCTGATGGATGAATTAAGCGAAATACTTCCTGCGGATGCTACGGTTATTACAGACGCAGGATTTGAGGAGTTAATTGTTCCATCAGCGCTTCGAATCCAGACAGGGCAGAGATGCCTGTTTCCGGCAGCTCAGGGGGCAATGGGATATGCGATTCCGGCGATCATAGGTGCATATGAAGCAGGAAGAAAAAATATTGTCTGTATTGTCGGCGACGGTTCGATCATGATGAACATTCAGGAACTACAGGCCATAGCGGCGTTGAAGATTCATGTAAAGATCATAGTAATCAATAACGATATGTATGCGGTAATCCGGAAACGTCAGAAGGATCTGTTTCGAAAACGGACAATCGGAACTGATCCAAGTAATGGCGTATCAGAGCCGAACTTTAAGAAGATTGCAGAGTGTTTTGGCTTTGGGTATAGGTTGATTGAAAATCGTACAGAACTTTTGAGGTTTTTACCTGAATTACTTGATGGTAAGACGGAGATTATTGAAGTTGTCTGTACGCCGGAACAGAGGTATTTTCATGAGTCTTATACAATAAATGAAAAAAAGAAGCTTGTTCATCGCCCCATTGAAGATATGTCCCCATTTCTTTCCCGAGAGTTTATTAGGAGAGAAATGATTGTGAAGATGATGGAGGAATAAAATGGCAGAATGTGTCTTGAGGGATGGAACGGTCATTTCTGATTATGGGCGACCGTATATTGTTTCAGAAGTCAATAGCAGTCACAATGGAAATATGGAACTTGCAAAGAAAATGATAGATGCTTCCATAGATATCGGGTGTGATTGCGTAAAATTTCAGTCATGGTCTGCTTCTTCCTTATATTCGAGAACATATTATAACGCCAATCCTATGGCTGAACGCTTTGTGAAAAAGTTTTCCATGGGTCCGGACAAATTAAAGGAGTTGGCGGCATACTGCAGAGCAAGAGGGATTTCATTTTCATCGACGCCGTATTCGGAAGAGGAGACAGATTATCTGGTAGAGGAATGTAATGTTCCATACATAAAGATCGCATCAATGGAACTCAATAACCCTAAATTTTTGCGATATATTGGGAAAAAACATATCCCTGTTATTCTCTCGACCGGAATGTCCGAGATGAATGAGATTGAACAGGCAGTTGATGTTCTTCATGATGCAGGTATAGACCAGATGGTTATTTTGCATTGCGTATCTATTTACCCTGCAATTCTTACAAGCGTTAATCTTAATAATATTTTGGGTTTGCGAGAGAGATTCGGTATGCATCCGATAGGTTTTTCAGATCATACGCAGGGGGATGCGGCCGCCATAGCAGCGGTTGCTCTTGGTGCCGGTGTTATAGAAAAACATCTTACATTGGATAGAAGCAGAATCGGAATGGACAATAGTATGGCGACAGAGCCGCCGGAGTTTGAAAGTATGGTTTCCAAGTGTCGTGATATTTGGGCGGCAATGGGATCGAAAGAAAGGACATTATCTCAACAAGAAATAGAACAGCGTAAAAATATGAAAAGAAGCATCGTTTCTATAAGAGATATAGCAGCCGGAGAGATTATAAAGGACTCTGATTTGTACGCGAAGAGACCGGGTACAGGCATAGCACCAAATGAGATCCATAGGGTGATAGGACATAGGGCCTTGGTTGATATTCCGGCAGATACAGTTATTCTGCCTGAAAATATAAAGTAGGTAGTGTCAAGTAGTCTATGAAAATCTGGAGCCAGCAAAAAGGCTCCGAAGAACCTTGAAAATTGCAGATATAAT
>CANQVH010000108.1 GCA_947627245.1 uncultured Lachnospiraceae bacterium | reverse complement strand
CCGGGAAAGCCGCCTAGATACAAGGAAATGGAGCCGACAAGAGGCTCCATTTCGCATTTACAAGTGGCAAACTCGGGCTATATCACAGTTATCTTTATTATACAAGCATGAAAATTATTTTTTGTTTGTCCGCGTCGGCAGTCCATTCTCCTGCCCACACAGAATCACAAGTGTTCCGTTCCGTACTTCGATATAACTCTCCTGTCCGGTGAACTCGTTACTGACGCCTCGCGTGATATCGCAGGTGAGCGTCATGTCGGTGAGCGAATACTTAAGACCGCGCTCCCAGACTCCCTTCGCAGGTTCGCTCAAACAGAACACGGAGATCATCCCCCGTGCCTGCGCGCCAAAGCTGATCCTCTCGTTCGTGATTGCCGTGATCACGTTTCCCTGCCCGATCAGGTATGCCTCCACGCCCGCGCGCGACAGCCCCATCAGAAGCTGCAGATTCGCAATCGTATGATCCAGCCTTCCGCCGAGCCCGCCGTAGAGAAGGATGCGCGCGCAGCCCTGCTCCTGCGCGTACGCCGCCGCGAGCGCCATATCCGTATCGTCCTTGATCGGCGAGTGCCGGATGATGTGCCGATGCTCCGGCGCTACCTCCAGCGAGTCGAAGTCACCGAGCAGCACATCCGGCTCAATTCCCATTTCCTTCAAATACGTATATCCGCCATCCGCCGCGATCACCAGATCGTCCTCGCCCGGCCTTTCCATCATTCCGTCGAAGCTGCCCGCCCCGACGATAAATGCTGTTTTCCTGTTCATCTGCCCTTATGCTCCTTCCAAACTTAAAGAAATCAAGTCCTGCTGTCCGATTCAAACCATAGTTTATCCTGAGTTCAAATATCGGCAATTACACACCAAATACAGCCCTCGCAATCCTTCTGCCGCTTCCCGTCTGCATGATCTTCTCGATAAAGTTTTCGATGTTCTCCCTGCTGTATCCGCTCTCCGCGGCATTGACAAGATAGTCTGCTTCAATCAGAATCTGATAGTCAAGCCCTTCAATCCCCTGTAATGTTAATGTATGATGGTGACTCACCAGATAAGCGACACGGCTAATCTGTTCTTTCGTCATTCCCGTATCCGCCAGAAACTCCGTCACCAGCGGACCGCCCTCTTCCTCCTGATATTTCCCGTTCGTATTGCCGTATTTCTCGCGGCAGAGCGGACAGGCGATGTCGTGCGTGATAGCGGCGACCTCCAGAATATACTGCGTGTCCCGATCCAGATTTTCCAGCTCGCCGATCGTCTTAGCGTATGTCCACACCTTCATAAAATGCTCAATATCATGAATGTTTCCATCTGAAAAGCCGATCATTTTCTCAAGTATCTGTGCAATGTTCATGTTCTGTTCCTCCCGCTGCCAAAATATCTTCTTAAATCCAGATTTCAGTATGAGCGAATCTCAATCTTCTTAAATCCAGATTTCAGTATGAGCGAATCTCAAATTTCATTGTTCCGTCTATTTTGCCGGCGTCCAGCTCTGTCACTCTGCCGGCCGCCCAGTTATTTGTGTTGCGCCTGTCCAGCCAATACAGCCATTTGCAGTCCACCTCATAAATGACCGCAAAGTACATCTGACACTGCATCCTGCTTTTCTGTACATACTCCTTCAATTTCTGTATGTCACTTCGCATCCAGTCTGAAGTGCTTTTTGCACTGTCGCTCGTAAATTTGAGCTCCAGCAATTCCACAGCCGAATCAATTATAGCTTACATCTGCGTGTTAATCAACCAACTGTTTTCATAAGACGCAAGACAAGCGCCCCGCATATTGCAGCAGAGCGCCTGTCTGAAATCATTCTTCTGTATGAACCGTTTGGGAAACTGCTTGCCATGGTTCCTTTCATTCGCAAATACTACACCGGATACGCCTTGTTCTCGTTGTCCGCGACGGTCGGATCTACCTTCTTCTCCTGTGCCTGACGGTACTTGAAGAAATCGGTCGCCACCTGCGGGAACAGCGCGTAGGACAGAACGTCCTCCTCCTGTTCGGACCACTGGGCCATCTCGCCGCGCAGCGTGTCGAGCTCGTCCGGGATCAGGTCTGCCGGACGGCAGGTAATCACTTCCGCGTCGCCGATGCACTTCTTCTGGACTTCCGGATTGAACGGATTTACCGTAGCGCCATACTTGCCGCTCAGAATATCCTTCGTCTCCTTCGTCACCATCTTGTAACGCTCGCCTTGAATCACGTTCATAACCGCCTGCGTTCCGACGATCTGCGAGGACGGAGTCACGAGAGGCGGCTCGCCGAGGTCTTTTCTCACCTTCGGAACTTCCTCAAGCACGTCGTAATACTTATCCTCCGCGTGCATATCCTTGAGCTGTGAGGTCAGGTTGGACAGCATGCCGCCCGGTACCTGATACAGCAGCGTCTTGATGTTGACGCCCATGTTCTTCGGATTGAGCAGGCCGCTCGCCAATGCATCGTCGCGCATCGGCCGGAAATAGTCCGCAATCTCATCAAGCAGCTTAGAATCGAAGCCTGTGTCGTACGGCGTGCCGCGGAAGGTCTCTACCATCACCTCGGTCGCTGGCTGCGACGTACCGAGAGCGAACGGCGACATTGCCGTGTCGATCACATCCACGCCTGCCTCGACCGCCTTGAGGTACGTCATGGAAGCAACGCCGGATGTATAGTGCGTGTGCAGTTGGATTGGAAGAGAAACCGCTTCCTTCAGCGCGGTCACGAGCTCGGTCGCCTTGTACGGAACGAGCAGACCCGCCATATCCTTGATGCAGATCGAATTCGCACCCATATCCTCGATTCTCTTCGCGAGGTCAACCCAGTACTCCATCGTGTACGCGTCGCCGAGCGTGTAGGACATTGCCACCTGCGCGTGCGCCTTCTCCTTGTTCGCGGCGGTCACCGCGGTCTGGAGATTGCGGATATCGTTCAGGCAGTCGAAAATACGGATGATATCGATGCCGTTTGCTACGGACTTCTGTACGAAATACTCTACCACGTCGTCCGCGTACGGACGATAGCCAAGAATATTCTGTCCGCGGAATAGCATCTGCAGCTTCGTATTCTTGAAGCCGTCGCGCAGCTTGCGCAGTCTCTCCCACGGATCTTCCTTCAGGAAACGCAGGGATGCGTCGAACGTCGCGCCGCCCCAGCACTCCACGGAATGATAACCAACTTTATCCAGCTTCTCAACGATCGGCAGCATCTGCTCGGTTGACATTCTAGTCGCGATCAGTGACTGATGTGCGTCACGAAGGATCGTCTCGGTAATTTTAATCGGTTTTTTTGCTTGTTCTGCCATTTTTTACCTCCTGTTTTACTCTCTATTCTCTCATAAGGAAGTTCCGCATGCTAAAGCTCAACCTTCGCCTGTCGGCTCGCTCTCGCTAAGTCTGCGGAACAGCCTCTGTCTCGCGCTGTAACCTCGAACAATGCTTCGCATTTTTCTCGGTCGCAGGGCATTCGCCTCTGCTCGCAAAGCATCCGTCAGACAATCTGTCCTGCAAGCAGTCCAATTGTCTTCGGCTGCTTTGTTCCAGCGCTCATTTATACACCGAAGATGGCCATAAACGTACCGGCCGCCACTGCTGTTCCTATAACGCCTGCCACGTTCGGACCCATCGCGTGCATCAGCAGGAAGTTCGTCGGATCCGCTTCCGCGCCGACCTTCTGAGATACACGAGCCGCCATCGGCACCGCGGATACGCCAGCCGAACCGATCAGCGGATTGATCTTGCCGCCGGACAGCTTGCACATCAGCTTGCCGAACAGGACGCCGCCTGCCGTACCGAACGCGAACGCCACGAGACCGAGGATAACGATCTTGATCGTGTCAAGGTTCAGGAACGCCTCGGCGCTCGTCGTAGCGCCTACGGACGTGCCGAGCAGGATAACGACGATGTACATCATCGCGTTGCTGGCCGTCTCCGTGAGCTGTCTCACCACGCCGCTCTCACGGAACAGGTTGCCGAGCATCAGCATACCCACCAGAGGAGCCGTGGACGGAAGCAGCATACACACAACAATCGTAATGATGATCGGGAACAGGATCTTCTCCAGCTTGGATACCGGACGGAGCTGTTCCATCTTGATCTTGCGCTCTTCCTCCGTTGTCAGAAGCTTCATGATCGGAGGCTGGATGATCGGGACAAGCGACATGTAGGAGTACGCCGCCACCGCGATCGGACCCATCAGCTTCGTCTGGCTCAGCTTACTTGCGAGAAAGATCGAGGTCGGGCCGTCCGCGCCGCCGATGATAGAAATTGCTGCAGCCGCCTTGCCGTTGAAGCCCATAAAGATCGCAAGGAAATATGCCATATAGATACCGAGCTGAGCCGCCGCGCCGAGCAGGAAGCTCCTCGGATTCGCGATCAGCGGACCAAAGTCCGTCATCGCGCCGACGCCCATGAAAATCAGGGACGGAAGAATACTCCACTCGTCCATCAGATAGAAATAATGGAGCAGGCCGCCTGCATGCTCAATGCCGTTCACATCCGTGTACGGCTGCGCCATGATATCCGGATAGATATTGACGAGCAGCATGCCGAACGCGATCGGAACGAGAAGCAGAGGCTCAAATCCATGCTTGATTGCCAAATACAGGAACACACAGGCCACCGCGATCATGACATAGTTGCCCCATGTCAGATTCAGGAACGCCGTCTGATCCAGCAGGTTGGACAATGTATTTGTAATGTAAGACATTTTTTAACCTCCCAGTTCGTATTCTCAGACAAAATCTGTCAGCAGAATCTTTCATCGCCGCAGGGCCGCACCGTCAAAGCACGATCCGGCAGCTTTGAAATACTGCCGCCGCTTAGTTCATGGTCGCGAGGACATCTCCGGACTCGATTGCCTGACCGACGGTCACGTCGATGCTTGCCACTGTGCCGTCCTGCGGAGCCACGACCGGGATCTCCATCTTCATTGCCTCAAGAATCACGATGCTGTCACCGGCCTTCACTGCCTGACCGACGCTCGCCTCTACCTTAAATACTTTGCCCGGTACGGAAGCCGCTACCTTCACCGCGCCTGCGCCGCCTGCTGCCGGAGCTGCCGCCGGAGCCGGGGCTGCCTTCGGAGCCGCTTTCGGCGCTGCCTTCGGAGCCGCTGCCGGAGCCGCGGAACCGCTGCCTTCTTCTACCGTAACATCATATACATTGCCGTTTACTGTAATCGTATAATTTTTCATGAATCCATCCTCCTGTATTTAGGCTCTCTGCCAGTTTCTTTTATTTGCTTTTTTGATAGAACGAACTACAAAACCGTCTCCGGACGTCGTACCGGATGCCGCGATCGCCGCCGTAATAACGGCTACCAGCTCCAGATCGTCCGTCAGATCCTCCTCCACCTCCGCAACGGGCGCCGCTGCCGGAGCCGCTGTCGGGACCGGGATTGCCTCAGGCTGTTCCTTCTTGCCCATCTTCTCGATCAGCTCCGGAATGTAGTGGAGCTTGCCGATCAGCCAGCTCAGGAAAAGCAGCGTCAGGAACACGATGCCGAGTCCCATCACGGTGTTCAGCGCCGCGCGCTGCATCAGCGTGCCAAGCGGATAATCGATCTCCCAGTTCAGCGTGACCGCCTGCGTCGTCATGTCCGCCTCGTAGGTCACGGTCACATCGGTCTTATCATTCAGTTTGTCATATTTTGCATGGCCGACGATCTTGAAGGTCTCGTCCGTCATCTCCATCTCGGCGTCCGTCACTTCCACAAACGCACCCAGCTCGTCCTTCACGGACTTCCAATTCGACGCGATTGCCGCGCTTGTGGCATCGTTTCCGTCGATGTAAGCGTCGATCTGCTCATCGCTCCACGCACCGATCTGTGTCAGCATGGAAGTAAGCTGTGCGTTCAGTTGCTCCTCCTGTGAAAGCTCCGTCTGCGCTTCGGTCTCAGCCGGAGTCTGCGCTTCACTCTGTGCCTCCTCGGCGAGCGCCGTCTCCTCCTGAGCCATCTCTTCTACCGCCTGCCGCACCTCGCTCTCTGTCTCATCCGCGAAAACGCTCATGGAAAAGACAGACATGCAAAGTCCTGCCGCAAGCAAAACCGCACTTAATCTATGCCTCATGTGATTCACCTCGCTTAAATGGTTCCGTGTTTTTTGGCCGGGCGGTCATCTCTCTTCGTGAACAACATCTCGAACGCGCCGATCACATATTTTCTGGTATCCTCTGCCTCAATGATGTTATCTACATAACCTCTCTTCGCCGCCGCCATCGCGCTGGACTGAAGCGCTGCATACTCCGCGGCTTTCTCGTTGATCACCTTCGCGTCCTCGTCCGCATACATGATCTTCGCCGCGAGCTGCGCATCCATCATGCCGATCTGCGCCTGACTCCATGCGAACGTCATATCCGCGCCGATCGCCTTGCTGTTCATCGCCACGTAAGCGCTGCCGAACGCCTTGCCGATGATTACGTTCACTTTCGGAACCGTCGCATTCGCAAACGCCGCCGTCAACTGTGCCGCCGCTTTCGCGATGCGCTTCTCGGCGCACTTCGTCGCCTTGAAGCCAGCCACATTCGTCAGGGAAAGCACCGGGATCTCAAACGCGTCGCAGAAATCTACGAACTCCGCCGCCTTCACCGCGCCGCGCGCACTCAGCGCACAGTCATAGGACTCCTTGAGTGTTCCCTCCTCGTCGTACGCCTCGGTGCGATTCGCCACCGCGCCGACCGTCGTGCCGTTCAGACGAAGGAAACCGGTCACCATATCCGGCGCGTAAGCCGCCTTCACCTCGAGGAAATTATTGTCGTCTGCTATGTTGGAAAGAAGAATTGTCGTATCACCCGCCGCGTTCGCAAGATCCGCGCACGCACGATTCAGGTCGTCCGTACACTCCTCATAGGAAAGGTCGTCCTCATTGTTCGCAGGAAGCATGCATACAAGCTCGCGGATCTGCGCCATGATCTCGTCCTCCGTACCGACGAAGTCTACCAGACCCGACTCCTCGCTCTGGAACTCGGCGGAAGCCGTATTGCATTTTTCTTTGACGTTGCCGTCCAGCGCGTTCGGCGCATTCACGAACAGCTCCGCCTTCGAACCCTCCATAAAAGTAAAATCCGTAAGCCCCGGCACGAGAGCCAGACCGCCGCCGCATCTGCCGAATACCGCCGTGATCTGCGGAACGATGCCGGACGCAAGCGCCTGCTTCTTATAGATCTCGCCGAACGCGTTCAGAGCGTCCGTCGCCTCCTGAAGCCTCAGGCCCGCACAGTCCAGAAGCCCGATCACCGGAGCGCCCATATTCAGCGCCATATCGTAGATGCCCGCGATCTTCTTCGCATGCATCTCGCCGATCGTGCCGCCGAGCACGGCCGGATCCTGGCTGTAAACGTACACCAGATGCCCGTCGATCAGACCGTAGCCCGTGACTACGCCGTCTCCCGGCGTCTCTGTCTGCTGCATGTTGAAATCAGTACTTCTGGCAGTGACGTATCCGCCGATTTCAACAAAACTGTTCTCGTCGAGCAAGGAAGCGATCCTCTTGCCCGCTAAGCTTTGTGCTGTAT
>CANQVH010000107.1 GCA_947627245.1 uncultured Lachnospiraceae bacterium | reverse complement strand
CAACCTCGAAAAAGCTTCGCTTTTCCTCGGTCGCGGGCATTCGCCCTATAAATCCACTGTCCCGTGAAATAGCCTGCAAGCAGGCATTTCCCGCTCCAGTGTCTTTGCACGGCTCATTGCTTTCGCGAAAAAAACCGCCTCTTGGACTCTTGCCCAAGAGACGGAAGACTACTGAATCTTTCGCGGTACCACTCTCATTTGTGATCGCTCACACACTCTGCGGATACGGATCTGCATCTCATATCCTCCCCGATATAACGGCCGGGCGCCGTCTGCGTCTACTCTCCCTCGAGGGATTTCGGGCAGCCGCTCGGGAGCGAGTTCCGCTCATCTCTCATAACGCCTCGCACCATCCGGCGTCTCTCTGAAAAAAGATGATCAGCGTACTATTCTCCGTCCTTGCATTTCTCTTTCTGATGTTCGTAATCCAATGTAACATTGAAACACAAATTTGTCAACCACAAGATTTCGATTCCTTTTCACAAGCTTCTTTTTCACAGGGTTTTCATCCGTTTCCCGGTCGGCTCCGACTCAATTGCCGCGAAGGTTCACTCCACCCGAAGCACCAGATCCGCACCGAGGATCGTCGTCGCCCTGTGCGCGATGATCAGGCAAGTTCGCCCCCTCATCAGCGTCTGCAGAGCCGTCTGAATCTGCCGCTCCGTCTTCGTGTCGACCGAGCTTGTAGCCTCGTCAAGAATAAGAATTTCCGGATCCGAGAGTAAGACTCTTGCAATCATCAAAAGCTGCTTCTGACCTCTGGACAGTCCGCCCTGCTCTTCATCGATCACCGTATGATAGCCCTCCGGCAGCCTTTCTATGAAAGCATCCGCCGATACCGCGGCCGCAGCACGGCGCGCTTCCTCCTCAGACGCCTCCGGCCGCCCGTACCGGATGTTATCGAGCACCGTTCCATGAAACAGCCAGACATCCTGCATAACGACGCCAAACAGACTTCTGAGCTCGGCAAGATCGTATGTCCGGATCTCCCTTCCGTTTACATAGACAGCGCCCTCCTTGCAGTCGTAGAAACGCAGCAGCAGCTTCACAAGCGTCGTCTTTCCGATGCCGCTCATTCCGGTGAGTGCTACCTTCCTGCCCGGAGAGACCACCGCCGAAAAATCATGCAGTACGTCCTTCTCCCCGTAGCCGAACGAGACATGTTCAAACCGGATCTCTCCCTGCGCGCCCTGATTTTTCCCTGTCTCGCCGCGCGCCATGTCCGGATTCTGCCGCGTATCCGCGGTCACCGGAAGAAGATCCTGCTCCTCCGGCTCCTCCAGAAGCATCCGAATCCGCTTCCACGCGGCCCCGGCCGACTGAAGCATCGTCACAGACTGCGCTGTCTGCCGGATCGGATCAATAAGATTCCTGATATAATGGATGTATGCCTGAATGCCGCCGACGGACAGTCTCCCGTCAAACGCCAGCACTCCGCCGAGCAAGGCCGCCAGAACATAACCGACATTTCCAAACAACTGCATGACAAGCGGCATCGCCCCGGAAAAGAAGTCCGCTCTCCACGCCGCTTTCGAGAGTGTCCGGCCAATCCGGCTGAATTCCGCCGCCGCTTCCTCTTCCTGTCCGAATACTTTGACGACGCCGCGTCCCGTGTAGTATTCCTCGATCCTGCCGTCCGCCTGTGCCTGAAGCTCCTGATCCCTTTTGACCCATTTCTCCGATCTTCGCGACATCAACCACAGCGCCGCCCATGCCGGGAAAAAAAGAAACACTGTACAGACGGCCAGCACAGGGCTGATAAAGAACATCATCGCCACAGTCCCAAGGATCGTCAGCACGGCCGTC
The DNA here is from genome assembly GCA_947627245.1 of uncultured Lachnospiraceae bacterium. GTDB lineage: Bacteria > Bacillota > Clostridia > Lachnospirales > Lachnospiraceae > Choladousia. The sequence continues at coordinate 5,799 of CANQVH010000107.1, read as the reverse complement.
AGCATCTGCAAGACTCCCTGTCCGATGTTCTGTCCGACCGTCTCCGCATCCTCCGCCACGCAGGCCATCGTCTCTCCTGCCGCATGCTCCTCGTAATACCCGATCGGAAGCGCATGCAGCTTCCCGGCTGCCGCGCATCTGAGGCGGTGCGCCAGCTCTCCGGAAATTCCGGCCGCCAGTCGACTGCTCACGGAAGCAAACAGCGTACTGAGCAGATACAGCGCCATCATCGTCCGGAGGATCCTCGCAATCGCGTCAAAATCCATCCTGCCCGTGCCGTCCAGCTTCGCCATAATTCCGGCAAAGATCACCGTAGTCGCATTCCCGAGCAGCAGCGGACCCGCGGCGGCCAGACCTGCCGACGCTGCCGTGCAGACGATGATCAGCAGGAAACGCAGTCTGTACTTTTTCAGATACATCCGAATCGTAACGCTATGCATTTTCCTGCTCCTCCACATCCTGCGACAGCGCGATCTGCCGGTACGTCTCGCAGGTACGCATCAGCTCCTCATGTCTCCCGATACCGACAATCTGCCCGCCGTCGAGCACAATGATCCTGTCCGCATCCATGACACGGCGGACTTGCTGATCCGCCAAAAGCACTGCGGAGTTCTTCGTTTTCTGCCCCAAAGACGCCCAAAGGCGCGCATCCGTATCCGCGTCCAGCGCCGAAAAACAATCATCAAATAAAAAGACCTGCGGCGCGCCCACCAACGCTCTCGCAATCGTAAGGCGCTGCCTCTGTCCGCCCGACAGATTGGCTCCTCCCTGCGCAAGCTCCATCTCAAGCCCCTCGCCGCTTTCCATGACAAACGTCTCCGCCTGCGCCGTTTGAAGCGCCAGCCTCATTTCCTCCGGCGTCGCCTCCGGCTTGCCGAAGCGCAGATTCGATGCGACCGTGCCCGAAAACAGGAACGCCTCCTGCGGGACATAACCGATCTTTTCACGCCGCTTCCGCGTCTCATATTCGCCGACCGGCTTCCCGTCGATTCGGATCTCGCCCTCGGTCGGATCTAGGATCGAGGACGCCATCTGAAGAAGCGTCGTCTTTCCACTTCCCATTCCGCCGATCAACGCAGCCTTCTCTCCATAGTCAACCGTAAAAGAAATATCCTTCAGTGCCGGAGAGCTCTGTCCCGGATATGTATAGGACACGTTGTGAAATTCAACCGCCGGAGCTCTCCGCGCCCGTGTGCCATCCGCGCTCTCTCCGTCTTCTGCGTCTTCTGCGGTGTTCCGCTCTTCCGATCTCCCGCCTGTTTTCGCACCATGCCTCACAGACGGCTTTTCCCCCGCATCGCGTCCGGGCTCCGTACCCGCCCCAAGCGCCTCTTCCACGCGAGCCGCAGCGGAGATTCCTTCCGGCACAGAGGTCAGAAAAGCAGCCAGTGTCACGAATGCACCGATCTCCATCATGGCATACTGGATACCGGCCACAAGCTCGCCCGACAGGAGACTGCCCTCGTTGATCCCTGCCGCTCCTCTCCATGCCGCCAACAGCACGGCGGCATCCATAAGCAGCAGCAAAAGCGGCAGCGCCAGCGAGGCAGAACGCCCCGACCGGACCGTCGTTTTCATCAGTGTCCTGCTTTCGTCAATCAATCGTTCCTGTTCCCGCTTTTGCGTCCCCAGAACACGTATCGTCATAATTCCACGCACAGTCTCGCGCACCGTTCCCGCAAGGTGCTCCCTGTGCCTTTGCAGCGCGCGGTATCGCGGCACTGCAAGCAGAATGCAACCCGCCGTCAAAAGCGCCGCCAGAAGCATAGCGGCGACCGCGATCCTTCCAAACGACCGATTCAGCAGGATCATTCCGGACACCGCGCCTGCGCCGAGCAGCAGCGCATACAGCACCATGCGGAAAAATACGCTCAGCATCCGCCGCACCCGCCGGATATCCTCCGTGCTGCGCGAGACAAGCTCCGAGACGGAAAGCGCATCGTCCCCGGTCTCCCGGCAGGAAACCGTCCGTTCAAACATCTCCTGCTGCAGCCGCCCTGCACAGTCCACGCTGACCCATGATGCCAGCGCGGCCGCGAGCACGGCAAAAATCATCGCGGCGATCGCCGCGAGAACCATCAAAAGTCCCTTCTTTGTCAGGTACCGTCTCTGCAGCTTGTCTACATCGATCCCGCGCGCGCTCATATCCTCTCGCACAAAATTTACGGCAGCCTGCGTGATCAGATTCTGTGGCACCTGTCGGATCTGTTCCCTTGCGGCTTCCGTAAGCCCCAGCCTTGCATTATCCGGCAGGGCCGAAAGGATCCCGAAGACATCCATGCCGCGCGGCACGTACAGATCCCCGAGCACCTCCTGATAATCTGCTCCGTCCGTGCTCAGCGCATAAACTGCGACCATCGGCGCGGTCATCGTCTCCTCAAGCGCCCGTTCGTCCTCCTCTTTCAGCTTCTGTTTCCGATATACCTCTCCGTCCTTCACATAGCCGGCCAGCGTAATATCCTGTTCCTCCTGCGTCATCAGAAGGAGAAGATGCTGCATCCCGGTCTCGCTCAGCTCTGGGACAAGCGGAGATTCGATCCCGCTCTGCCCGATACCGATGTCGATGATATCCGCGGTATACTCCGGAATCCGCAGATCGCAGAATACCTGAAGAACCAGCAACACAATGATCAGAAGCACTCCAAAGAAATGTTCACGCAGACATCTTCCAACCCTTCGCAACTCTTCTCCTCCTTTCCCGCATTCTTCCGGACGTTATGATTTCTCAATTTATTGAAGCATGATCTTTGCCTGTCCGCCCTGCTTCTCAATCTTCCGCGCGCAGCCGTCCGGCATACGGCACTCCCAGCTTCCGCCGCCCTGCACGGTCACAGTGATTGTCTGTCCTTCGCGCACGGCCTCGATCTCCATCACATGGCGCCCTTTTGTATCCGGAACAAACGTATGCACCCGCGCCCCGTCCTCAAACTCCGTAAGAAACAGCGTCACATCCTGCGCATAATCATAGTCCGGCTTCGTGCAGCATGCGCCCAGCGGAAGGATCGTGTTCGGCGCGACGAGAAGCGGCATCCCGTGATAGTCGAATTTTCCCTTCTGCCAGCCGGCTTCCTCGACCGTCTCCCCGGTCAGCAGATTGTACCATTTTCCTTTCGGCAGGTAATATTCTACCTCGCCCGTCTCCTCGAAAATCGGCGCGACAAGCAGGCTCTCACCCATCATATACTGCATGTCAAGCGGCAGGCAGCTCCTGTCGCCCGGGAATTCCATGAACATCGGCCGCATCATCGGGACGCCCTTCTCGTGGGATTCCACCGCCAGACGATAGAGATACGGCATCAGACGGCATTTCAGCTCTACCAGCTCTTTCAGCACCACGCAGGCCTCGTCGTCAAACAGCCACGGCACTCGGTACGACGTCGAGCCGTGCAGACGGCTGTGCGAACTCAAAAGCCCGAACTGACACCATCTCTTATAGATATCCGGCGGGGCCGTCTGCTCGAAGCCGCTGATATCATGACTCCAGAAACCGAACCCGCAGGCCGCCAGAGAAAGTCCGCCGCGCAGCGTCTCCGCCATCGAGGAGTACGTCGCCGAGCAGTCGCCGCCCCAGTGCACCGGGAACTGCTGTCCGCCGGTCGTCGCGGAGCGCGCGAACAGAACCGCGTTTCCTTTGCCCTTCTCTCGCTCAAGAAGCTCGAACACCGCCTGATTGTAAAGGTATGTATAATAATTGTGCATGTCCTCCGCACAGGAGCCGTCGTGCCAGACAATATCACGCACCGGGATCCGCTCGCCAAAATCCGTCTTGAAGCAGTCCACGCCGGTATCGATCAGCTCCTTCAGCTTACTTTTGTACCACGCCGTGGCATCCGGATTCGTGAAATCCACGAGTCCCATGCCCGCCTGCCAAAGATCTGTCTGCCAGACGGAGCCGTCCTTCTTCTTTACGAGATATCCCGCTTTCATCCCCTCCGCGAACAGACAGGATTTCTGTCCGATGTACGGATTGATCCACACGCAGATCTTCAGCCCTCGGTCGTGATAGCGCGCGATCATGCCCTTCGGATCCGGGAACGTGTTCGGATCCCAGATAAAATCGCACCACTGGAAAGCCTGCATCCAGAAACAGTCAAAATGGAACACATGCAGCGGGATCTCGCGGTCCGCCATTCCCTGAATGAAGCTGCTCGTCGTCTCCTCGTCATAATTTGTCGTAAACGAAGTCGTCAGCCACAGCCCAAAGGACCATGCCGGCGGCAGCGCAGGCCGTCCGAACACGCCGGTGTAGCGCTCGATTGTCCCCTTCGGATCTCCGCCCGCGATCAGATAATAGCCGATGCGTTCTCCCTTCACGGAGAACTGCACCTCCTCCACCTTCTCGCTGGCAACCTCGAACTCCACATCCCCGAACGAATCCACAAGGACGCCGTAGCCCCGGTTCGTGAGATAGAACGGCACGTTCTTATACGTCTGCTCGCTGGCCGTCCCGCCGTCCTCATTCCAGATCTCCACGCTCTGCCCGTTCTTGACAAACGGCGTGTACCGCTCCCCGAGCCCATACACATACTCACCCGGCGTCAGCCCGAGCTGTTCCACCATATAGCGTCCGCCCGTGTCCCGGTTCGTCATATAAGCTATGTTGCGGAAACCGGTGCGCGTGAGATATTTGTCCCCATCATAATAAGAAATCTCCCAGCCATTCGGCGCCTTGCTGATCACGGCACGCAGACTGCCCGTCTGATAGGTCACACTCGCGTCGTCCTCCGTGATGCTCACCTGCGGCTCTGTATCCGCAGCGACCGCGAAAATATTCTTCTCCGCCCCTCCCTCGAAGTGCGTCACCGTGACGTGAAGCACATTTTCTGCCGGACTGTAAAGGCGCACGGTCAGCATCCCGAGATTTAGACTGTCGCCGCGATGTCCGATATGGCGGCCCGCAGCATAGACTGTCAGCTCCCTGCCGTTTACCTCGTGTCCCGCGTACTCAACCGCGTAGAGCGGGGTAATCTCATCCTTCACCATCCAGAAACCATTCGTAAACTTCATATAGACCCTCCTTTCTTTTTGAAACACAAAAAAATCGGGGCAACAGGATTTGAACCTGCGACCTCTCGGCCCCCAGCCGAGCGCGCTACCAAGCTACGCCATACCCCGAACGATAGAAACAGTTATATTCTACTAGAAATTGATAATGTTGTAAAGTACAAATCGCACTTATTCTTTCTTTTCAAGCGCTCCCATGATACATTCCCTCACCACATCGAGTGATAGATCCATAGCCGTGGCAATTTCCTCTTCCGAACAGCCCTGAAGCTTACGGGCGAGGATTTCTACTTTCTGATTAGCTGTTTCAGCTTTCTGATTGGCGGCTTCCGCTTTCTGATTGGCGGCTTCCGCTTTCTGATTGGCGGCTTCCGCTCTCCGATCCGCCTCGTCCGCTCTCGTTTTCTCCTGCTTCACGCCCTTATCGTAACCATCATCAAAGCCGTCTTCATAGCTGATCTTCTTCTCACACGAGATGTGAAATTCCTCATCATATTCTTTCAACAGCATATCCGTCACCTCCGCCCTGTGTCCCCGCAGAATATCCGCCAGTATGCCTTCCCTGATGCACTCCGTTACCGCCTTGTCTATCGCCTCCGTCAGCGATGTCTCACCTTCCAGATAGCTCCGAACCGTCGCCACGAAATACGCATATTCATACAAGAGCGGACACTTTTCCATGATCTTCGGGCTGTGCCCCTTGTTGATATTGATCATATGCGCCGTAAACTCCGTGCAGGATCTCTCTGCGGCATCCTCGCCCTTCATGCTGTCCGTCAGATTCAGCGTAATCTC
>CANQVH010000106.1 GCA_947627245.1 uncultured Lachnospiraceae bacterium | reverse complement strand
ATTGCCAAGATAACCAATACTACGATCAACTCAACCAGAATTATCTGCGAGATGATAGGGCGACCGTATCAGCGGGAATTCCCCATTTGCCTGCTTCCGTTTTGCATACAGATTTTCATTTCGGACGGGAAAATAGAAAGAACTGATTTTCCTTTGCATTTTCTTCACCTGCTTCCATTTTGCATCCAAATTTTTCTCCGGCATCCTGCGAATTCTCCGCGCTCTCGCGTTTTTATGTGACAGCTCTTTACCTGCGCATCTTCACTGACTCTCCAGCATCCTCGCACATTTTTACAGTACCTGCGCCAACAGCTCCAGCCGTTCGGCTACTTCCTGCTGTTTTCCGGGGTAGAGGTGGCTGTACACGTTCATGGTGGTCTCTACTTTTTCGTGGCCGAGGCGTTCCGCGATCAGGAGCGGGGTGAAACCGAGCTCGATGAGGAGCGAGGCGTGAGAGTGGCGGAGGTCGTGTAGGCGGATGCGCTTCAGGCCAAGCTTGGTGCAGGCGTTCTCCAGTTCCCGGACCAGCGCGTATTTGTGGAACGGGAAGAGAAGAGTGCTGTCGTCGGGAGGAAGCGTGTCCGCATACCGGCTCAGGAGATTCGCGAGAAATGAGGGAATGCTCACGGTGCGGTTGCTTCGGGTCGTTTTGGGAGGGGTGACGATGTCGCCCTTGCGGGAGCGCTGGCAGGATTTGTTGATGCGGATCGTGCGGGCGGCGGGGTCTAGGTCGGCGCGGGTCAGGGCAAGGAGCTCGCCGATGCGCATTCCGGTGAAATAGAGCGTCTGAAAGGCGCAGGTAGTCGGCGCGTCCGGTGAAAGCGCCTGAAGAAACCGGCGGTATTCCGCCAACGTCCAGAACTGCATTTCACCGGCCTGCCCGGAGCCGATGCTCCCGGCCTTGCGGCAGGGATTTTCACGCAGCTCATAGTATTTTACCGCGTAATTGAAGATGGCGTTCAACTGGTTGTAGATGGTTTTCAGATAGGTGGGAGAGTAGGGGCGGCCGCCCGGTCTAACCTCCTGCAAAAGCGCGGCCTCCCAGCTTCGCACGTCGCAGGGACGGATCCGGCTTATGGGGAGATTGCCGAAGCGGGGCAGGATTTTCTCCTTAATGATGTAGCGCTTGCCGCGCACGGTGGAGGCGCGCAGGCGGTGCGACATGTCCTGCAGGTAAATTTCGGTGAAGGATGAAAAGAGCATCATCGGGTCCCGGCGGGTAACCAGAAGAAACTCGCGCTCCCATGTAAGAGCATCCTTTTTTGTGGCGAAGCCGCGGCGGAATTTTTTGTGGCATTGGCCGGCGCTGTCCTTGTAGCGGAATTGACAGATCCATTTTCCGGTTTTCTTATCTTTGCTTGCTGACATTGCATTACCTCCTTTGTAAGATTGCCGGACAAAAAAGTCCGGATTTTGGCATAGCTGTATGCCGGTAAAAGAAATTATAGCGCGCTTTGGAGGGATCCATTTTGTTTTGCAAAAATTTCTTGAGTAATGCGGCATTTTAGAGTATACTTACAGAAGATATGCTTTTTTAATTTAACGTGGGGACGTATGGTCTGCGGCCGCGCGAAAGCGCCGCGGCCCGGAATACAGGAGTGTGGGCGATGAAGAAACAGAGCGTTCGTATGGTAAACGGATGGAGACTTGCGGCGATCCTGCTTGCGATGCTGCTCGCATTGGGAATTGCTACGGTGTTCGGGACATATTTTGTCTGGCGTTCGGAGGCGCATCTTGCCTTGCGGCAGGCACGGAACGTCTGGACGGCGCTGCACATGACCGGGATCGAGTTTTACGGGCTCGGGAAGGATCTTTACGACGAGCGCACGGCGAGTGGTCTCAAGCAGGAGGCGGAGGATCAGGTGCGCAGAGTGTCGGAGGCTGAGGGCAGCATCGTCGTCTTGGGAAGCGACAAGGAACATTTGGAGCCTACCCGTCTGCTCTACCGCGAGGGCGCGTACATGGTTTACTATTATCTGGACGAAAATGAGGAACGTCAGTGGGAGGTGTACCGCTCGCACAGTATGTTTAAGCTGGACACCTCGAAGGGAAAGCTTTTCGGATAAGAGTCGTGACGGAATGGGAGAGGTATGATATACATAGCTGAGATTTTTCTGTATTTGATTGTGTTTATGGCGGGGGCGGGGGTTTTTTCCTTTCTCAATGTGGTGATCTACCGCCTGCCGAAGAAGATTTCGTTCGTGACGGGCAGGAGTCATTGTCCGTCGTGCGACGCGACGCTTCGTTGGTTTGATATGGTGCCGGTGTTCAACTGGTTTTACCTGCGCGGAAAATGCAGGGACTGCGGGGCGCGCATTTCGCCGCGTTATCCGGCGGTGGAGGCGCTCGGCGGTGTGCTCGCGCTCCTGTGCATGCACTATTTCGGCGAGGGGGCGGAGGCGATCGCGGCCTTTGCGTTTCTTGCCGTGCTCACGGTGGTAGCGTTTATCGACGCGGATACGATGGAGATTCCGAACGGACTGGTGATCGGGATCCTGATCCTTGCGATTCTGGCCGGAGCCTGTGCTCTGGGGCCTGCATGGAAAGACCGGCTGATCGGGCTTGTGTGTGTCAGCGTGCCGATGCTTTTGCTCACGCTCGCGATTCCCGGGGCGTTCGGCGGCGGCGATATCAAGCTCATGGCGGCGGCGGGGCTTTTCCTCGGCTGGAAGCTTTGTCTGGTATCGATGTTTTTGGCCGTCGTGGCGGGCGGTCTGTATGGCATCTATCTGCTGGCGGCGCGCAAAAAAGGAAAGGAGGAGCATTTTGCGTTCGGACCGTTTTTGTGCGTGGGGATGGCGGTGGCGCTCTTCTGGGGAGAGCGGCTGCTGGATTGGTATTTGGGCCTGTTTCGCTTCTGAATCGGGCTCATTGTGTCAGAACGGAAAGCTCAGCCGGGACTTCGAAACGACCGGATTCAGGCCGGATGCCGAACCGAATAGCTTCAGAAAGAAATGAGGTGGAATTAAATTGCCGAAATATCAATATACTGCGCAAAACGAGGCTGGAAAGCGTGTAAAGGGCGTTCAGGAAGCGGCGGACGAGACAGATCTTTATCAGCGTCTCCGACAGGACGGGCTGTTCCTGCTCACGCATAAGGAAAAGACGGACACGCGAACCAGAAAGAAGATCAAGACGAAGGATTTGGCGGATTTCTGTCGGGAGCTCGCCACACTTCTGGAGGCCGGCGTCTCGCTGGTACGTGCGCTCGGCATTATTTCCGAGGAGGAGAACTTAAAGGCGAACCACAGGCTGATCTACGCAGATCTGCAAAAGCTGATCCGTCAGGGCGTCGCGCTTTCGGACGCGATGGAGCAGCAGGGCGATGCGTTCCCGGAGCTCATGATTCACATGTTCCGTTCCGCGGAGGCGAGCGGCAAGATGGACCAGACGGCTTTCCGAATGGCGAATCACTATGAGAAGGAAGCCAAGCTGAAGTCCAAGGTTTCGGGCGCTATGGTGTACCCGTGCATCCTGCTTGCGCTGATCGTCGCGGTCGTGCTCGTTATCTTCACGTTTGTGCTTCCGCAGTTTGAGGACCTTTTTTCACAGATGGAATCGCTGCCGCCGACTACCGAGTTTCTGATGTGGCTCAGCGACCAGCTTGTGACGAACTGGCTGCAGATCGGCATCGGCGCTTTCTTCATCATGATGGTGATCCTCATGATCTTCCGCATTTACAAGGTGCGTCTGATGAGGGACAAGCTGCTGGTGCGCATGCCGGTCGTCGGAAAGCTTCTGAAGACGATCTACACGGCGCGTTTCGCGCGGACACTGAGCTCGCTGTATTCGTCCGGTCTTCCGATTGTGACGGCGCTTCAGACCGGGCGCAAGACGGTCGGCAATCTCTACATAGACGAACAATTTGATCAGGCAATCGCCGGTGTGCGCGCGGGTGAAAACCTGTCGGCGGCGGTGGGCAGTATCGACGGTTTTGTAAAAAAATTCGCTTCTACGATCATGATCGGTGAGGAGACGGGCAGTCTGGATGCGATGCTGGACTCCAGCGCGGAAAATCTGGAATACGAGTCCGAGATGGCGATCAACAAGCTGGTATCGCTTTTGGAGCCGCTGATGATCGTGATCATGGCTCTGATCGTCGGGGTAATCATTGTTTCTGTCATTACACCGATCTACGGCTCTTACGACGCGATCGGCGGAGGATATTAGGGGGTATCTATGACAACTTCAGTTTATCTGTCAAACAATACGATCAACGCGGTCGTGGGGACCGGCGGGAGAAAAATCCACGTCAAGCGCGTCTGCTCCGTGGAGATTCCGGAGGGTAGCCTGATCAACGGTATCATCACGAACGAGGCGGATCTTTCCGATCAGCTCAAGGAATTCTGGGAGCAGAATAAGCTGCCGAAAAAGGATGTGGCGCTGGTTATCAACAGCTCGCAGTTCGTCCTGAAGACGCTGACTCTGCCGAAAGCGAGCGACAAGAAGATCCGCGAGGTCCTTCCGATGGAGTTCAGCGACGTGACGGATCAGAAGGATCCGATCCTCGACTACATGCTGGAGTCGGCGGACAAAAAGACGATTTCCGTACACGCGGTCATGACGGATCGGAGCTTTGTGCAGGGATACCTGAATCTGTTTAAAGAACTCGGCATCAAGGTTTCCTCCATCAGCGTCGCGAGAACGTGCCGCGGGAAGCTTCTGAGCACGCTGAAGCAGGTGCGCGATAAGGTCTGCGTAGTGCATATGATTGACGGGACCAGCATCAGCAGCATGCTCTGGGTGAACGGGAAATCCGTCTATGCCACGCAGAGGCGCGTGTTCTGCGAGGCCGGTACGCCGCAGTTCGGCATGGAGCTGGCGCGGCTGGTAAACAACATCCAGCAGTTTGCGATCACACAGCAGATCCATGAGACGATCGAGAAGGTTTATCTGGCCGGGCCGCAGGGCGACGAGTTTGAGATCTATCGCGCGGCGATGGCCGAGGCCGGGACCGAGGGGAGCTGCGAGCTTCTCCAGCCGGAGAAGCATATCCGCATGCCGAAGGGTATGGAGCAAGAGTACGGCAAGTACTTGGCCGAGCTCGGGAACATGATCCGTGTGAAGCAGGACATCAACCTTGCAATTCCCGCAAGGAAAAAGGTAAAAAACAAAGAAACGGGACCGAAGGTCTGGAAGCGCTACGTGATACCGCCGACCATCTTTTTGGTCGTCTGCGCCGCGGTCGCCGGCGTTCTGTTGTTTCAGGAGCATCAGAAAAAGGCGGAGCTGCAAAAGCTGCAGGACTACATCAATGATCCGGCGAACATCGCGCAGTGCGATCAGGTGGATACCCTGCAGGCGCAGATCGCGGAGCTGTCGGGGAAGATTACCCAGATCCAGTGGGTGGAGGGCTGCATTTTGTCCTATCCGTATATGAACAGCAGCGTAGTACAGGAGCTGCAGGCTTGTGCGCAGGCGCAGGCCGTGGAGCTCGAGATCCAGTCCTACGATGCCGCTGGCGGCAATCTGAGCGTGGACGCGCGGGCGGAGGAAGTGACGCTGATCAATCAGTTTATTGACATGCTGGAGAGCTCCGGTATTTTTGACGACATACAGTATTCAGGTTACGATTACGACGACAAGACGCTGCTGTACACGATCAACGTGAGCTGTTACCTGTCGGAGCATGCAGGAAGGTAGGGTGATTGGAAAATGCAGATGAAACTGACGAGCAAAGACAAATTTTTGCTTTCCGTGATGGCGTTTGTGCTGATCGCCGTGGTTTTCATTTATTACCTTATCATGCCGACGCTGACGCGCATGGACGATCTGGATCTGGAGATCGCGGACGCGCAGATGGAAGAGCAGGAAATGAAAATGAAGATCGCGATGATCCCGGATTACCAGAAAAGCTTCCAAGAGCTTCAGCAGGCGGCCGCGGATGAGACGGCGGATTATTACGATCTGATGACGAGTCAGGAAGTGGACCGTGAGATCACCGGTATCGTGCTGGCGCACGGGCTGGAGAGCGTCGGGCTGAACATTCAGCCGGCGACGTATACGGTGGCGAACCCGTATAGCCGTTCCGAGCTTGCGCGGGCGGAGAAGGAGCAGTTGGTGGCCGACGCGCTGGAAGCGGGGTCATCAGAGGAGGACAGCGGTACGGTGACGGACGCGATCGACGAGGGCATGCAGAATCAGAAGCAGGCGCTCGAGGATGCGGCGGCGGCCTATGAGGGCGATTCGCATCCGGTTCGCGTGGATTATCAGGATCAGATCTATACCTGCGTAATTCGTCTTTCCGTCGAGGGCGAGGAGGCCAACTATCAGCAGTTGATCGATTCTCTGGTGAACGGTTATCCGTCGATCCGTGTGACGGGGATTTCCTATCAGGAGGGTCTGTCCCGCATGATGGTATTGCCGGATGGAAGCACGGAGTTGCAGGAAGGTCCGCGTCAGCTTGTTCTGGACATGGAGATGTATATGTGCGACAAGAGCCTGTATGAGAATATCGCGGCGTCCGGCGAGAGCAGCGAAGACATGGCGAAACGGCTGCTTGACGCGGCGAACGATCTGTTTGCGGCGACGGAGTAGACGGAGGCGTAGTAAGGTTTGCCGGACCAAAAGCTGCGGCTGAGACCTCTGCGCAGAGCGAGGTGGCAGACAGGATAGAAGTAAGTGACAGGATGGAGGTAGAAATACATGAGCCAGATCAAAAATATCCGAATCGGTGAGGTGCTCAAGGAGTACGGTTATGTCACCGACGAACAACTGGAGCAGGCGCTGGCTTATCAGAAGGAACACCGGGACAGCGGCAAGCGTCTCGGCACGGTGCTGATTGAGCAGGGCTATATCTCAGAGCAGCAGATGCTGGAGGCTCTCGCGAGCCGTCTGAATCTGGAACGAGTCGATCTTACCAACAAGCAGATCGACGTGCAGGCGGTGTCGAAGATCCCGCAGCAACTGGCCGAAAAATACGATATCTTAGCGCTTTCCGTGCAGGAAAATCACATGGTCGTGGCGACGAATGATCCGCTGAATTTTTACGCGATGGAGGACATCCGGCAGATCACGGGCATGGATCTGGATATTCAGCTTGCGGAAAAGGCGCCTCTGGAGAAAGCGATCTCCTACTATTATTCCGAGGTTTCCGCGCACCGTGCGGCGAGCACCGCGAACGAAGTGTTCCAAGACGATGAGATGGAGGAGCTGGAGCTCGAGGACGGCGACGGCGAAGTGCCGATCATCAAGCTGCTGAACAGCCTGATCCAGCGCGCCTATACGACGAATACGAGTGATATCCATATCGAGCCGTTTGAGGATAAGACGCTCGTGCGCATGAGGATCGACGGCACGATCGTAGACTATGTGACGCTGCAGAAGGGTCTGCACAGCTCGCTGATCGCGCGTATCAAGATTATCTCCGGCATGGACATCGCGGAGCGGCGTATCCCGCAGGACGGCCACTGCAAGGTGCGCGTAAACGGACAGATGATCAACATTCGTGTGTCGGTCATCCCGACGGTGTTCGGCGAGAAAGCGGTTATGCGTCTTCTGGCGAGCAACGCCACAATCGACCACAACCGGACCTACGGCATGACGGACAGCGACTATGATAAATTCGCGAGAATGCTCCGTTCCCCGAACGGGATCATTTATATCACGGGACCGACCGGTTCCGGTAAGTCGACGACGCTGTACATGGTACTCGAGGATCTGTCGCATCGTCAGGTGAACATCTCGACGATCGAGGACCCGGTCGAGAAGAACGTCGCGAAGATCAACCAGATGCAGGTGAACAA
>CANQVH010000105.1 GCA_947627245.1 uncultured Lachnospiraceae bacterium | reverse complement strand
GTGAACGAGAAAGCGTTCAGCGGCTGGAAGTACGATGAGGAAAAGAACGAAGGAGCAGCCACCGCGGGAGAAGACTACGAGGTCTGGAACCGAGCAGAGGTAAAGATCGGGAACGACAGCACCTTCACAAATGAAGTGGAGAACCCAGTGCCGGAGAAGACGGAAGTAACCCCGGGCAAGGGCGTAATGACGGAAGTTGGCAAGGATATCACATATGAGATCCATTGGAAGAACGGCCATGACGAGCCGGCGACGGTGACGGTCACAGATAAGCTGGATCCGGGCGTGACGTTCAAGAGCGCGGACAACGGCGGAACGTGCAAGGACGGCGTCGTAACATGGACGCTGAACGCGGCGGCCGGAGAAACGGGCAGCGTGAAGCTGACCGTGACAGTGAACGAGAACGCATACGACACCTGGCAGTATGGCAGCGGCGACAAGCCGACAGCTGGTGATGGCAAGGATTATGAGGTTCTGAACCGTGCGGCGGTGCAGGTGGGTCATGACCCGAAGGTGCTGACGAATGTCATTCCGAATCCGGTGCCGGAGAAGACGGAAGTAACTCCGGGCAAGGGCGTGATGGTCGGTATCGGTCAGGATATCACGTACGAGATTCACTGGAAGAACGGTCATGAGGAACCGGCGACGGTGGCAGTGACGGATAAGCTGGATCCGGGCGTGACGTTCAAGAGCGCGGACAACGGCGGAACGTGCAAGGACGGCGTCGTGACGTGGACGTTGAACGCTGCGGCAGCCGGGGAAGCGGGCAGCGAGGGCAGTGTGAAGCTGACCGTGACGGTGAACGAGAACGCGTATAAGACCTATACGTACGGCGACAGTGATACACCGACAGCCGGTGAGGGCAAGGATTATGAGGTATTGAACCGTGCGGGCGTGCAGGTGGGCCATGATCCGAAGGTGCTGACGAATATCATCCCGAACCCGGTGCCGGAGAAGGAAGAGACGGATCCGGGCGCGAATGAGACAGTCTATGTAGGCGACCAGATCACCTATGAGATCCACTGGAAGAACGGCCACGATACGGCGGCGGATGTGACGGTGACGGATCCGCTCGACGAGGGTCTAGATTTCGTGAGTGCGGATCAGGGCGGCAGCTATGACTCTGCGACGCGCACGGTGACCTGGGTGATTAAGAATGCGGCGGCCGGACAGAGCGGAAAGGTGACGTTGGTTACAAAGGTCAACGTGAACGCGAGAAAGGACGACTACATCGTGGAGAACCAGGCGGGCGTGCAGGTTGGCAATGACCCGAAGGTGCTCACGCAGATTATTCCGAACCCGACGCCGGAGGAGCCGAGGGACGGCACCATTCGTGTGACGAAGGAGCTGACCGCTCTCGGAGAAGACCTCTACGCTGCCGATGAGACATTCTATGTGGCACTGTTTGCCGACGAGGCGTGCACGAAGCGTGTGACGGATATCAAGGCTCTGGAATTTAAGAACGCGTCGTCTTCGACGGTCACATTCAAGAATATCGATATCGGAAGAACATATTACGTGGGAGAAGTGAACGCAGACGGTGAGGTAATACTGGCCGGTCTCGCAGAAGACGGGACTATATTTACCGCAAACTTCAACGAGGGCAAGAGCGCGGTTGTGAAGAATGCGGACGGTTCGACGACGGTTGTGTTTGAGAATACGTTTGAAAACATTCCGGACGGTTTCTACCGCAGCGGCAAGCTGAATATCACGAAGAAGCTGCTGGGAGTGGACGGCAAGGCGATGGACAGCGATGAGACGTTCTATGCAGGGATCTTTGCGGATGCTGAGCATACGGAGTTGTCCGGCGATGTTTTCGAGAATATTGTGGAGCTGAGTCTTGGCGGAGGATCTTCCGTAAGTGCATCTGTGGATGTTGTCTGCGATCCGGAAGGGCCGACTACTTTGTATGTGACTGAGGTGACAGAGGACGGAAGGCCGGTTGGAAAGAGCTTCAGTTATACGGTCACAGTTGACAATGGTGAGGTTTCGCTGGATGTGGATCACACATCTGCGGACGTGACGATCACCAACCGGTTGAAAGAAAACCCGGAGTCGGAGACCGAGGAACCGACAAAATCAGTCAAGACAGGCGACGATACTCCGCTCATGGGATATGTTCTACTGATGCTGGCTGCTTTGGCGATGGCGATTGTCGCTGAGACAATACGCCGAAGGAGAAGGATTGAGAAATAGGTTGAAGCAGTTCGGGTGAACCGGACGGCGGCATAGGGAAAGGAAAATGTAAGAGAAGAGAAGGAGGGCGAACCCCGGATTCTTTCGGGACAGCCCTCTTTTTCTTTTCGTATCTGCGCTGAAAGCAGAAAAATGGAAAATTTTATAAAAATATTCTTCAAAAGTTGCATAACATGTCTTGCATTTTCTTTTTCTTTCCCATATACTAATAATGCAGATTTCTTATGTTAATGCGCGAAACTGAATATGAGGAGAGACGGAATGAAGAAATGGAAATTCCTGACAGCGGGATTCTTGCTTTTCGGTCTGATGTCCGTGGCTTCCTATACAACGATTTTTGCCGATGAGGAACAGGAGGCGGAGGATCCGCCCCCGGTCTCCTATACGATAGAGACGAATGAAATTTCAGGCTGGCCGCAGGGTCCGGCGATAGACTCAGCTACGGCTGCGGTGATGGACATCGATACGGGCACGTTTTTATACAGCAAGGGCGCGACGGAGAAGATGTACCCGGCCAGCATTACGAAGATCATGACGGCGCTGCTTGTGGTCGAGAATTGCGACCTTGACGATGAGATCACTTTTTCCGAGATCGTATACGATCTGGAGGAGGGCAGTTCGCATCTGGGGATTCAGCCCGGAGAGAAGATGCGGCTCGAGGACGCGGTGTACGGCCTGATGCTTGCATCCGCCAACGATATCGCGAACGGCATTGCAGAGTATATGGGAGGCAGTCTGAGCGGCTTTGCGGATCTGATGAATGCCAGAGCGCAGGAGCTCGGATGTGTCAACACTCATTTTGCCAATCCTCATGGTCTGTATCAGGACGACCACTATACATGTGCGCATGATATGGCGCTGATCGCGGGGGCAGCATATCGGAACCCGATTTTCCGCGAGATCGTCACCACGCGTGAGTATACGATTCCCGAGACGAATCTGACGGAGGAGGAGCGGTCGTTTCTGAACCATCAGAAGATGATGCACGAGGACGAGGAGTATTATCAGGACTGGTGCACCGGAGGGAAGACCGGCTATACGTCGCAGTGCCTGAATACGCTCGTGACCTACGGAGAGAAGGACGGCAAGCGTCTTGTCTCGGTCGTCTTCCGGGCGGAGGGCGCGGACGTCGCGTACTGGGATTCGACGGAGATCATGGAATACGGCTTTGACGAATTTTCCTCCGTGAATTTCGAGAAGGATGGGACAGGCAGCAGTTTTTACGATATAATGGGACTCAGATATTTGGGAAAGGCTTCAAGGCTTCAATCGCCGGTATGGGAGCGGCAGCCGATCACTTACATGGGCGGCTGGCTGATGCTTCCGAATACGGCGGAGGTTGCGGATCTGACTTATGAGGTCGCGGCGCGTGAAAGAGGCCGGACAACCCTTTCCTGTAAATATAACGACTGGCCGGTAGGCACTTTCGTGGGAGACGTTCAGACGATCTACGCACCTGCGCAGACGGTATTTGATAAGAATGTGGAAGTGGCTCCCGTACAGTCGGATCTATCCGGGGATCATATTCAGATCGAGAGTCTGGACGAAGTGTTGTCACAGACGAATACGATCTTTGAGACCGGATATGAAAGAGTTATGGAGTACACGAAGAATCATTTTTTGTCGGTGCTGATCGGGGGGACGATCGCCCTTGTGATTCTGGCGGTGCTGATCATTGTCTTGATCTTCCGCTGTACTTCAGATTCCAGAATACGAAGGCGCAGAAAACAAGAGGAACAAGAACGAAGAAAGAGGGAGGAAGAGATCGACAGAATGACCACCGCTGAGATCGAAGCGGAGCTCAGGGCGGTAATGGAGCAGGAACGCCTGAAGAAGGAACAGGAGGCGCTTGCTCAGGCTGAGGCAGAGAGGGCTGCCGAGGAAGCCAGAATCATGGAGGAGAAGGCTCATGAGACAGAGCGACTGATCGATGAGCTGGAGAGGGAGCGTCAGGAACGTCTGGCGGAAAAGAACAAAGGGAATGTATAAATGATTAATGCTTAAGAAGGGATGGGTAATGGTATGAACTGGGTTGCGCCAATCAAAGACGATGAGACACTGGAGAGATTCAAAGCGAAGCTGAGAGAGATGGATGATAAGTATTATATTATGTTCGAGATCGGTGTGGGGACCGGCCTCCAGCTTCAGGAGATCTTAAAATTCAAAAATAAAGACATCAGGGGAAAAGACAGCATAGAGGCAAATATCGGTACGAAAAACATCAAGCGGACGTTCATGATTCCGCCTGAGTTGAAGGAAATCATAAATAAATACACCGAGGGAAAGGATCCGGATGCGTATCTGATCCTCGGACATGCCAGCTCACCGGCGGCGCTGTCGAGAGAGCAGGCGTATCGCGCGCTCAAGAGCGCAGGAAAGAGCATGGGGCTGACGTCGATCGGCGCGCAGACCATGCGCAAAACATTTGCATGGCGCTACTATAAAACGACCGGAGACATCTATTATCTTCAGAACCTGCTGAATCACGCGTCGCCGTCGATTACATACCGCTACATCGGCGAGAAGCCGAACGTGGAGGTATACCTTCGCAAGATGACGCCGGAGGAGAACGAACGCAGCCGTTACCTTTTATATAAGAACGGAAACGGCAAGAAACGCATCAAGGCTTTGACGGATACGCTGAATGAGATCAGCGGCGAGATGGATAATCCGCTGAACAACGACGCGTACTTTGGGAAGGTGGACTGCCTGCTCAGGGAGATGGAGGATCTTGTCGCGAATTTTAAGCGCACAAAATAAATAATATTTAAAACATCAGATCGACAGTTATCGAACATAGAAAATGAGGCGACTGTGGAATCATGAGGATTCCTCGGTCGCCTGTTTGGCTTTTATGGCTTGTTTGATATTTAAGGCGTTTTGCTGTCGTTGAACTTTCGCCGAAGTCTCCGCTTGAGCTTCAGCACTTCCTTTTTCTCCCGGATCTCATATGCTTCCTCCGGGGAGATCGTCTTTATTGTTTTGATCGCGTAGCAGAGATCATCGCCTCTGTGCCGGAGCCGGATCTTTCCTTTCAGATATCCGTGTTCTTCGCAGTGAGCCAGACAGAAGTAGTTGTTCCCGCCGACCGGGAACCAGCGGATCCGTTTTTGCGCGGCTTTCCTGCATTGGCAGCACGGCGTGGATATGACGATCCGATCCTTCATCGCGTGAGTTTTGTCCTTAAAAGGGCGGGAGACGAATTTGGTATAAGTCTCATAGGACAGATGGATCTCCTGCCGGCGATTCTCTGGTGTCCGATAGTAATCGACGGATGAATTTGCCGCGATCTGTCCGGGCGTCAGGCGCTGCATGATCAGCGAAGTGTAGTGAGCGTCGCTCAGCGCGCTGTGAAACGGAATGCTTTTGGGGATGCCCAGAAAATCCACCGCGGACTCGAGCGAACGTCTTGACTTGCGGTCCTCGTAGACAATGCTGAAGATCTTCTGTATATCATAGTAGAGCAGGGGGAACGGAAACGGAGAAGGTATATTATAGTAGGCTAAATTCTTCTGCAGCTCCGTCAGGTCCGCGGGTCCCCATGTGCAGAACAAGGCGTCTTTCCCGCACCAGCTTATGAAATCTTTTGCCACATCGGGAAAGTTGCGTGCATTTTCAAAGTCGATCGCGCGCAGGGCGATGACTTCTTTTGTCCGGTGATGCAGACTGTGGTAGACCTGCGGTTTGACGACCTCCCGGAAGCTGTCGGTTGGCGAGAGCGTTTCGTCGAGCCTGACGGCCCCGATCTCAATGATCTCGAAACGAAGAGAGGCGTTTTCTCCCGCTTTGCCGGCCGGGCATTGATTCCATTCCAAATCCAGAACTATATAATTCATTTGCGTCCACTCACAGTCCCGGCAGCCTCACATGCCGCCGTATTATAGGATAGAGTTTACAGAAAAGACTTGCTTTCGTCAAGCTGTACAAGAAAATTTAAAATTTTCGTCAATGTGCCGATGCCTGATGGAAACTGAAAAAATTATAAGCAGAAGTAACATGTAGTTCAGGAAAAGTTTGTACAGTTCGGGTATGGCGCATAAATTCGATTTTTAGTATACTAAATCCATCTTAGATTACAATTTCAGGGAGGAATTGAAAATGGCAAGTTTATCATTGTCTCACATCAACAAAACATATCCGAACGGCTTTGAGGCTGTTAAGGATTTCAATCTGGAGATCGAGGACAAAGAGTTTATCATCTTCGTAGGTCCGTCCGGATGCGGTAAGTCTACCACGCTTCGTATGATCGCGGGTCTGGAAGAGATCACCAGCGGCACACTGAAGATCGGCGACAGAGTTGTGAACGACGTTGAGCCGAAGGACAGAGATATCGCAATGGTATTCCAGAGCTACGCTCTGTATCCGCATATGACCGTTTACGACAACATGGCATTCAGCCTTAAGCTCCGCAAGGTTCCGAAGGCGGAGATCGACAAGATGGTAAGAGAGGCTGCTAAGATCCTTGACCTTGAGAAGCTCCTTGACCGTAAGCCGAAGGCTCTTTCCGGTGGTCAGAGACAGCGTGTTGCTATGGGTCGTGCTATCGTTCGTGAGCCGAAGGTATTCCTGATGGATGAGCCGCTGTCCAACTTGGACGCGAAGCTTCGTGTACAGATGAGAACCGAGATCTCCAAGCTGCATCAGAGACTGGGCGCTACGATCATCTACGTTACACATGACCAGACAGAGGCTATGACGCTTGGTACGAGAATCGTCGTTATGAAGGACGGCGTGGTTCAGCAGGTGGATACGCCGCAGAATCTCTACAACGCACCGGGCAACCTGTTCGTGGCAGGATTCATCGGATCCCCGCAGATGAACATGGTAGATGCGAAGGTTGACGTTCAGGGCAGCGATGTATTCCTGAAGGTTGGCGCTACCAGCATCAAGCTTCCGGCAGCGAAGGCTGAAAAGGTAAAAGCATACAATGGCAAGACCGTTATCATGGGTATCCGTCCGGAGGATATGAGCGACGATGCTGACAAGGTTGCAGCAGCAGGCGAAGCAGCGATCGATGCAAAGATCGAAGTGTATGAGCTGCTCGGCGCAGAAGTATTCCTGTACTTCACCGTTGAGGGCGCGAACTTCACCGCTCGTGTAAATCCGCGTACCACGACGAGAACCGGCGACAATGTTAAGTTCGCAGTTGATATCGAGAAGATTCATGTATTCGATAAGGAGACCGAGCTTACGATCACCAACTAGTTCGACCGGACTTTACGAATCGGAGATACATGACAGGGGGAATCGCCATTGGCGACTCCCCCTTCTTTTTCGCAAAAGCAATGAGCCGGGCAAAGACACCGGAGCAGGAGGTGTCTGCCTGCAGACAATTTCACGGCGCATTTACCTAAATTTTGTGGCTTTATAAGTGGTTCTCCACCATATCTTGAAATGCCGAAAAAAGCCCGAAAATAACGAAAAAAACTAATTGACAAACTAAAATGCCGTGGGTATAATTATAAATGCGCCGCAAATGGCGCCCTGTAAAATTTCATATATTATATTAGGTAAATTCAGAATTTTGGAGAAATACTCAAGAGGCTGAAGAGGCGCCCCTGCTAAGGGTGTAGGTCGTTCACGCGGCGCGAGGGTTCAAATCCCTCTTTCTCCGGTTTCGTTTTCCGGAAAATATTTGAAGGAAGATGAAAAATGCTGTTGACATATGTGGAAAACTATGATATCATGTCAAAGTTGCTCCGCAAAGGAGACAGCGAAAAGAACCTTGATAACTGAACAGTGAAACAACCTTGAAAATTCTTTAAGAAGTTTTATTTTTAAGGAACTGACCTTTAAAACAGTAAAAAGGGAAGATAGCGTTGGTGTTATCTGACCGGATCAACATTTTATCAGAGAGTTTGATCCTGGCTCAGGATGAACGCTGGCGGCGTGCTTAACACATGCAAGTCGAAC
>CANQVH010000104.1 GCA_947627245.1 uncultured Lachnospiraceae bacterium | reverse complement strand
GGCGCTTTCAACGTCGCCAAATTCATCATAGACCGTCCGTACGAGGTCACGCCGGTGGGCAAGCCGACCTACGACGGCATAAAGCTGAGACTTCTGGAGGATAACGGTCAGGATGTTCTCGAGGGAGAGGTCGGCGAGCTTTGCTTTGAAAATCCGTTTATGCGCGGATATATCAATCTGCCCGAACAGACAGCCGAGGCGCTCAAAGACGGCCTGTATCATACGGGCGATTTGGCGAGAAGGCTCTCGGACGGAAATATCGTGCTGCTGGGGCGCAAAAACGACATGATAAAGATAAACGGAAACCGCATTGAGCCCGCCGAGATCGAGGCGACTGCAAAGCGTGTGACCGGTCTTGACTGGTGCGCCGTCAAAGGCTTTGAGGAGCCGAACCAGTCTTATCTGTGTCTTTATTACAATGATGACCTGCCCATGAGCGAGGAGGAGCTGAAGGCAGAGCTTGAAAAGTCGCTTCCGTATTACATGATCCCGGCATACTATATACGTATTGAGCATGTGCCGCTGCTTCCCAACGGAAAGCTGAACCGCCGCGCGCTTCCGAAACCGCAGCGGGAAATGTATGAGTCGGAATATGCCGCCCCGCAGAACGAGGTGGAAAAACGGCTTTGCGACGCGTTTGCCAAGGTCCTTCAGCTTGAGCGCGTCGGCAGGAACGACGACTTTTATCAGCTCGGCGGCGATTCCCTGCGCTCGATGCAGGTGCTTGTCGAGGCGGATCTGGATGATTTCAGCGCGATGGATATTTTCAAGGGCTGCACAGCGGCGAAGATCGCTGAGATCTACCTGAACCGCAGGAAGGAAAATGATTCGCGCACCCCGGAAGAAATCGAGGCGGAGGCGCGCAGGAATCCCCAGCCGCTTATGGGGACGCAACTGGCGATGTTCGACTGGCAGCTTTCCGCCCCTAAGGATACGATGCTGAGTGTCATGCAGCTTTTCAAGCTGGAGGATGTATCCCGCACGGAATGGCTATGCGATATTGTGAATAAGACGATACGCAATCATCCGGTCTGCTCTACGATCTATGAATTCAATGAAGATTGCGATCTGCAGCAGCGTTACGTGCCGGAGCTGTGTCCGGTCGTGGAGATCGAACATGTCACGGAGGAGGAGTTTGAAAAGCTGCGTCCGGGCCTTGTGTGTATGACTACGCTGCTTAAGAAGCCGCTGTTTACGGCGCGAATTTTCCAGACCGAAAAGCGCTCTTATCTGTTCATAGACATCCATCACAGCCTGATAGACGGCACCGGTATGCAGGTATTTCTGGCGAACATGGTTCGGATCGGCTTAGGGGAAGAGCCGGAGCTGGATACCTTTTACAGTTATCTTGCCGAAAAAGCCGATTTTCGCCAGACCGACGAATACTGGAAGGAAATGGACTATTTTGAGCGTGTTTACGGGAATGTCGAATGGAGCAATACGCTGGAGCCGGACAGGGACAGCGGAGCAAACCTTGCGGGCATGAGCGTTTTGCCTTTCCGCATTTCGATCAAGCAGCTTGAACAATTTGAACAAAAGACAGGGTTCTCAAGGAGCAATCTTTTTGATGTGATCATCGCGCTCGCTTTGGGAAAATACAACAAAAAGTCAGATGTTCTTTTGGAATGGGCGTTCCACTATCGCGTGGACGAGCAAAAACGCTCGGCCGCCGGTCTGGTGGTTCAAGCGCTTCCATTGGGGCTGCGGCTTCACGAGCTTCATTCGTTTTCCGATATATGCGACACGATCCGGCGGCAGATGGCGGACGGAATCGCGAACTGCCGGTGCGAATGGCTTGCGCAGCGCACAAATATTTTTGTCGACGACTCCGCTCTGTGCGTTTATGAGACGGCGTCGATCGCGAACGGAGGCGCGCTGAGAAAGCTGGGACTTTCACCGGTTCAGCGTTTCAGTGATATGGTCGGCGGACAATCCGCCCCGAGCAGAAGGCTTACGGCAGTCGTGGTGGAAGGTCCCGACGGCGCGCAGCCGATGTTCCAATATTCCAAAAAATACTACAGTGATGAGCGGATCGGGGAGTTCACCGACGTGGTTGTTGGGATCGCGAAAAAACTGCTTGAAGCTGAAAATCCGCTGGAGCTTTCTGTTGCGGAACTGTTGGAGTGAAAATTATGATACGATTATTAAAGAAATATCTTAAAGACTTAAAGTGGGAATTATTCGGAACCGTATTTTTTACCATCGTTTCGACCTTTATTCAGGTGGGGCTTTTCCTGCCCGAATCCAAGCGCATTCTTGACAAGGGCGTTGCCCGCGGCGATCTGGCGTTTATTTGGCAATCGGGCGGGAAGATGCTTCTGATCACGCTTGCGATCGCTGTCGTTACCCTGATCACGTCGTACCTTTCGGCGAGGGTAACGGCGGCCATTACATGCAGGATGAGGAGCGACTGTTACAACAAGGTGACCTCGTTTTCCTCACAGGATTTCGCTCATTTCGGAGAGTCCACGCTGCTTAGCAGGACAATGGCGGACATCACGCAGATGAGTACCTTTATCATCAATCTCCTGCGGAGCAGTTTGTCGGTTCCCATCGTCGTCATCTGTCTCCTGATCATGATTTCGCGCATCAATCTCATGATGTTCGGGATTTTGCTTGTTTCTTTTGTCATAACGGTCATCTATATGGTCTACAACGGAGCAAAGTCCAAACTCTATTTTGATAAACTGCAGGAAAAGAACGACCACTTAAACGCGCTATTCAAGGAAAAGCTGACCGGCGTCCGTCCGATACGCGCCTTCGGCAATCAGAAGATGGAAGAGGAGAAAATGTATGCCGCGGATCAGGATACGTATGACGCGGCGATCCTTGCCAACAGCAAGATCAATTTCCTCTCGCCCGTCTCGCTCATAATCATGAACTGGGTGGTTGTTGTCATTTATCTCGTCGGCTCGACGCAGCTCCGTTCGGGCATGGCGCAGATCAGTGACCTGATCTTGATTTTCCAGTATATTTCCTATTTTATCGCGACGCTGGGGATCGTTCCGGTTCTGGTGAATATGCTGCCTAAGGTGGCCGTGTCCGGCGAGCGGATCAATGAGCTGCTGGAATACGAATCCGCCGCGGTCGAGAGCGGCGCGGTAAAAGCGCCGCCAAGCGGCGTCGCCCCCGCGGTAGAGATGAGAAATGTTATTTTTGGTTACGCGGGCGCTACGGATGTGATCGCCAATGTCTCCTTCAAGGTCGAGCGCGGAGAAACGGCGGCGTTTATCGGTGCGACCGGCAGCGGCAAGACGACGATCATGAATCTGGTTCAGGGACTTTATCGTCCCACGTTTGGCGAGATTTTGATCGACGGCATTCCCGTCGGCAAATATGATCCTGAAAAACTTCGGAGCAAAATGTCCTACGCCACACAGCGCGCGCAGGTTTTCCATGATACGATCAAAAACAACATCTGCGTATTTGACGAGAGCATGACGGATGCGCAGATCCGCTCCGCCTGCGACGCGGCATGCTTCAGTGAGATCGTTGACGGACTGTCCGACGGGTTTGACACAGTGATGAGCCCCGGCGGAACAAATCTGTCCGGCGGACAGCGCCAGAGGCTGTCCCTTGCCCGCGCGGTTGCCAGAGATGCGGAAATCTATATTTTTGACGACACGTTTTCGGCGCTGGACGCGAAGACGGAGAGCATTGCCCGCAAGCGTATCAGTGAAAGGCTGAAGGGCAAAACTACGCTTATGGTCGCGCAGAAGATCAGCACCATTATGGACGCGGACAAGATCATCGTTTTGGACAAAGGACATATTGTCGGTATAGGCACTCACGCGGAGCTCCTTGAGAGCTGCGAGCCTTATCGCGAGATCTACAAGACACAGTATTATCTCGATCACGGTGATGACGCGGAAAGGGGCGGTGAGTCCGAATGAAAAAGCTTGAAAAAAATAAGAATGAAATGAAAAAATATTCGTATTCGGTTGTGATAAAACGTCTTTTTGCGGACATGGGGAAGAATCGTTTCCGCTTTATCGCCGCCTTTATCATCATCGCATTGTCGAAATGCTGTCTGACGGCCGCGCCCGTTATCACGCAGCGGATGGTGGATTTTCTGCAGGAATCCGTCGGAAACGGTTTTGTTTCGGGTTTGGGTTTTATTTATAAAAACAGCATTCTTCTGGCTGTGCTGTATTTTATCGGCTGCGGTTCGGACGGCTTTGTGAACAAACAGATCATACGAATTTCCCAAGGGCTTTCGAGAAAATACCGCAACCGCATTGAAGAAAAGCTGAACGCTGTTCCGATCAACTATATGGATACCCACGCGACGGGCGATGTACTGTCGAGGGCGACGGTGGATATGCTCAATATGTCAAACGGACTTGAGTCCACGGCCTCGTCATTGATCGGTCAGGCAGTGCTGCTTGTGGGCATCATCATCATGATGCTGGTGACACAGTGGAAGCTTGCCCTGATCTATCTGATCTCGCTTCCGCTCAATATGCTTTTGATCGGTCTCGTGACCAAATTTACGGGAAAGCAGTTCCGGCAGATGAATGAGGCGCTCGGAAGTCTGACCGAGGAGGTCTCCGACACCTACTCCAACCATACGGTCGTGAAGGCGTATACGTGCGAGGAGGAAAAAGGGAAAAGATTTGAAAAGCTTAACGGTGATTTTTACCGTACTTACGTAAGCGCGCGTTTTTTATCGGGTCTGGCGCTCCCGATCAGCGGAATATTGATCAATATCTCATATGTGGCGCTCTGCGTGGTAGGCGGAATTTTGATGATACACGGAAATCTTACGCTCGGTGAATTCACTGCTTTCCTGTTTTACGGAAACATGATCGGGACTCCGCTCTCGCAGTTGTCGAGCTCGATGAACAATATCCAGACCGCTCTTTCGTCCGCGGAACGGATCTTCGAGCTGCTTGACGAGGAGGAGGAGCCGGCGGAAAATCCGACCAAAACGCTTCCGGCGAGCCTGAAGGGCAAAATCGAGTTCAAGAACGTCCGCTTCGGCTACAAAAAGGGTTCTCCGCTCATGGAGGATGTTTCCTTTACGGCTGAGCCGGGCATGACGGTTGCCATTGTCGGGCCGTCCGGCGCAGGCAAGACGACGCTCATAAACCTTCTGATGCGTTTTTATGATATTTGGGATGGTCATATATACGTCGACGGCGTTGACGCATACGAGCTTTCCAAAGAGGAGCTTCGCAGCGCTTTCGGAATGGTGCTTCAGGACACATGGATCTTCGACGGTACGGTGAGGGATAATATAGCGTATGGCAAGCCTTCGGCGTCGGAGGCGGATGTCGCCGGGGCCGCGCAGGCCGTGCAGTGTGATTCGTTTGTAGAAAAACTTCCAAACGGATATGAGACACATTTATCCGACGAAAATTCGGCGCTTTCGGTCGGCGAAAAGCAGTTGCTTACGATCGCCCGCGCGGTGATTTCGGATCCGCGAATTCTCATTCTCGACGAGGCTACGTCGCAGGTGGATACCCGAACCGAGGCGATGATCACCCGGGCTATGGAACGGCTCATGAACGGCCGCACCACATTCATTATCGCGCACCGGCTGTACACGATTCAGAACGCGGATAAGATCATATACATGGAAAACGGCGACATCAAGGAAGTCGGCACGCACAGCGAGCTGCTTGCGATGAACGGACGCTATGCGGATATGTACCGCGGAATGGCTGGTTAAGATGGAACCCAGACAGATCACAGGTTCCGGAACCACGAGATCTGCGGCGCGGGTGAGCAGACAAAGCGGCGTGCGCAGGATTTACAGAATGGAAAAGATGTGTTAAGATCATCGGCGTAAGTAGGATAAATGGTCGCGGCTGGCAGGCCGAAAGGTGCCAGACGAGGAAAGTCCGGGCTTCACAGGGCAGGGATGCCGGATAACGTCCGGTGGAGGCGACTCCAAGGAAAGTGCAACAGAAATGAACCGCCGGCGCGGGGCAAGACGCGCCGGTAAGGGTGGAAGGGCAGTGTAAGAGACTACCGCCCGGCCGGTAACGGCCGGGGCATATGTAAACCCCATCCGAAGCAAGGCCGCAACGAAGCATATGGCTGCCCGTCAGCTTCAGGTAGGCCGCTGGAGCCTGTCGGCGACGACAGGCGTGGATAGATGACCATTCACGACATAACCCGGCTTATCGTCCTGCTTACGTCTGAACGGAGAACTGCGGTGCGAACCGCAGTTTTTTTTGTGCAAGTTGCATTCTTTGAATAAGATTTCTTGCTATCTTGCCATATTTTCTATTGACGAGCAGAGATTTTCCTTGTATAATTTCACATAGATGAGGACAGAATGGCGAGCGCATTGTGAATTATGACAAGAGCGGTAGCCGGATATTCGTTTTATCTATGTACAAAATTCGCGGTGACGCGGTTTGTAAATTATCAAATTTATAACTTAAAGGAGGATTTTTCTATGAAGAAAGTATTGGCATGCATGCTCGCGGGCGCTATGATCTGTGGCATCTCCGCAACGGCAATGGCAGACGAGGAGAAGACGGTTGGTATCCTGATGCCGACGCAGTCTTCCGAGCGCTGGATCAACGACGGCGCGAACATGAAGTCTCAGCTCGAGGAGAAGGGCTACAAGGTAGAGCTGCAGTATGCAGAGGACGACACGGCTATGCAGGTTTCCCAGCTCGAGAACTACGTCAGCATGGGCGTTGATTGCCTCGTTATCGCGGCGATCGACTCCGGCGTTCTCGTAAACGCTGAGGCGCAGGCAAAGGAAGCGGGCATCCCGATCATCGCTTACGACCGTCTGCTGATGGACACGGACGCTGTTTCTTACTATGCTACATTCGATAACAAGGGCGTTGGTACCGTTATCGCGAACTACATCAAAGAAGCAAAGGATCTCGACGCTGCACGTGAGGCAGGCGAGTCCTACACGATCGAGTTCTTCATGGGCTCCCCGGACGACAACAATGCGCTGTTCCTGTACAACGGCATTATGGAAGTCCTTCAGGAGTACTTGGACGACGGTACGCTGGTCTGCAAGTCCGGCAGAACTTCCTTCGAAGACACCTGTATCCTCAGATGGTCTCAGGAGACCGCTCAGGCGAACTGCGAGAACATCCTGACGGCAAACTACGCTGACGAAGATCTTGACATCGCATGCTCCGCATTCGACGGCTTTGCATACGGCATCAAGGCTGCTCTTCAGGGCGCAGGCTACACCGAGGAGAACTGGCCGCTGATCACAGGTCAGGACGCTGAGGTTATGGCTACGAAGAACATCATTGACGGCACGCAGACGATGTCCATCTACAAGGATACCCGTCTCCTTGCTTCCAAGGCTGTTACGATGGTTGACGCAGTGCTTCAGGGTTCCGAGCCGGAGATCAACGACACAGAGCAGTACGACAACGGCGCTCTCGTTGTTCCGACCTACATGTGCACACCGGTTGCAGTAGATCAGTCCAACTATCAGGAGATCCTGATCGACGGCGGCTACTACACGGAGGATCAGCTCAAGTAATCAGAAACAGAATGAAAAATGACTGGGCGGCGGGAAAATCCGCCGCCCATGTTTACGCAAAGAAATAAAAAGCAGTTAAAGGAGTGAGGGAAGGCATGTCTGAAATTATTTTGGAAATGAAGCACATTACGAAAGCATTTTCGGGCGTGAAGGCTCTGGACGACGTCAATTTCCAAGTGGAAAAGGGCGAGATCCATGCGCTGTGCGGCGAGAACGGTGCCGGCAAATCGACGCTGATGAATGTCCTTTCGGGTGTGTATCCCCACGGCACATATGAGGGAGATATCATCTACAAGGGTGAGACCTGCAAGTTCCACAGGATCAAGGACAGTGAGAGCAAGGGCATCGTTATCATCCATCAGGAGCTTGCTTTAAGCCCGTATCTCTCGATCGCGGAGAATGTGTTCATGGGAAACGAGCAGCTCTCCATGCGCGGCGTCATCGACTGGACGAAGACGAGAGAGCGTGCGAAGGAAGCTCTGGCGCATGTCGGTCTGCAGAATGAGAACCTGAACGCGCCGGTCAATACGCTGGGCGTCGGCAAGCAGCAGTTGATCGAGATCGCCAAGGCGATGGCGAAGAACGTGGAACTTCTGATCCTTGACGAGCCGACGGCGGCTCTGAACGACGAGGAGTCCGCTCAGCTTCTGGAGATCATGCTGGAGCTGAAGAAGGCGGGCGTTACCTGTATTATCATTTCTCACAAACTGAACGAGATCAGTTACGTGGCGGATTCCATCACGATCCTCCGTGACGGAAAGACGATCGAGACGTTGCGCAAGGGCGTGGACGAATGGTCGGAGGACCGCATCATCAAGGGCATGGTCGGCCGCGAGATGAACAACCGTTATCCGGTACGTGACAACTGCCCGATTGGTGACGTGGTAATGGAGGTAAAGAACTGGAACGCGTATCATCCGGAGATCGCCGACAAGCAGATCCTCAAGGA
>CANQVH010000103.1 GCA_947627245.1 uncultured Lachnospiraceae bacterium | reverse complement strand
AAGCCTTTCCATCGCTCCAGATCCATGTCTGTATCGTTATCCGAGAGGCACAGGGCGCGTTGATGCCCGCAAAGCCGTTCACGATCCTTACCATCATCTGCAGGCCGCGGCTGGCCGTTTCCGCGGCTAATGCGTTGAGTGCCGAGGCGATGAAGGCATCCTCCAGGATGTGCGCCTCATATTTCTCATGGGCATTGATGACGACACCCATGATCTTCGCCGGATTCTCCGCCAGCAGTACCTCCGCCGCCCGCGGCAGATACCCCCGCTCCTCCAGGGCACGGCGCACCCTGATGGCCGTCCGCTCCGACACCATGCCGGTCTTGCCGTGGAGCACATATGACACCGCCGCCGTACTAAGCCCCAGTTCTAAAGCGATATCCGAGAGCCGTACCTTTTCTTCCATGTCACACCTCCATCACCCAAGGAGATTATATCATGCCCATTTTCCGCGCCGGGACGGATGTTTTCGGTAAAAACCCGCTATTTACAGCTCATTCGTCCTGTATGCAGAATATCCCTCGTAATAATAGCTGTGGTCGATGCCCTTCATATACACTTCACGGTCATGGATCTTCTCTGTCAATGCCCGCTTGAGAAGATATTTGATCTCAATGTCCCTGATCGGGCTCCGCTCCATTGCCAGCAGATAATCTTCTTTTTCCACCCGACTCCAGTCGACCACTGCGCCGAGTTCCTTTTTCAGCATGTGATCCAGCCAGATCCGGGCACTGCGTCCGTTTCCCTCCCGAAAAGGATGGGCGATATTCATTTCCACATACTTTTCCACGATCTCCTCAAATGTGCCCTGCGGCATTTTCTCTATATTCTTCAGTGCCGCGTCAAGATACATGACCGGTGCAAACCGGAAATTTCCCTTTGCCAGATTGACGTCCCGGCGTTTTCCGGCAAAATCATAAATTTGCCCGAACAGATATTTGTGAATTTCTGCAAGCGTCCGGTAAGTTCCGGCCTGCAGGCCGTCCAGATATCCGCTCTCGAACAGCTCTGCAGCCCGCTTCTTGCTGATACGCTCTTCCTCGCGCGCCAGTTCGGACGCATCTGTGATCCCCAATTTATTTTGCAGCATAGCAGGGCTCCCCCTAATGGTATGGATTTGCCAGATATTGTCCGGATACGCCCCGGAAACTCTGGATATGATATAAATTATATCATATCCAGTTTTCCGATACAATCATATCAAATTAACATCTGCTCACATCGTATTGCAGCATGGAATGTTTGTAAATTTTTCGTGAAATGGATTGATAAATGCATTTCTTTCGGCTATAATAATATCAGATATTAAATCAGCCGAAAGGAGCGCTACTCTGTGTATATCAATAGACACGCTGAAAAGACCGTGAAGGAACTGTCGCGGATGTTCGGAGCTGTGCTTGTTGCCGGGCCGAGACAGGTCGGCAAGACCACTATGCTCGAGAGACTGACCGGTGGGATGAATTACGCCACATTGGACGATCCCATCCTTCGGGCAGCCGCCGCGGAGGAAAGCGGAACCTTTTTTAAGGATAATCCGCCCCCTGTGTTTGTGGATGAAATTCAAAAAGCGCCGGCTTTATTCGAGCAGATCAAACTGTTTCTTGACCGGGAACGGAAAAAGGGACAATTCTTTATGTGTGGCTCCCAGCAATTCAAAATGATGAAGGGAGTAAGCGAATCCCTTGCCGGACGCATCGGGCTTGTCACGCTGCTCGGATTCTCTCTGCGCGAGTCCCACGGGATTTCGTTCGATGTTCCGTTCCTGCCAACAGAGGAGTATTTTTCACAGCGAAAACTGCACACGGCGGACATTTCCTACGATGAAGTGTGGAACACGATCCATCGCGGCTCCATGCCGGAGTTGCAGGATAATCCTGATTTCAACTGGCAGATGTTTTACGGTGCGTATGTACGAACCTACATCGACCGTGATGTGCGGGAACTGTCAGAGATCGGGGATACCGTAAAATTTACAAAGTTCATGATGGCAGCCGCCGCTTCTACGGGACAGCTCCTGAATTTGTCGTCTTTGGCAAGGGACGTCGGCATCAGCCAGCCTACTGCAGAACGCTGGCTCTCGATTCTCGTGGCATCCAACCTTGTATATCTGCTTCAGCCATATTCCAATAATATCACCAAGAGAGCAGTTAAGACCCCGAAGCTTTATTTCCTTGACACGGGACTTGCCGCCTATCTGACCAGGTGGAATACAGCGGATGTCCTGAAAAGCGGCGCGATGGCGGGAGCGTTCTTTGAGAGCTTTGTGATATCTGAAATCGTGAAGAGCTATTACAATCGAGGCATTTTGGAGCTTCCGCTGTATTTCTACCGCGACAGGGATATGAATGAGATCGATCTTCTGATCGAGGAAAACGGTATTCTATATCCGATTGAAATAAAAAAACACGCCGATCCGAAAAAGAGAGATATGGATGCCTTCGATCTGCTGGATAAGATTCCGGGTGTAAAGCGCGGTTCGGGCGGAGTAGTTTGCCTGTATGACAGGCTCATAACCCTTCGGGAAGCAGACAAGGTAATCCCCGTGAATTTCCTGTAGCCACCCTACCTTCCAAGCCCAAACAGCCCCTTTTTCTCATAGGGCTCGCTCTCCATGGACAGCACTTTGTACCCCGTGGCATCGATAGCCGCCCGGAGAACTGTCTCATCGATGGGCTTCTCCGTAAGAATCACCGTCTCGCCCTTCGTATGGGAGGATGTGACCTTCTTTACCGGGAATGCCCGGCGGATAGCGTCGTTGATATGAGATTCGCACATCCCGCACATCATGCCGTCGATTTTCACTGTTATTTTATTCATTGAAATTCTCCTGTTTTCCCCTGACATCCCAAAGCACACTTTCGAGCGCGGCGCAACTGCTCGAATGAATCCGCCCATCTGCCCAAAAAAGAAGCCTTCCGGCTTTTCTTTTAGTTAGTCTCGTCTAACTTCTGTATTGTAGCAGAAACTGAAATCATTGTCAATGTTTAAAGGATCATTTTCCCTCATTTTTTGATTGGCTGCAGCTCTATCCAGAACGTGCTTCCGATGCCTTCCTCTGTATCCACGCCGCAGCGGCCGCCGTGGAGTTCGATGATTTGCCGGACGATCGCAAGACCCAGACCCGACACGCCCTGCTGCCCGCGTTGCCGGTAGGTGTAATACTTTTCCCAGATGTGCGGCAGTTGTTCGGCCGGGATGCCGCCGCCGTGATCGTTGACTTCAAATCTCACACGGTCATCCTTTTGGCAGAGCGCGACTCGTATTCCCTCGCTCTCCTTCGTGTGCCGTATCGCATTGTCGAGCAGGTTGTATACGGCGCGCTGCAGTCTGCCGGCATTTCCTTTTACCGCCAGATTAGGGGCAATCTCTTTGCGCACAGTCCCGCCTTTCGCCCGAAAAAGCGGTTCAAACTGTGCGACGACCTTCGTCACGAGCTCCGACATATCTACCGTTTCCGTTTCCATCTCGCCGCCGTTCGCCTGCAGCTCCGAGTATTCCAATATCTCGTTTACGAGCGCGCTCAGGCGGTCGGATTCCTGAATGATAATGTCGGCGTCCTCCGTCCGCTGCTCCTCCTCGTCGCCAAAATCCCGGATGCTCTCCGCATATCCTCGAATCATCGTCAGCGGCGTCCGCAGATCATGTGAAATATTCGCAAGCAAGTCGCGCTGATAGCTCTTTGCCTCGCGAAGCTTCTGATCCGTACGGTCAAGAATCTCACCGAGTCGGTCTGTCTCAGCGCAAAAACCGTCCCGGCCGCCCGCGTGATAATCGTCGTCGCCAAGCCGGACCGCCTGTCCGGACAAAAAAGATATCGGTTTCGCAAAGCGTCTGGCAATCAGAAACGCAAACAGCACGGCAAGCGCCAGAGAGAGTCCTGTCACGATCAGAAGCTGCACGCGGATGATCCTCGCCGCCGCGCCAACCGGATCGAGCGTCACACCGACATAAAGCACTTTGCCGTCGTCCAGATACTTGCCGTACACATACTGCGTGTCGGACTTCTTTTCCAACGTGCCGCCGCCTTCGGCAAGCTCCTGAAGGAACGCGTCATACCCGTCCGGAAGGCTCCGATACGCCGCCTGCCGATAGTCCAACTCTTCATCCTTCAGATACGGATTCGCACTCCCGTCATGATCGCCCTGATCGTCATGCGCGTAATTACCCTTGTAGGAGTCCGTACTGTAGACGATCACGCCTTCGCGGTCAGTCACATAGACGAGCAGTGAATTTTCCAACGCAATCGCGTCAATCCGATTCGTATCAAGACCGTTCACATCAGGGTCGCTCGCGCCAAGACCATTCGCGCCAGAGCCCTCCCTGCCGGGCTGATCCGCGGCAGAATCACCCGTACCAAAAGCACCGGCGGCGATCTTTTCCGCCGCAGCTTTCGTATTGCGAATCAACATGCGGTTGTACGTCCCCTGCAGAAAAACTGTCTGCAGCAGCCAGAGGAGCGCGAATATCACCGCCGTATCTATCAGAAAATACATGCAAAGCTTTGTTTTGAATGGTCTGACCTTACGCTTCAAATTTGTACCCCACTCCTCTCACCGTGCGGATATGATCGCGGTATTTTCCCAGCTTGCCCCGGAGAAGCTTGATCTGCCAATCTACTGTCCGGTCATCGCCAAAGCTGTCATATCCCCATACGCCGTCCAAAATCTGATCGCGGCTCAGCGCGATCCCGCAGTTTCGCGCAAGGTAGGTCAGAAGATCGTATTCCTTCAAAGTCAGCTCCGCTTTCTTCCCGTCGAGCGAAACGCTACGGCCGGCCATATCAATCTCAAGACCGCCAAAGACCATCTTCTCCGTTTTGTTTGCACCGGCACCGGCAGCATTCACGGCGGCGTTCTTTGCCTGTCTCTTCAAAATCACATTTACCCTCGCCATCAGCTCCTTCGGCGAAAATGGTTTGGTGACATAATCGTCCACGCCCACCTCGAAACCAAATAGCTTGTCGTACTCCGTTCCCCGCGCAGACAGCATCAAAACGGGAATGTCCTTTTCTGAGCGTATCTTTTTCACCGCCGTGTAACCGTCCATGTCCCGCATCATCACATCCATGATGATCATGTCGAAATCATATTTTCTGCACAGCTCGACGGCCTCGCTGCCGTCACTGGCCTCTGCCGTCTCATAGCCCTCGCGCTGCGCATAGCGCCCGATCAGGCGGACGATCTCTTCTTCATCGTCAACAATCAGTATTTTTGGCATTCTTTATCACCCCTGAAAATTATACCCTAACCATCCGCACAAATGCAAGCAAAGGCGGATAATTGCTTACCCGCCCAGCTGCCATGTTTTGATTTACTTTGTGTAATTCGGATAGTTATCCATATAATTCTGCCGGCCCACGCTGTAGCTGTAACCCGATTTGTACTCCTCGTCATCATCGCCGTCCTGCGCATACTGGGCTGCTCTCTGCTGTCCCTGCGCGTAGCCATAGCCGGACTTCAGAGATTCATCATACGCTCCGTCCGCCCAGGCGCCTCCGCCGACCTCATAGGTCTCATAGAATTCTTCCGCCTCTTCCTTGGTGCCGCCTTCCGGCAGCGCCTCGTAAGCATCGTTTCTGGCAGTACTGCTCTGCTGCCCGACATGGTAGCTGTAATCCGCATCCGGAGTTACTGTCTCTGCCGCAGATATCGCTAATGATCCTCCTGTCAGTACAGTTATCACCAATGCTGCCGTGATTCCCAAAAGCTTTTTGTTTTTCATAAGATCCTTCCTTTCCCGGAGTGTTCCTCCGCTTGTGATGATCCTATGATAAACCGGTATTGGGGAAACATTTAGGAATCCATGTGGAATTTCTGTGGAATTTTCAGATACCCGTAAATCTTATTCCGCTGCTACACCTTCGCGTCCCGCAATGCGATCTGAAGGCCTGTGAACAGCTCGCTGTAGCGCACGATCTTTTCCCCTGAGCGAAAGACAGTGCAATAAAGGCTGAGTGGGATCTTTTGGCCCTCGTAGTCTACGCACT
Organism: uncultured Lachnospiraceae bacterium; assembly: GCA_947627245.1. GTDB lineage: Bacteria > Bacillota > Clostridia > Lachnospirales > Lachnospiraceae > Choladousia. Next base: position 2,564 of record CANQVH010000103.1, on the reverse strand, counting down.
CGCCGTTGTGCGCAAGGATTTCCCGGGCAATTTTCCCCGCGTGCCCCTCATCCTCGCTCGCAGTGAGCATCGCAAACTCATCACCGCCGATGCGAAATACAAAGTCATCCTCCCCGGCAGCATTTTCCATCCGCCGCATGGTTTCGAGAATCGCCAGGTCTCCTGCCCCACGGGAAATCTCGTTGATCGGGATCAGGTTTTTAATATCGCAGCATACAAAACAGCAGTTCCTTCTGCTCTGAAAAAGGTCATACAATTCACTGATATCAAAATTTCTACGGTCTCTCATATACACATCTCCTGACACCAGAGGCGTATACAGCCTCGGGAAAAGTTCCGAAGCCCGGCTCTTCGTCCGGTATTCGGAGGGTGAACAGTTCCAAACCTGCCGGAACGCCCGGGTAAACGCCTCATGGCTGGAATAGCCGAATTTCAGCGCCACGTCCAGGATCCCGGACTCAGGGCATTCCACCAGGAGCCTTGCCGCCTTCGTCATTCTCCTCCGGATCAGGTAGTCCCGCACGGAAATATGATTGACAAAACGGAAAAGCTTTTCGAGCGTGGACTTTGAGCAGTAACAGGCCCTGGCGATCTCCTCTGTACGGATATCCGTCTCCAGGTGCTGTTCCATATATTCCAACGCTTTGGCCAATATCTCCAGATTGTCCATACTCTCTGCTCCTTGTGTTCCATAAACCCGATCGATCGTAGCCTCAGTATAGCAGAATGCGTTTTTTCTGTCTTGATATTTTGGGTAATGTTACGAGGTTTTGCGGTACTGCAGATATTCGATAAACCGCCGGACCGCCAGGGAGATCGTCTTCTTATTCCGAAACGCAAGCCCGATCCTGCGGTACGCCGGGACGTCGAGCTCTTTCGCGATGATCTTATAGGGCACTCTTTTCAGGATAAGCTGCGGCAGTATGCTGATGCCGAGTCCGCTCTCCACCATCGACATGATCGCGTAGTCGTCCCAGGTGATAAATCGGACCTTCGGCGTCAGGTGATTCCTCTCAAATATCTCAGATATCTCAGCCTTCGCGCCTTTTTCCAGCAGCATGAACGGCTCATTGCAGAGCGCCGCAACAGGAAATCTCTCACGGTCCGCAAGCGGATGATTCTCCGGGATAACCGCCATAAGCTTGTCCTGCTCCAAAAATATCGTTTCCAGCTCCGGCTGTGTCGGCAGACGCAGAAACCCGCAGTCCACCCGTCCTTCCAGTATCCACTCCTCAATCTCCGTGTAGTCGCCGAGCAGCAATTCATAATCCATGTTCGGATAGTCCTTCTGAAATTCCCTGATGATATTCGGCAGCCAGTGCGTCGCCACGCTGGAAAAGGTGCCGATGCGGATCAGCCCCGACTGCAGACCGTTCAGCTCGTCAATCTCCATCTGCAGCTTTTCAAATTCCGCAACCAGGCTCTTCGCATACGGCAGCAACTTCATTCCGTCTGACGTCAGTCTCACCCCGCCTGAATTGCGTTCAAGGAGCGATACCTTCCATTCCCCCTCAAGGTCTCCTATCATCCTGCTGATGCTCGCCTGCGAGTAATTCAGCAGCTCCGCCGCCTTTGTAAAGCTTCCGCACTCCGCCGTTTTGATAAAGGACAAATGAATGCTATTCTTCAGGAAGACGATAATGGGGCGTCTTTTTCATAAAACACAATGTCCATGCGGTCATTGATATGCTCAATCTGCTGTTACAGCAAACGCCCGCTCTCTCTTCTGTTTCATAATATACGCCTGGTAAATGATCAAGAAATAAATACATATTTTAAGCAATAAATTCAACGCTGTATTCATAGATATAAATTCTGCCGCCCATCGGATGTTTGAATAGGTACTCCAAATGATCAGGAACATCTCCCACCCCGAAACGGCTATTAGCGACCAGTACCAAACTGATTTCGTCTTCGCTTTGTAAAAATATTGATACGCGGCTGCAGCGCCCAACAGACATGGCGCGATCAAACAGTAAAGCCACAGCCATATTCTTCCATCCAAAGCCAGGATATGTCATGCGATAACTATTTGTCAGACATAATGAAGCAAAATAAAGAGCGATTGATATTCCGGTTTTCTTGGGAGTAAGAGTTCCCTGCAGCGCCAATACAAAGCCATAAGCGAAAACAATAATCTGGATGAGCAATCCCAGCAGATTTACTGCGATAAGCTGGATATCACTATAGTTAATCGACGTGGAAGTCATCGGAAACCGCATGATGATATCTGCTACAGTAAGTAAAAATGAAAATGATATACAGGCGTATAGAATAATCAGAACATGTTTCATGAAAGGCTTTTCAATAATCTGATTCCTTTCCGCAACTTTTTTCATTTCGTCCGTTGACAGCAGATCGTCCAATGATACCTCCAAAAATGCAGCCAGCTTTTTAGCCGTTATCAAGTCGGGGTATCTGTCGCCGCATTCCCATCTGGAAACAGCCTGTCTTGTCACATAAAGATGTTCGGCCAGTGTCTGCTGAGTCATTCCTTTTGCTTCTCTCGCCTTTTTTAATTGTTCACCAAATTCAACCATTGCTGATATCTCCTTTCGGTTTGA
>CANQVH010000102.1 GCA_947627245.1 uncultured Lachnospiraceae bacterium | reverse complement strand
GCTGAGCTATGCTTCCCGAACAACTCTATTATAATCATTTGGGGAAAAATTACAACAAAAATTTTTGTTTTTTGAAAAATATTTTTTTGGAGGCAGGAAAATGGCGATTGAAGTGGTAAGAGAATATCTGAAAAAATGGGACGCGGATCAGCGGATCATCGAGTTTCCGACCTCAAGTGCGACGGTGGAGCTGGCGGCGCAGGCGGTAGGCTGCGAGCCGGCGCGGATCGCGAAGACGCTTTCGTTTCTGGTGGACGGTCACGCGATCCTGATCGTGACGGCGGGCGATGTGAAGGTGGACAACGCGAAGTACAAGGCGATGTTCCACACGAAGGCGAAGATGTTAAGCGCGGAACAGGTGACGGAGATGATCGGACATGCGGTCGGCGGTGTCTGTCCGTTCGGTGTGAAGGAGGGCGTGGAGATTTATCTGGACGAGTCGCTGAAGCGCTTCAAGACGGTCTTTCCGGCGGCGGGCAGCTCGAACAGCGCGATCGAGGTGACGATGGAGGAGCTGGAGAAATTCTCCGGGAGCACAAACTGGGTGGACGTGAGCAAGAGCATGAACTGATCCTGCTTTTCTGGCAAAGCGGAACCAGTTCTTGCAAATGGATGGAATCAGAGCAAAAATATTGGATATTATATTGTGCTTTGCGGCAAAATATAGTAAAATGAACGATAATATGAAGAGAGGAGGCTTACTGTATGGATATTAATCTGCAGGCCGTGACATGGCTCGGATTGTTCGTGGTTCTGTTGATCGTCGAGGCGATCACGCTGGGACTGACGACGATCTGGTTCGCGGGCGGCGCGCTGGTGGCGTTCGGACTTGCGATTGCAGGCGTCGATACGCTGATCCAGATCGTTGCGTTCTGCGTCGTATCCGTGGTTCTTCTGTTTGTCACGCGGCCGGCGGCGATGCGCTGGCTCAACAAAGAGCGTGTCAAGACGAACGCGGAGAGTCTGGTCGGGGTGACGGCGGTCGTCACGGAGACGGTCGACAATCTGGCGGGCGAAGGACGGGTGCAGGTCAAGGGGCAGTCGTGGTCCGCGCGTGCAGTGGCCGACGACATTCAGATTGAGACGGGGAAACAGGTCAAAATCACAAAGATCAGCGGTGTGAAGCTGATCGTCGAGGAGGTTTAAAAATGCAGAGTGGAACAATTCTCGTTATCATTTTGGTTATTATTCTTTTGCTGATCCTTGCGAGCTGCGTGAAGATCGTTCCGCAGGCGCAGGCGTTTATTCTGGAGCGGCTCGGCGGCTACCAGACCACATGGGATGTCGGATTGCATTTCAAGATTCCGCTGATCGACCGTGTGGCGAAGCGTGTGAACTTAAAGGAGCAGGTCGTTGACTTCGACCCGCAGCCGGTGATCACGAAGGATAATGTTACGATGCGCATCGACACGGTTGTGTTCTTCCAGATCACGGATCCGAAGCTGTTCACCTACGGTGTGGAGAATCCGATCATGGCGATCGAGAATCTGACGGCGACTACGCTGAGAAATATCATCGGTGACATGGAGCTTGACCAGACGCTGACTTCCCGCGAGGTGATCAACACGACGATGCGTTCCACGCTCGACGTCGCGACCGATCCGTGGGGCATCAAGGTGAACCGCGTGGAGCTGAAGAATATCCTGCCGCCGGCGCAGATCGTCGACGCGATGGAGAAACAGATGAAAGCGGAGCGCGAACGAAGAGAAGCGATCCTGAAGGCGGAGGGCGAGAAGAAATCCTCGATCCTTGTGGCAGAGGGTAACAAGCAGTCCGCGATTCTGGATGCGGAGGCGGAGAAGCAGTCCGCGATCCTGCATGCGGAGGCTGAGAAGGAGAGAATGATCCGCGAGGCGGAAGGTCAGGCGGAAGCGATCCTGAAGGTGCAGCAGGCGAAGGCCGAAGGTATCCGTCTGATCAAGGAAGCGGCGGCCGATCAGGCTGTCCTGACAATGAAGAGTTTCGAGACGCTTGAGAAGGTGGCGGACGGCAAGTCCACAAAGATCATCATCCCGTCCGAGCTGCAGAACGTAGCGGGTCTCGTAAGCGCGGTGACAGAGGTTGCGAAGGACGTGAAAGCTTCGAAGGAAGCGTAAACAGGCGAATGGCCCACTGGAGTGGAGATAAGAGCTGTTATAGCAGTTTAGGCTGAAATGGCGCAGGCGGCTGCGCATGAGGAGGATATTATGAATCTGAAGGGCAGGAATTTTCTGACGCTTCGGGATTTTACGCCGGAGGAGATCACGTATTTCCTCGATCTGGCGGCGGAGCTGAAGGCGAAGAAAAAGGCGGGGGAGCTGACCCATTATTTTACGGGGAAAAATATTGCCCTGATCTTTGAGAAGACAAGTACGAGGACGCGCTGTTCGTTCGAGGTGGCGGCGTACGATCTGGGCATGCATGTGACGTATCTGGATCCGAAGGGCTCTCAGATCGGCAAGAAAGAGAGCATCCGTGATACCGCGCGCGTGCTCGGCCGGATGTATGACGGGATCGAGTACCGCGGCTACGGACAGAGCATCGTGGAGGAGCTGGCGAAGTATGCGGGGGTTCCGGTCTGGAACGGCCTGACGAACGAGTACCACCCGACGCAGATGCTGGCGGACTGCCTGACGATCCGGGAGCATCTCGGAGGACTGAAGGGAAAGCGTCTGGCGTATTTTGGCGATGCGCGTTACAACATGGGCAATTCGCTGATGATCGTCTGCGCGAAGCTCGGTATGCATTTTGTGGCTTGCACGGCGAAGGAGTATTTCCCGGATCCGAAGCTCGTCGAGGCGTGTCAGGAATATGCGAAGGCAAGCGGAGGCTCCGTTACGCTGACGGAAAGCGTCGAGGAAGGCGCGAAGGGCGCGGATGTGATCTACACAGACGTCTGGGTGTCCATGGGCGAGCCGGACGAGGTCTGGGAACAGCGGATCAAGGCGCTGCTGCCGTATCAGGTCAATGCGCGGGTGATGGAGCTGGCCGGACCGCAGGCGATCTTTATGCACTGCCTGCCGGCGTTCCACGATCTTGAGACGACGATCGGGCAGCAGATCCATGAAAAATTCGGGCTTGACGCGATGGAAGTGACAGACGAGGTCTTTGAGTCAAAGCAGTCGGTTGTTTTTGACGAGGCGGAGAACCGCATGCACACGATCAAGGCTGTGATGGCGGCGACGTTGGGGTACGAGATCGCAGGATAAATTTTTAAGCGGAGAAATACAGAATGAAATGCAGCGTGTTGACCGCGCTCGGGCGAGCCGACGGATTTGTGTCCGGGCAAGAGCTGTGTGACGAGCTTCAGGTGTCCCGCACGGCGGTCTGGAAGGTAATTAATCAATTAAAAGAAGAAGGCTATGAGATAGAATCCGTGCCCCGCAAGGGGTATCGGATTCTTCATCGTCCCGACCTTGTGACGGCGGAGGAGATCGAGAGCCGCCTGCAGACAAAGTGGGTCGGACGACCGGTTCGGTACTGCACAGTGATCGATTCGACGAACAACGAGGCGAGACGGCTGGCAGAGGCGGGCGCGCCATGCGGGACACTTGTGGTCGCAGAGGAACAGAATCAGGGCAAGGGCCGGAGAGGACGCTCGTGGGTGATTGCGCCGGGCAGCGCGGTCGCGATGACGCTGCTTCTGCGGCCGGAGATCGCGCCGACGCACGCGTCCATGCTGACGCTCGTGATGGGAATTGCCGTGGCGCGCGCCTGCAGGAGCTTCTGCGGTGTGGAGATAAAGATCAAGTGGCCGAACGACGTCGTGGCGGACGGGCGGAAGATTTGCGGTATCCTGACCGAGATGAGCAGTGAGATCGACTATATTAATTATCTCGTGATCGGCGCCGGGATCAACACGTATGTGCAGGATTTCCCGGAGGAGCTGACGCGAAAGGCCGTGTCTTTGCATGAGCTGACCGGTTCCCGGCCGGATCGCGCGGGTCTGATCGCGGAGTGTATGCGGCAGTTCGAAATCTGCTATGAGGATTTTTTGAAGACACAGGATATGAGTGCGCTGAGGGACGAGTATAATTCGCTTCTCGCCGGAATCGGCGGCCGCGTGCGCGTGCTCGAGCCGGGCAATGAGTACGACGGTGTGTCGGAGGGCATCAATGAGCGCGGCGAGCTTCTTGTAAGGCGGGAGGACGGCACGGTCGAGGCGGTTTACGCCGGGGAAGTGTCGGTCCGGGGAATTTACGGATATGTGTGAAACAGTGAGCCGGATACACGGCGCGGCCGGTTTCACACAGGACGGGGATATGGACAGAATGAGCAGCGGAGGCATCGTAAGAGGCCGGGAGCAGACATATGAGCAGCGGAGGAAAATAAATGAGCGAGAATTCTACGGTCGTGCTTTGTGGCGCGAACGCATACGAGGAAAAATATTATCTGAACGAAGCCTTTGCGAATCTTCCGACGCAGATTAAGGAAGAGCTGCAGATCATGTGCGTTCTCTTTACGCATGACGTCGGCGGAATTTTTCTGCTCGAATTTGATCAGGACGGCGAGCTTTTGTTCCGGACACAGGCGGCGGAGGACGATTATTCCTATGATGAGATCGGCGCGGCGCTGAAGATCAAGGAGCTACAGCGTGAGAAGGAAGATCTGCTTCGCTCATTGCAGCTATATTATCAGGTGCTGACGAAGGGGATCGATTCGCTGGAGCTGTGAGCGAAAGGGTGAAAAATTGAGAATCGGAAATGTAATTTTGGACAATAATATCATATTGGCGCCGATGGCAGGGGTATCCGACCTGCCATTTCGCTTGCTCTGCCGGGAGCAGGGCGCGGGGCTGGTCTGCACGGAGATGATCAGCGCGAAGGCGATCTCCTTCGGGAACAAGAATACCGCTGCACTGATGGAGACGACGCCTGCCGAGCGCCCGGTGTCGCTTCAGCTTTTCGGGTCCGACCCGGATATAATCAGCCGGATGGCCGCATATATTGAAGAGCAGCCGTTCGACATTCTGGATATCAATATGGGCTGTCCGGTCCCGAAGGTGGCCGGGAACGGCGAGGGCTCCGCGCTGATGCGCGATCCAAGGCTTGTCGGAGAGATTGTCGAAAAGACGGCGCGCGCGACCAAGAAGCCTGTGACGGTCAAGATCCGAAAAGGTTTTTCGGAGGATCAGGTCAACGCGGCGGAGATCGCACGGGTCGCCGAGGCTTCGGGGGCGGCGGCGGTCGCGGTACACGGAAGGACGCGCGAACAATATTATTCCGGCAAGGCGGACTGGGATATCATCCGGCAGGTGAAAGAAGCCGTGCGCATTCCCGTGATCGGCAACGGCGATGTGAACTCGCCGCAGAAGGCGAAACAGATGCTCGAGGAGACCGGTTGCGACGCGGTCATGATCGGACGCGCCGCGCGCGGCAATCCGTGGATTTTCCGGGAAATCCGGCAGTATTTAGAGACCGGGGAGATCCCCGAACGGCCGCCGCGAGAGGAGATCCTTCGCACGATGCTGCGCCATGCGGCGATGCAGATCGAGTACAAGGGCGAGTATGTGGGTATTCGTGAAATGCGTAAGCATATTTCATGGTACACGGCGGGATATCCGAACTCAGCGAAGCTGCGCGGCGCGATCAATCTGGTGGAATCCTATGAGGAGCTGAAGCGGTTGCTGGAGGAGCGTTTTTCTTGACAAAAGATATTGAATCAGCTATAATTACGTGATTACTGAGAACGAACATAAGACGACGCAGGACAGACATAAGGCGGACGTGACCCGGCGGGGAGGATTGCCGGAAATACAGAGCAGTACAATGCAATATTATGTAAGAAGGGTGTTGATTTGTAATGGAAGAAAAAAAGAGACTGTTGACTTACACAGGGCTGAAAAAGCTGGAGGACGAGCTGCATGATCTGAAGGTGATCCGGAGAAAAGAAGTAGCGGACAAGATCAAGGAAGCCAGAGAGCAGGGCGACCTTTCGGAGAACGCGGAGTACGACGCGGCGAAGGACGAGCAGCGCGATATCGAAGCCCGTATTGAGGAGATCGAAAAGATCCTCAAGAACGCTGAGGTCGTCGTTGAGGACGAGGTAGATGTAGGCAAGATCAACGTCGGCTGTACGGTCAAGGTGTATGATGAGGAGTTCGAGGAAGAGATTGAATTTATGATCGTCGGCTCTTCGGAGGCAAACAGTCTTCAGGGAAAGATTTCAAATGAATCTCCGGTCGGCAAAGCGCTGATCGGACGCAGTGTTGGAGACGAGGTGTCCGTAGAGACGCAGGCCGGCACGATTGAATATAAAGTGTTGGAGATCCAGAGGTCGATCTGAGAGAATCATATGGACGGTTGATTTGGAGCAAAACAGGTCGGTCAGGATGAGAAAATGTAAATCGCACGAGGACGATTCAAGCGGGCGTAATAATGGCGCCGCATGAGATTGCGGGCGGAAGAGAGGGAGAGAAAACGTGGCAGAACAGCAGAAGCAGCAGGTTCAGGAACAGGATATCAATCAGCTTTTGAAGGTGCGCCGGGAGAAGCTTTCCGAGCTTCAGGCAAACGGCGCGGATCCTTTTGTGATTACGAAATACGACGTGACGAATCACAGCACGGACGTAAAAGACGACTTTGAGGCGTATGAGGGCAAAGCCGTATCGATCGCGGGCCGCATGATGTCCAAACGTGTGATGGGCAAGGCTTCCTTCTGCAATGTGCAGGACTTAAAGGGCAATATCCAGTGCTATGTGGCGCGCGACAGCATTGGCGAGGAGCCGTACAAGGCGTTCAAGAAGATGGACATCGGCGATCTTGTGGGCATTAAGGGCGAGGTCTTCAAGACGAAGACCGGAGAGATTTCTGTGCACGCGTCCGAGGTGACGCTGCTCTCGAAGAGCCTGCAGGTGCTGCCGGAGAAGTTCCACGGGCTGACGAATACGGATTTGCGCTACCGTCAGAGATACGTGGATCTGATCATGAACCCGGAGGTAAAGGATACCTTCATCAAGCGTTCAAAGATCATCAGCAGCATCCGCAAATATCTTGACGGTCAGGGCTTCATGGAGGTCGAGACCCCGATGCTCGTGGCGAACGCGGGTGGCGCGGCGGCGCGTCCGTTCGAGACGCATTTCAACGCGCTCAATGAGGACCTGAAGCTGCGCATTTCCCTCGAGCTCTATCTGAAGAGGCTGATCGTGGGCGGCATGGAGCGTGTGTACGAGATCGGCCGCGTGTTCCGCAACGAGGGTCTGGATACCCGACACAATCCGGAATTCACGCTGATGGAGCTGTATCAGGCATATACGGATTACAACGGAATGATGGACCTGACCGAGAACCTTTACCGCCACGTGGCGCAGGAAGTGCTCGGCACGACGAAGATCACATACAACGGCATCGAGATGGATCTCGGCAAGCCGTTCGAGCGCATCACGATGGTGGACGCCGTGAAGAAGTACTCGGGCGTCGACTTTGCGCAGATCCACACGCTGGAGGAGGCGCAGGCCGCGGCGAAGGAGCATAACATCGCCTACGAGAAGCGCCACAAGAAGGGCGACATCCTCAACCTGTTCTTTGAGGAGTTCGTCGAGGAACATCTGGTGCAGCCGACCTTCGTGATGGATCATCCGATCGAGATCTCGCCGTTGACGAAGAAGAAGCCGGACAACCCCGAGTACGTGGAGCGTTTCGAGTTCTTCATGAACGGCTGGGAGATGGCGAACGCTTACTCCGAGCTGAATGATCCGATCGATCAGCGCGAGCGCTTCAAGGCGCAGGAGGCGCTGTTGGCGCAGGGCGACGAGGAGGCCAACACGACCGACGAAGACTTCCTGAACGCATTGGAGATCGGCATGCCGCCGACCGGCGGAATCGGCTTCGGCATTGACCGCATGGTGATGCTGTTGACGGACTCGGCAGCGATTCGCGATGTGCTGTTGTTCCCGACGATGCGGACACTTGAATGAGAAAGCCCGTAAAATCAAGGCTTTCGCGGTTGCTGAGTTGTACGGTACGACAAGAGTACGACAAAATAAACTCTCTTAACGGGTGAAAATAAGCTATTTTAAATTAAACTCGTATCGGTTCAATTGAAAATTTCGTATTACAAGGACATTTTCTAAAAGCGATTTCAGAGAATGTCCTTTTTCTTGTTCCGGTTTCTTTTCGATTTCACAAACGTCAGGTTTGATTTCATAAACGTCAGCCGGACGGTCACAAATGCACCATCAATCTGTGCTATAATATTCCCATCATATTATATCCTAACAGAATCCGTATTGCGGCGTATCAATGACCAGAAAAGCAAAAACCCGGGAAACGACGTAAACGTGTTTCATGTATCTCGAACAAGAAAAAAGGAGGGGAAACATAATGAACGAGGAAATGTTTGCGAAGCTGCAGAAAGCCAGGACGGTGGAGGAGATCATCACCATCGCGAAGGAGTACGGCAAGGAAGTGACGGCAGAGAAGGCTCAGGAACTGCTCGATCAGCTTGGCGGCGCTGTCGGCGAGCTCTCGGACGACGCGCTTGGGGCAGTTACCGGGGGGGGGTATCGTCGACACCACCAGGAGCCGGGGCGAAAACATGAAGAGTGATGAGGGTAGAAGAATGGGTATCGTTGACACCATCAGGAGCCGGGTCGGAGCCCTTTTCGACAGTTAAAATGCCAAGGTGTAACAGGCAAAAGGAGAAGGGAAACATGTACTACATACTGGATGAGCGTTATGCGCTGCGCGGCTGGCAGAAGCTGCCGTTCGCGCTGCTGGACAGGCGCAGAGGGCGAACCACCTTCCTGAAGAGAGCGGACATGGAGCTACTCCTCAATATGGACGGCTGCACAGATCTGGAGGGCGCGTCCGATCAGCAGAAAAAAGCGCTGAAAAAGCTGGAAGAAGAAGGCGTCATACACGCCTGCGAGCCGGGGACGAAGCTGAAGGACGACCAGATGTA
>CANQVH010000101.1 GCA_947627245.1 uncultured Lachnospiraceae bacterium | reverse complement strand
GAGCTATAAAAGGGGAGGTTTGCGCTTTCATCCACACGGCTGAAGCCGTGGGCTTTCCCGCTTTCCTTTTTGTAATTCAGGATAGTGCTTCAATAAAAATTTCTTTTGATCAGAAAAGGCAGCAAAAAACGCGCCCTTTCCGACGCGTTTTTCATAAAACCAAAAATTTATGTTGAGGGTAGCGACAGGCTTCTCAGCTCGCTCCCTGTATAAAAAAAGAGCTTTCCCCACATAGCTTCTATTTCATCCTTAGATTCCAGCTCATCCTTATCAAGAATTTCAAATTCATATTCTGACTTGTATAAAAAATAAAATGGTTTTTTCAATATTTTATACAGGTGAATCCAAAACAGATGGCTGTAAATGATGTCACAGAATATATTTTTATAACGCGGTTCCATGTGGATTGAAATGTCATCTTCCCCAGTTATGTTTCCCATGATCTCTGCGGAAAGACGGTTTATGTTTACAGTGGCGGTTTTTCTTAGGATGTCTGGCGAAATACCGTATTTTAAAAGAAGATCCTCTGTAATCGAAGTGATTTTTGAGACATGGAATTTATCACTCCAGTTGATTGAATAGAATACATTCAGCCCATGCCATTTATTATAGATACGGCGTTTTTTCAGCCATGTCTTGACTTCAAGGTCTCCGTTTTCATCAGGCTTGTCATAAAGATCAAGGATTTCATAATCATAAAGATCTCTTTTGTTTGTAAGATGCGGATATATTATGCTCCTGATATTTTCGAAATTGTTATCATGGGACTCTATAAAGGAAGACAAATTAACGATTTCGGACAAATCGAAATGATCCAATGCTTCTGGGCAGATAAACTTGATCAGCATATATACTTCCTTTCTGTCTTTTTTCAAAATTATACAGCTAAGGATGAGATTTTACAATATCCTGCTGGGAAATAAAATTTCCAAATAAATTTTCCAGCGGACGTATATAATTCTTATAGTACCCGAATACTCTCATAGTTGCAAATAAGGGATAAAAAGCAGCAATTTTTCAAAAAATTAAACCCCAGAATATTCTGGGGTCTGTCTTATAAATGCCTGTTGTACTTATACTTGCTATTGTTTCCCTGAAGCTGGATGTCCGTTACCTCGAAGACCCCGCCGTCCCGGTCGCAGTGTTCTGTCCATGCGCTGCCTCCGTATTTCTTGAGAAGTTGCTTTGCATGGGTGACGGATATGCCGCCAACCGTGCCATCCACGTGGTCAACCAAAGCCCGCTTGTCATCCGGGATGTAATCCGGATAGATCGTAACGCCGTCCTTCAGCACGACCCCACAGCCCTCTTCCAGCATCGCCTGCTCATCTGCATTTTCCGGAAACCTGTAGTAGTTAATCCGCATAATACCACCTTCCCACAGAAGCCTAACAAGCCCGTATATTTTCGAAGCTGACCTGCTCCATATTTCCATCATATCCGCAATATGGGCACCATAGTTTTTTTAGGTGACCGTTTGCGGAAATCCCGCAGATTTTTGTTGCCGTGATTCTTTTGTTGCATTCCGGGCACACAAACGTGCGGAGCGAATAATACCTGTGTTTCTTCATGGAAACATCCCCTTCCTGATACATTTATTACCAATATGTTATCAGTGGGGAATTTTGGATAATTTCCATACAGGAAACACCGCAAAATACGAAAGCCAGGTTTCCTGTCATATGACAAGCCTGGTAATTCCCCTGGCCGTCAGAAAAGGGCTCTAACCCCTTCGGCGAACCGGATAATCCCCTTGTCCTTAGGGAGAAACATGAATTCCCCGCTATCGGCAAATAACAGCTTGCCGGCTTCCTCTTTTGTATAGCCTATCCCACACCAATCGGAAAAGAAATCATCTAAGTCCTTGTACCATGCGCACACCCCTTTCTCTTTCCCTAATGAGAATTTTGTTTTATGTTCCCTGATTTTCTGTATATCCTCATCAGTCAAGGGGGTTCCCATCATATGCAGCAAGTATTTTTCCTCGGATGCCGATACAATCACATCTGCATTATTCATAAGTATTTTTCCTCCCATAATAATCCTCAATATTATGAGCCAATTATAAGTTTATCATAAGAAATTTTCAAGATAAAAAATGCTGATCAGGTTTGGTCAGCACACAACTCACCCATCCTGTTAATTCTTGTATTTACATGGATTGGCGCATAGCCATGGGACTGGAACCGCCATGTGAGTGTCCCCAGGTACTGCGGAACCCGTTCCTCTTCCTCGCTCACCAAAAACAGAGGGGAGCCTTCAGCGCACATTTCGCAGTACGCCCTCCTCACGATGGCTTCAAAGTTTTCCGCATTGGTGTGGATCACTTTTCCGCTCACATCGCAACTGAAGAAGTTACGGATCAAGACACGCCTGACGAACGGCACAAGGTCTTCGCGTACGGTATAGCTGCGTGTTTCCGGTTTTGTACCGGATGCAGCATACTGGTACTGTGGATCTGCATGGACTACTGTATAGTCTCCAGCCACGAAATCCCTGAGATATTCTCCATCAGCCGCCTCGCTCTCGGACACGATGGTCGGGAGCATGCGGGAACCGGTTTTTTTCTTTTCCTCGCGGGCAAGCATATCGCAGTATGCGCGTTCGCAGATCCTGCGGACTGTGTCCTCGTCTGCGTTTGTCATAAAGGTGATTTTGTCGCCGTCCTGTGTTGCTGCGGTATTGCGGAACCCAAGCAAGAGAACCCTTGCGACGTGGATGCTGAAATTTCTGGAAACTGTGAACATAATCGCACCTCCTAATGCCATCACTTCCCGTATCCCGCCCAATTAGGGACAGGGCACGGTATTTTCTGAAAAAAGCTCAGACGGAGCAACATGGATCGGCACTACTGCGAAAGAAGGTGTAGCTTCAAACAAAGCGGAGATATAACTCTTGTTTGAGACTTCTTCCTCAGTGGCGAAATTAACACCTTCGTCTGCAGTGCGTTTCTCACAATATGCCCTTGCAACGATTTTCGAAAAAACATCGTTGCCGGCATTGATCCTTACCGTGTTGCCTTCCGTCTTCCCGCCGTAAAGGTACCGTTCTTCCACCTTTTCGACATAGGGAATGATGTCCGGGTCCACGCTATATACATGTTCCGGTTCATAGCTGATCGGATATTCCTTTTCCGGGACATACTCAAACTGTGTGCCCTGTTCGCTGGGTTCTGCGTTTTCAGGCATGGCATGTTTGATTATCTGTTCAAAAAGTCCCGGTTCTGCATCCATCCGGATACCCATCCTTCCGTCATCCAGCACGGCACTGGATGATGACCGGAAACTTTTGAGCAGGAATACATGGATTTTGCTCCATATTTCTTTGCTTATAATATACATCTGAATCCTCCTTCCATGGATCAGAGCGCATGGAAATAGGCGCCCACGTCGGCTGATTCGACGTAATCCTCATCGTCGATAATCAGTTCATCCGGATCGTTTTCCCTGACATATCCCATGACTGCACAGGCATGTCTTACGATTTTAGAAAAAGAATGCTCGTTAGCAAGCACCTTGAACATATTTCCCGAGCGGGAATAGTCGTAAAGACAACGAATAAGCGTGTCTTCTACGATATTCGCAATGTCTGCACGTACACTGAAAACAGACCCAACAGGAACATCCTGATCCATGATGTCGTATTTTAGATTTACAGATATGATTTCATATTCAGCATCGCCAACAAGCAAAGACATAAAGCGGACGTTGTTCGCTTCTTTTTCTGTTACATATTTTTTGGAAAAGCACTGGAATGACCCAGTTTCGTCATCATAGGTTTGTTCCAGGATCTTTGCTTCCTCTTTGTTTTCCCTGTATTCACATATGGCACGCCCTAACGCATCCTTAAATTCGTTTTCTGACATCTGGACAAAGAAATAGCCCATTCTATCTTTCAATGAAAAAGAAACGTCCCTGTAACAGTGGCAGAGTGTTGCATAAAGGGAATTAGCAAGCTTCTTATCAACGATATACATAACATACCTCCATAGGACATAATTTTGGACATAAACATCCCGTCCATATGAAGTTTGTCTTTTCCTTGGGATTTAGTTTTGGATAAAATAGAATTGTATCTGTAAGTATAATACCACAAATCTCTATGAAAATAAATATACAAAATAGCAAAAAATTAAGTAAATAAGTGAAGTAAAATTTGTTTAAAATGAAAAACGCCCCATACGAAGCGTTTTTCTTTGGGCTATTCCCTTTCCCTTTCCAGCCTCCACCGGATGTCCCTCTTTGGAAGGATCAGATCCTTTTCATTTGGTTCCGGGTAGGCTGTTAGGATATACACAGGCTCATAATCGCCGCGTTTAACGACGACGCAGAGCTTATGTAGGGGGTAACAATGGTTTCTGCTTGCGCCCGTGAAAGCTCCCTGTCCGATAGGCTCCGGGAACTCACGGATAAGCTCAGCCTTGTCGATCTCACCCCTTAACAGATCCGCAAGAGTTTCAATATTTCCCCTCTTCAAAAGGACCTGCTTAATTAACGAAGCAATCTCGACAATACTGTACCTATAAAAACTGCTGGCACAGAACGGTTTGTCGAGAGATACCTTATGGTATCTGCTTTGAGCACGCGCCTGAAGCTCGACATTATCAAGTCCGATATGCTTCACCGCGTGCCCACGGTTCCCTATGCCGAGAAGGAGTATCTCACAGTACTCCCTATTTTTCAGCTTTCTAAGCTGATCGGCAAATTTTTTTACAGTCTCTTCTCTTACACCATATGCTAAAAGAAGGGACTGCAGTGTTTCTTTATTGTTCTCGGGCATGTTTGGCCCCCTTTCTCCCCGCATTGGCGGGGCCGTTTTTTTTATAGTTCTTCGTCCGGCACAAGCGGGACGAGTGCCCTTGTAGAGTTGTCGCTTACGAAACTCGTAAACGATGTCCGGAAGGAGAGGTCATTGTACTCCCTCCTGGACATGTAACACACGCCGTCCCGGTCAGACATTTGTTCACATCTGGCTCTCTGGACCAGTTTGTGAAAGACGCCTGAGGGATCATTGGTATAGCACCAATACTGCCCCTCATCGTCCGGGATGATAAGACAAGGATGGATACACCTGTCCATAACAGAGGACAAGTGTACCACCAAATCTTCAGCTACTTTGTATTTTTTACGGAAGCGCTTTCGCGCCCCCGTATCCTGCTGGACAAGGGTGTATCCCATGCCGGTCACCCCCTCTCCGGGGTCGGGAGACCCGGAAGCGTAAAATCGTTTCTGGTGATCGTCCCTTTCCCATCGGAAACAACGACGTCGTAAAGACGGATCGTCGTTGTCTCCTTCGAAACGGAGGTGCTCTGGCTGGTGCCGATGCCGAGCCCACCGAAGCCCAAGCTTGTCCCAGAAGAGCAAGACTCCCCTGTTGTACTCACCTGGGCAATCCGGTAGCCGTTATCCGTCGGGAAAACATAAGCATCCCCAGCGAATTCAGCGTCGGCACTCCCATTGCCCGTTGCTGAAGCAGAGTAGGCAAGTGAATACTTGCCTACCTCATACTTTGCAAGCGAGGCAATGTAGAGCCGAAGCTCCCGGCCGTCGGCCGCCGTCAGCAGCGCCTTCCCAGCACAGGGGAATGAATCCCCCTGCCGGCCTACAGAGGCATACAAAATGCCCGAGTAGGCGGTGCCGTCGACGGACATCTCTGCATCCAGTTTCAGGTTCTGGATGCCGGGATCCTCCGCTACTGCCCCGGCTCCGAAGAGTCCGAGGGTTACTGCGAGCGCCATGACGATGGATACGATCCAGTCCTTAGCGCCCGTTGTCAATAAGTTCCAACGTGCCAATGCTCTTTTTTTCATGATTGTTCCTCCTGCCTTTGCGGCTTAAAACAGTTTGTTTACGGGTTACTTTATATAAAGCCCAGCATGGCGGGCATTGTTTTTGTGGTCCGGCGCGTATAATGCATCAATACAGAAGCCTTTCCGGAAATCGACTTCCACAAAAAAAGTTTCAACGGAAATAGCCATTGTGTAATTAGGCTCTATCCATCGAAACATTTGTCTTAAAGACTAGAAATCAATATCAATATGTAATCCGAGCTTGCCCTCCAATAAAAAAAGGCAGGTTTCCCTGCCCTTTTTCGAAATGGATCACCATTTATCGTGCCTGTCACGGTCTTTCTGCCGCTTCAGCACGAACGGTTCCTGCCTTTTCCCGACCTTTCTGGGGCGGTACTTGGTGCAGTTTTTGCATTTCTTCAAGGTTACGTCCACTATGTTTTTTTTGCACGTCTCGTGCGCACAAACATAGTGGATACACGGTGTCAGTCTGTCTTTCATAGTTCATTCCTCCTTATACCGCCCCATTGGGCACATTAATTAAAAGTTTCCACAAGGTCGAATCTGGTTTCCTCCCATGTCCAGCCGTTTTCGCGGCAGACCTCGTTCAGAAGGGTTTCCGGGTTTCTTCCCTGCTCAAAATAAGCCTCAACCCCGTCAAGCCCTGCATGTTTATTCTGCAATGCATGGCGGACCGTTTCTATGTCTGTTCCCATGGGAACTGTGATCATGGCATCCTTGACATCCTGATCCGTATCCCAAAGGAAAACCAGCTTAACTTGGTATGTAACAGTGTCCTCGTACATACCAAGCTCCTTGCATTTGAAAAGGTATGCAAGGGAGGACTTCAGCCTGCTTTCGCTGACATAATCTGCATTCAAGTACAGGTTGACAACGAACCCGAAAGGCACCTGGTTGACGAGCACGTAGCCATATAACCCGTCTGACCCAGTATCAACCGTATCACTCCTTACGCCACATTCGCCCCTGTGTCCGACAACGATGTCAAAGCTGGCCATGTCGCAGCCAAGATTTTTACGAGCCTTCAATGCTTTCGGGAAGTACTTGTCATCCACAAAGGTGTCAATGTACTCCTTGTTGCTGACAACAAGGTTTACTACGAACTGGCGCATGCCATCCGGGAACAGTGTCTTTTCTTCATCGGACTCGAACTCGATCAGCACCTCTCTGAAGATGAGTTTTGCCCTGCGTACTGCCGGGATGGAATCATCCATGAACACCAGCTCCCGCAGGTTCCTTGTCTCACGCTTCGGTTTCGAGGCGATCTGTTCAAGGTAGCTTCCGTCCCCTATCGTCAGCGATGATGGGGTCGGGATATCATAGATTTCTTTTCGCAGCACCGTTACTTTATTTTCCATAAGTTCCTCCTTTTCGTCTCTGAAATACTGATGTAGACCAGTACCGGGCCGTTATCCGCGGTCACTGCGAACGGTTCCCCGGATATCTCCATCGCCTGCATGAGCCGATGTGCAGTTTCATAAGAGTCGAGGCTGAAGGAATCTGCCTCTGCTTCGTACAGGGCCCCGTCCTGTTTCAGCTCAATGCTGCAGTCGTCAAGAACTTCCTGCAGTTTCTCCACTGCATCGTCCATACTAAGCGTGACTGTTTCAGCAATGACTGCCTCTGCACCGCATTTTGTACAGGTCCAGATATTTCCGTCGTCGGGTCCATGGATGACCTCATCACAGGAAGTTTCCTCCTTGATGAATTCACCCTTTTCGTCTACCACCCAGGTCTGTGTGACATGGGCGACAGTAGAGAATGTCCTATTCCCACAATTGGGGCATACATGAATCTTCATAAGCTCCTCCTTATATTCTGTTCAAAAATCCGTCTGTTACGAAGACCTTCCCGTCCTTACGCTCAATGAGTAGGCAGAACAGGTTTTTTGCGGAAACGGATTCCGGGCAACATTTGAAGTTGTACTTTCGCATATTGCCGTCCAGATCCTTTTCATAACTTGGCGCGAAGTTCCCGTTCCAGAGCTTTCTGCTGCTCTTTTTCTTCATGATCCGGGCAACTTCCGTGTCAAAAGTATCGACCGGTGTACCGGATAAGGCCTTCAGCTCAGCAAGGAGCTGGAGGTCAAAAGCTGTATCACTCTTTTTCATTACAAGCATCCTCCCGGATGGTATCAACCCAGAACTGGATTTCCCTCAAGACATCGATGTGGCAGTCCTTAATATCCTGTATCCTGCAGGATCCCATGTCCTCACACGCGATGGTTTTCTCGCTTCCGGTTTCATTGTCGCGGATCACCGCATCAAATCCTTTCCTTTTTATGCGAATGATCAAGTCAAGGCTTCTCTCTAGGAATTTTTCCTTCATAAGTTCGGGCAAGGATACCCCATTCAACCTATGGATTGGTTGTGGGGGAATTGCCCGTCCCCTCCCTTCCTTTTAAACTTGCATCCAGCCATTGGGATGCCGTACCACGGCGGTCTTTTTTACTGCCACGGATACGGTCTTCCCACTGCTGTTTTTATATTCTTTAATCTTTTCCGTTTTGTGCTGCCATACATACAAGCACTTTGGCATCACGGCTTCCATACCAAGCCTCAAATTCTGCGTATAACCCGCTGTTTGCAAGGATAGTCGCATCATAATCAGCTTCATCCATCAACTGGTATAGGCTGATTTTGGTCTCATCATCCCAGTCATTCGTTGCCCTGCAGTTGTCTGTGTGGAAATGGTTTGGGTATTTTTCGAAAACAGGTTCGTATACCTCGATATCTGCATACTCGTCATGGTACATCTTTTTCAGCTCCGATATCGTTGTGAGCCTTCCGCACTTCTCGTCTGCGGTTTCGTCTGCATTCATATCAGCATAGGCAATCAGGAACTCGCCAGCCCTTCGGATCAGTTCATTCTTGTCCGGGATATTATCAGCCGAGTCATCATAACAAACCACAAATACTTTACCAATGGATTCATCCACGACATATGTACTGATTTCCTTCTTTGGCTTCCAAAAGGTGGTCCAGAAGCCGTATTTGTAATTATCGCCTTTAATATGCTCCCGGTACCAGTTTGCGTCATTGATGCGTACCGGACAGCTTGTACCGATGCCCACAAAAAGGTCCGGTGTGACTTCACCCGTCTTCTGGTATATTTCGACGGCTTCCGGCGTTCCATAAGCATTAGTCCAGTTATAGGTGAGGTCTTTCTCTGTTTCATTCAGATACGCATGTTTTTCCATATCCGCTTTATTTCTGGGCATCCCGTAAGACATTTCCCAGTTAAAAGGGTTGTCAAGCTCCGGGTTCACTTTCATGATAGGATAATCCTGGTCGCCATTTTTGCGCACCTCGATCCACGCATTGAGTCCGTGATTGATACAGGATAAAAGCCCTGAAACCGCCTCATTCACATCGATGGTCGCTTTTGTCCAACAAGTCTTTACCATAGATAGTTCCTCCATTTTAATATAGGTAGTGTCAAATCCTACCTGTTTTTTTGTTCCAAAACCTAATAAAAACCTTGGTCTTAAGGGAAATCTGCAAAAA
>CANQVH010000100.1 GCA_947627245.1 uncultured Lachnospiraceae bacterium | reverse complement strand
CAAACCCTAAAATAATGAATTTAGTCGTCAGTATGGAATTTAAGTTTACATGTGGAATTTACTTTTTCACTCAAGCTAAATCATTCTTGTCTGTCGCAGCGTAAGCTATTGCATATCGTGTAAACCACACCTTCTTTTTCTTCATTTACCCGGAAACTAACATCTGTGAGATCGGTCTGTTCGAACAGCTCCGGCAGGTTGCGGGTTCCTTTCAGCAACTCTGTGACCGGCCGTTTCTCTCCTTTTCCTCAATGCGTCACAAAGAACATGACGGCAAAGAGCGCCGCAATCACCCATGTCCCTGCCTTTACGTCCCTCGCCCTTCCGGCAAACACGCTGATCAGCACATGGGAGATCACGCCGAAGGCGATGCCGTAAGAGATATTGTAGGTCATAGGCATCATCGCCAAGGTCAGAAACGCCGGGACCGCATCCTCTGTCTTCAGCCAGTCGATCTGTCTGGCGCAGTTCATCATCATGATCCCCACATAGATGAGCGCCGCCGACGTCGCGCACCCCGGCACCAGCGTCGCGATCGGGCTTAAAAACATGCTAACAAAAAACAGCGCTCCCGTCACCATGGCGGCCATGCCCGTCTTCCCGCCCTCCGCAATGCCTGTGGAAGCCTCCACATAAGAGCTTACCGTGGATGTGCCGCAGACCGCGCCGCACACGGTAGCTATGGCGTCCGCAAGCATCGCCTTGTCCATGTTGGGTACTTCCCCCCCTCTTCGGTCAAAAGGTTTCCTCTGGCGCAGGCTCCGTACAGGGTGCCGATCGTATCAAACATGTCCACCAGGCAGAACGCGAGCGCGGTCGTCGCGATCAATACCGCAAGCTCCATCGCGCTGTGATCGGCCAGATAGGGCGAAAAATCAAAGCCTTCCGTGAAGACCCTGCCGAACGCCTCCCTGCCAAAGTCCCCGAACGCCGCGAGCGGATTGAAATTCATACCATCTGTAAAGCCCTCATAAAATCCGGGAACCGTAAGACCGAGAAGATAATACAGCCCCGTTCCCCCAAGTATGCCCCAGAGCACAGCGCCCTTTACCCGCCTGCAGGTCAGGACCGCGATCACGATGACAGCGGAAAGTGTGACAAGCATCGGCATGATATCCTTCCACGCCACGTTTCCGGAAAGAAGGTTGAAGGAGGCCAGGCTGACATAGGTGGAGGAATCCGCCACCACGATCCCGGAATCTTTAAGCCCGATGAAGGCGATAAACAGCCCGACTCCCGCCGGGATCGACACCCTTACCGGCGTCGGGATCGCCTCAAATATCTTCTTTCGCAGCCCTGTCACCGTGAGCAGGATGAACAGGATGCCGTCCAGCAGAACGAGCACCAGTGCATTGGCATAGCTCAGTCCAAAGCCGAAACACACCGTATAGACAAAGAAGGCATTGGAGCCCATGGCGGACGCCTGCGCCAGCGGCAGGTTTGCCAGAAGCCCGATCAGCACCGTCCCGATACAGGCGGAGATTGCCGTCGCGATATAGATCGCGTTGTACGATACTCCCGGAAGCTCCGCAAACATCCCTGAATTGACCATGAGGATATACGCCATGGTCATAAAGGTGGTAGTCCCCGCCAGGACCTCCGTTTTCGCCGTAGAGCCGGCTTCCCTCACATGAAACTTTTTTTCCATTGATGACATCATTCCCTGCGCCCCGCTTTCTTTCTATAGTTTTTCTATATTATTCCATATTTTTCTATATTTTTCCATACTCAAATATACTCAAATTCAAGTCCGGTGAATCACTTTCTTACGGTCTCAGCAGCAAGTGCTTCGGTCTGGTCTGGACATCAGATCCGGCTCCTTAAGACATCGATATCCAGCATATCCAGCGAGCCGCCAAGGTCCGTCAGCGCCATCTGCAGGCAGAACAGGTCCGACGCTGTGGCGAGGAATTCTAAGATCACGTTCAGCGCCGTCATGATCGCCACGGCCTCCATGGGCATGCCCAACTGGGTGAACAAAAGCGTGTAGCAGGTGAGCGTCGATCCCGGTACCGGCGGGGCCGCTATGGCAAGCATCACGCAGATGAACAGCGCCGTCAGCAGCCACGCGGGCGTGATGGGTACGTCATAGATCTCCGCCATGCACAGGCCTGCCACCAGAAACAGCACCGCCGCGCCGGGCATATATATGACCTGCCCCAGAGGGATGCCGAAACGGGTGATCTTCTCGTTGATGCCCAGCCGCCTTTCACAGCAGTCCTGATTGGTGGGATAGGCCGCCACGGAGGACGCGGTGCTCAGACCGATGAGGAAGGTGGGCATGGTCTTTTTCAGCAACATCACAGGCCCGACCTTCCACCGCAGGCACACTAAGGCCAGGCTGCATACCATCACTATCGCCGTAGCCAGGACTATGACGGGGATGATCTTATAGGAGCGGGTCAAAAGCCGGAACTCGTCCCCGAGGAACATCCGAAAGACGCTGCCGAACACAAACACAGGGACCAGAGAACTGACCGCCTCCATGATGAGCTGCACCACGTAGTTGGACTGCTCCACAAACGTGGCCGCCACGGAGACCTTCTCCCCCAGAAGCAGCAGCGCTATGCCGATGAGCACCGCCACGAAGATGATCTGCAGGGGGTTGCCCTCCGTGAAGGGGGTGAAGAAGTTGGACGGCACGATGTCCAGCACCATGTCCATCAGCTCCGACGGGTCGAAGGCCCGGCCGCCCCCTGCGGCAATGCGGAAGAAGGGCAGCACAGCCGCCCCCGCGACGACCGTCAATACGACGGTAAACAAGATGAACTTGGCGATCATCCGCTTGCCGATGCGGCCGAAGGAGGCCACGTCGCCGATGCAGCAGATGCCCCATGTCACCGAGAGGAATATCATCGGCCCGGATATGGCGGTGAGAAGGCCCATGAAGGTGTCGAATACGGGCGTCACCAGCTTATCCGCCAGTGTCAGGCGCGCCGCCTCCGGCAGCAGCCGGCACAGGTAGCCCAGCACCACCGCCAGCACCAGGGCGGCGGCAAGGGAACCCATGAGGGAGTGCTTTTTCCGCTTGGGGGTGAACAGGACGCGGTTCGCCCCGTCCTTGTACTGCCAAAACGGCGCCAGCCCCATCTGGGCCATCATGCCTGTCAGAGCCTCGCTGTCGGGCCGGTCCTCCTCCGAAAAGGGGTCCATGGACAGGCCGGGCACGGTGAGCTCCACCCGTGGGGCGCGGAAACGCCGGCGGCAGCGCAGAGTGAACCCCTCCGCCGTCCCCTCGTCCCGGTAGCGCAGCAGCGCCTCCTCCAAGGCCAGCCGGACCCGGAGGGCATCCTTCCGCTCCACCTTGGCGGCCGTAAGGAAGCTGTAAGCCGCCTCCGCGGCATCGTCAATACCGGGCCCGGCCAGTTCATATCTCTCTTCTGTGTTTTCCATAGGGTATTCCTCCTCAAAATACAATCGTTATCGTATTCACCCCGTCGGCATAGGTATGGGCGCTGCTCTTGGTCCGGCTGAGGGCCAGAGTCCTGCTCAGCTCGTCCCCCTGCGTCAGCGGGTCAAACTCCTCCCCCTCCCAGCGGATGACCGCTTCGCATTCGCTTCCGTCTTCCCTGCAGAGGGCGTCGAAGCTCAAGCTGCACCCCTCGTCCGGCAGGACCGGCAGGATGCACGTCACGCACAGCTCTTCAAAGATCTGCTGGTACTTGAGCGACTGCGGCGCGCCCAGCAGTTGCTTGCGGGCAAAGCGGTCAATGTCGGTCGCCGCGCCGATAAAGTCAAACTCCTTGGAGCCGATATCGAGATGGAACGTCTTCAAACGGTGGACAAACGCCCGGCAGCGGCCGGTCTTCGGGTGGTCGAACACCTGCCCCGGGGTCCCCTCCTCGTAGACGACACCTTCATCCATGTAAAAGACCCGCGTCGACACATCCCGGGCAAACTTCATCTCATGGGTCACGATCAGCATGGTCAGCCCCTGCTCGGCAAGGCTGCGGATGACTGCCAGCACCTCCCCTACCATGGTAGGATCCAGCGCGCTGGTCGGCTCGTCAAAGAGTATGATCTCCGGCTGCATCCCCAAAGTGCGGGCAATGGCGACACGCTGTTTCTGACCGCCGGAGAGCTCATCCGGATAGTTGAGCGCCTTTTCCGCCAGTCCCACCTTGGCCAGCAGATGCATGCCCCGTTCATAGGCCTGCTGCCGGGTGCAGCCGAGCAGCTCCACCTGCCCCAGCATGATATTTTCGATCACCGTCAGATGCGCGAACAGGTTGAAGCTCTGGAACACCATCCCCATGCGGCGGCGCACGGCGCCAAGCTGCGCCGGCTTCACGCCGGTCACCGGCCGGCCGAACACCTCAATCTGTCCTTCCGTCGGCGTTTCCAGACGGTTGATGCAGCGCAGGAGGGTGCTCTTACCCGTGCCGGAGGGCCCGATGATGGAGATGACGTCCCCCGTGTTGATGACGGCGTTGACGTCCTTCAAAGGCGTTGCATTCGGGAAGACCTTCTTCAGATGGGAGATCGTGATGACCGGTCCCCCGTCCTGCGCGGCCTTCTTTTCTTCCGGGACTTCCTGCAGGGAGATATTCCGGTCGACGCCCTTCAGCTCCCGGCGACGGCGGCGGGGGTCGATCTTCCTCTCCACCAGTCCCAGCAGGGAGGTCAGGCACCACGCCAGCAGGAAATACAGCACCGCGGTCAGTATCAGCGGGAAGAACGCCTCAAAGGTACGGCTGCGGATCAGGTCGGTCGCCTTGGTCAGATCCTGCACCGCGATGTACCCTACCACGGACGTCATCTTCACCATGGAGATGAATTCGCCCTTGTATACCGGCAGGATATGCCGCGCCGCCTGAGGCGCGATGATCTTCGTGAATGTCTTGGCCCGGCCGAAGCCCATGGCGTCCGCCGCCTCCCACTGGCCGGCGTCCACGGCATCGATGCCGGTGCGGATCATTTCGGAGACATAGACGCCGAAGTTGATCGTGAAGCCGATGACCGCCACGGCGATCCCGTCCAGCCTCGCGCTGGCAAACACGACGTAGAACAGCACCATCAGCAGCACCAGCACGGGGATCCCCTGGATCAGCCGGACAAAGGCCGCCGTGATGCCGGAGGCGATCTTATTGCGGCTGCGGCGCAGCATGCACAGGCCGAAGCCCAGCACCGTGCCGAACAGGGCTGAGAAGATCGATATGACGAACGTGACGCCCAGTCCGGAGAGGATCATCCGCCACCGGTCTTCCTGAATGAAGTTCTTATAAAAGTTGTCTTTCAGCCCGGCCCAGAAGCCCGTTTCTTCCTCCTGGACGCCCGCGCCCGTATCTTCGCTCCGGACAACGAGCACCACGCCGCCGGAGTAATCCGGCTCGGCGAAATTCACGCTCTCCGCCCGTTCCTCCGTCACGGTCAGGCCGGTGGCTGACACATCGTAGGTGCCGGTGGCAAGACCCGTGAAAATGGACGAGATCTCCGTGCCGGTCACCTCCAGCCCGTAGCCGTAGGCCTTGCAGAAGCGGGCCATGATATCGACGTCGTACCCGACAATCTGACCGTTCAAGATATAACAGAAGGGCACGATATCCGTTTTCACCGCCATGTGGATGACGCCGTTGTCCGCCGGGAAGGAGGTCCAGTCCTCCACTGCCTTTTTGCCCTCGTCGGCGCCCAGCCAGATTCCGTCGATCTCCTCCAGTGTGCCGTCCGCCCTGATCTGCTCCAGAAACTCGTTATACTCGTCCCGCAGCGCAGCGCCGCGCTCGGTCTTTGAAAAAGCGGCGGCGTAGCTTTCCTCCACCAGCACGTCGGGCAGATAGGTCACCGCCTGGTTTTCCAGACATAGCGTACGGGCGATGGGTTCGTCGATCAAAAACCCGGCGATCTTCCCCTGTTCCACCGCAAGAGCCAGATCCGGGATCCTGTCGTAATACTGCTTGTCCGCATCCTTGATGAGATTGTCGGTATGGGCGTCAAAGCTGGAGCCGGTCAGCACGCCGACGGCCTGTCCGTCCATCTGACGGATGTCGGTGATCTGCCCGCTCTTCTCATCGCTTTTCGCACAGCCCGCAAGGAGCAGACATAGAAGAAAAATTGGCAAAAACCGATAAAAACGGAATTTTTGTTTTCTGAATGTTTTTTTGTTTTTCATCATGACACACTCCTTTTCAACTTTTTCTTGTCAAGCATCCCGACACCCTCCGCCGCCAGCGCTACCTGCATCTGCAGGCATGCCTGACCGGCGGCTGTCATAAAGAAGTCCATGATCACGTTAATCGCCGCCGCCAGGGCAAGTGCCTCATCGGGAATGCCAAGCTGCGCAAACATGACCGTGAACACGGAAAGGGATCCGCCGGGGATCGGCGGCACCGCCATGGAAAGAAGCCCGATCGTCAGGACCGACATGAACAGGAACAGCGGCGCGATGGGAATGCCATAAGACTCCGCCATGCACAGGATCATAATAAAAAGGCCTACCACAAAGCCCGGTTTGTAAAGGACCTGTCCCAGCGGGATGGCAAAATCCGCGATCTTTTTCGGGATGCCGAGCTCCTTTTCGCACGTCTCCAGATTCGTCGCAAGGGCGGCGGCCGAGGAAGCCGTCGTCAGGGAAATCAGATAAGCCGGCAACGCTTTCTTCAACAGCAGACCGGGGCTGACCTTCAGCCGAAACGCCGCCCAAAAGACATAAAACAACGGCAGGATAAAGCACGCCGGTATCGCGAGCACAAACACCTTGAACAGGCTGGAAAATCCGCTGTCAAAATCGGATATGACCAGATTGAACAGGCTTAAAAACACAAACAGCGGGATGATCTTCCCAAGCATTCCCATCAGAAACTGTACCGCGTCGTACATCTGCATCAGGGTATCCTGGGCCGTCGTCACCCGCTCGCCCAATATCAGCAGGGCGATCCCCACGCAGATCCCAAGGAACACAAGCTGCAGCGCATTCCCATTCAGAAACGGCGACACGATATCCGAGGGCACGATCTCCAGCACCATCTGATAGATGTCCGAAAAATTGCCGGAGATCTTATCGCCCGCCGTGGCGACCGGGAACAGCAGGCTACCCGCCAATGCCATGACTACCGCTAAGGCAAATATCCCCGTGATCATTCTTAAAATCAGCTTTCTGCCGATCTTTCCTACCATCGTCAGATCGCCGATGCTCACGATACTGCAGCAAATAGCCAGAAACACCAGCGGGGAAGACACCGCGCGCAGCGCGCCCAGGATCATGTTGAACAGGGGCTGCGTGACCGCAAGGGCCGTTGTCTGTATTGCCGGGAACCGCCTTGCGGCGGCGCCCAGAAATACTGCCAGAAACACCGCCGCCAAAAGCAAAGCCACCTGTCCCATGGACGACTTTTGTTTCCTGGGATTGCAGACCAGACAGTTTTTCCCGTCCTTATAAGCGTATGCAAACGACAGCCCTGCCTGCGAGAGCATACGGCTGCTGAGCAGGAACGCCTCGTCATCCTCCCATGCGTCGTCCATGGCCGGGCCATCTATGCTGACTTTCAGAAAGACCCGCCCAAATTTCCGTCCGCAGTCCACGTGGACCAAAGCTCCCCTCAGGGACGCAAGCCAGACGCCGAGGATCTCCTCTAAGGACAGGCGCAGGCGGATGATATCCTTTTTGTCCGCCCCTGCCTCAGAAAGCGTCTGCACACAGATTATGGATACTTCGTCAATCGCCTGTTCCGACAGGTTGAATTTTTTACTGCGATTGCTTACCATACCTATCCTCCATAATGAAATAATTTTTGTTCTTATGATTCATTTTCGAGGGCGGAATCCATCCAATCGCAGGACGGCATAAAGCTTCCGTCTGTGTAAGCATCCTCGGCCACATCTGAAAGATTCTCTACGGTAATATTCTGCCCGGACATGACCTGCTCCTGCGTCACCACCACGGACGGGATCTCCATCCACATCCCCGGGCTCTCATAATAGCTGGAAGCCGCCTTGATGTCGTCATACTGTCCGGCCATTTCCAACGCCAGCACCCGGCAGGCGAACTCTCCATTCAGCGTCCAGTTGGTCGTGGCGCAGGCCTTCCAGTTTTTTCCCTCCGCCATGAGCCGGATATCCTCGTCACAGATATCCGCCGATACCATGGGAATATCGCTGTCCAACTCCTGCAGGGCCTGATACACTCCTCTCGCATAGGCGTCATAGCAGCACCATATGGCGTCTATCTCACCGTCGTTGTATTTCCCAATGATCTTCTCCGCCGTTTCCTGCATGGAAGACACCGGGTCTAAGTGATCCTCCGGAGCCATCTGCTCCAGCGTCCTGATCTGCCCCTCCGTCTCGTAAGGCTCATAGCCGGCCTGACGGCGGTCAAAGGCAATGATGTAGTTCTCCTCCTGCACCTGCAGGATATTGACCGGTTCCTTCTTCTCCGCTTTGTCCGGATACATGGCAAGGATCTCCTCCACCAAGGCCGATGCAAGCCCGGAATCCTGCTGGAACGTCTGTACCACGCCATCGATTGTCTTCGTATCTCCGTTTTCATCTCTGAAAGAGGTGTCAAAGGTCGCTATCTTCAGATCCGGGTATTCTTCCAGCACGCCTGTCAGAAATTCCCACGCATAGTCTACTCCGCCATGCGACACCAGCAGTCCGTCATAGCCGTCTTGGGCGCATTGCAGGATTCTGTCTTTCCATTCCTCGTCGCTGTCCTCGCAGAAAAACGTGTCCGCCTCCATACCGAGGGCTTCCGCCGTCTTGGTAAAGGACTCCGACCACAGCTCAAAAATGGGCGAGGAAGACATATACATGATATACGCTACCTTTTTCCCCTCCACCGGACTGTTTTCCTTTGAAGCGAAGCCTGTCAGACAGGTAACTGTCAAGACAGCCGCCATAAGCATTGCAATTCTTTTTCTCATTCCTGATCTCCTTCATGGTTCTTCAAATATTCTGCAAACTCATCTGTTGTCAAGGTAAACGCGATCTCTGTCCGTGACGGGTCGCGCACCAGAAATTCCGTCAGCCCGTATTCCTGCGTTCCGCCCCAATCGTAGGTATAGCCCAGTCTTGTCCATGGGTAATCGCTTTCAAAATAAGAAAACAGGATGTTGGAATCAAACCATTCTTTCCACTCTCCGGCGACAAGGCTGTAATCATTTACCATCTGCTTCGTCACATCAGTGACAAAAGCCGGACGCACAACATCCTGCGGCAATACCCAGAAAGCGGTAAATCTGGTATATCCCTCATCCTCATGCACGCCGAGAAGCTGCGAAAACCGAAGTTCCCAATCCGTTACCTCTTCTCCGTTTTCCGCAAACCAACTCTTCATTTCGCCGAGCGAAGTCGCCCAGATATCGCCGTATTCCCCGATCGCTGTTCCGGGATCGCACGCATCCGGATAATCATGCCATGTCAAGAGCAAAACCTTTTCCCCGGCGTCGTCCCAAATCACCCGGCTATCCTCATCTGTCAGGGTGACGAGCGGATGAATTTCCTCATCCTCGGCGAATACCGCATCGCTCATAGCCGTTTGCCACCGGGAAACAGCCGCGGCATCCGCTTTCTGCCCGCAGAAAGTCAAAAACAACACAGGCAGAAGCATCGCCATCCAAATCTTACCTTGTCTCTTCATCATGATTCGCCTCCTGCCTCAATAGCATCTGGTCTGTTTTATGTCGCAAAAGCAGCAGCATATCCAACTGATCTGAATCGATAACCAGACCATTTTCCTGAAATAACAGCAAAAGCTTCCTCCGGTATTCTTTTTCGCTCAGATTTGTATATTGCTTTGCAAGCTCATCCAGCTTTTGCCTCAATTCGGCGTTCGTATCCAATTCCCAGTTGAATCTTGCAGCTTCCTCAAAGGAAAGCTTTCTCTTTTTCCATGGCCATCTCATACCAAAGCTCCTCTCTGCAATCATAGAAGCCCGTGATCCCTCGCCAGATTTTCAATGCTCCTGTCGTAGCTTGCCTCCGCTTCTTTTGAAAAGAAGCAGCCCGGAACACCCTCATCGTGGTCACGGTGGTGCGCCACGCAGGC
>CANQVH010000099.1 GCA_947627245.1 uncultured Lachnospiraceae bacterium | reverse complement strand
ACGAGCAGACCGCGCCCACCGTGCGCTATATCTTCCGGCTTGCCCTCAAAGGCTATGGCAACAACAAGATCGGGAAGGTACTCTATGCGGAACGGATACCGAAGCCGGCGTATTACAAGCAGGAAGTGTTCGGCAAATTTCTGGTGAACGAGGATGACGCCTATGACTGGAAACAGGAGACGATCATCCGCATACTGCGGAACCCGCTGTACAAAGGGTATTTCTGGGTGCAGGGATGTGACAAGAAGCATTTCAAACAGCGCGGCAGGGGGTATATTCCTATGAAGGAACGCACCATCATCCCCAGCAGCCATGAAGCCATCGTGGACGAGCATACCTGGGACACCGTGCAGGAGATCCTTGACCGGCATACGAAAGTGAAGCCCTGCAGCTCCGGGTATGACAACAAGTTCCGCGGAATCCTGAAGTGTGCTGATTGCGGGAGCAGCCTGATGATCCACACGGACGGGAGGAACCCGGACAGGCCGCTTCTGGAGAGGACGTACTACCAGTGCCGCATCTACCGGGTAAAAGGGACGAGGGCGTGCAGCCAGCACCGGATCAGTGCCGCAGACCTGGAGCGGATCGTGCTTGCCGACATCCAGTACCATGCAGGAAAGGTCATAAAGAACCGTGAGAAATTCATGCGCAGGGTGCTGGGGCAGATGGATACGGCGGCAGAGTACAGCCAGAAGAACCTTCATAAAAAGATGGACGAATTGGAGAAAAAACGCAAGGAATCGGACAGCCGGTTCATCCGTCTGTATGAGGATTACGCCCGGCAGCTTGTGTCGGAACAGCAGTTCCGTATGCTGTCCGCCCATTTTGAGCAGGAAAAGAACGGATACACAGAAGAAATCGAAAAACTGAAAGCTATGGCCGACAATCTGGAGGACAGCGCCTGCAAAGCGGAGCAGCTTGCCAATGAGATGGCGGGATGTGCAGAGATCAAAGAGCTGACCACAGCCATAGTGAACCGGCTGATCGAAAAGATCGAGGTGTCGGAACCTCAGACCATAGACGGAGAGAAAGTCCAGAACATCCGGATTTTCTACCGATTTGTGGGAGAGATCAATTAAAAAATCCATTATGTACCTATAATACGAGGGCGATTGAGCTGGCACCGGAGGGGACGGGCTACCGTGCAAAAACGCGGTTCGCCCGGTTTTTTAACCTTCCGGAACTGATTTCATTGTTCAAAGAAAGCGCAGATGTCCAGACGGCGGATATGCTTAACTTACCCGTGCCGGAAGCAGAGTATATCAATGAAGTGTTGAAGCCAAGCGAGGAACAGAAGGAATTGGTGGGTTCTTTTGCGGAGCGCGCGGAAGAAGTACGAAAGGGAAATGTGGATTCAACTATTGATAACATGCTCAAGATCACGAATGACGGCCGGAAATGTGCGCTTGACCAGAGGCTGATCAACGATATGCTTCCTGACGCTCCGGAGAGCAAGGTGAATCTTTGCGTAAAGAATGTTTTTGATGTATGGCAGGAGACAGCGGCAAAGAGATCCACGCAGCTTGTATTCTGTGATCTGTCAACGCCGAAAAATGACGGCACATTCAATGTCTATGATGACATAAGGGAGAAGCTCGTTGAACGGGGCATACCGCGTGAGGAGGTCGCCTTTATCCATGAGGCAAATACGGAGACGCGGAAAGCGGAACTGTTTGCAAAAGTGCGGGCAGGACAGGTACGCGTCCTGCTCGGTTCCACACCGAAACTTGGAGCCGGCACGAATATACAGGACCGTTTGATCGCCCTGCACCATCTTGACTGCCCGTGGAAGCCTTCCGACCTGGAACAGCAGGAAGGCCGTATCTTGCGGCAGGGAAACCAGAATGAAAAAGTCAAGATCTTCCGATACGTGACGGAGAACACATTTGACGCTTATATGTGGCAGATTCTTGAAAATAAGCAGAAATTCATCAGCCAGATCATGACGAGCAAATCCCCCGTCCGCGCATGCGAGGATGTGGATGATACGGCGCTGTCTTATGCGGAGATCAAGGCGCTTGCAACCGGAAATCCGTACATTAAGGAAAAGATGGATCTGGATATTCAGGTTAGTAAACTCAAGCTAATGAAGGCGAACCACACGAG
Organism: uncultured Lachnospiraceae bacterium; assembly: GCA_947627245.1. Classification (GTDB taxonomy): domain Bacteria; phylum Bacillota; class Clostridia; order Lachnospirales; family Lachnospiraceae; genus Choladousia. Next base: position 8,384 of record CANQVH010000099.1, on the reverse strand, counting down.
CCAGAAATATCGTCTGGAGACAGACATAGCACGGAAATATCCCCAACAGATTGCGGCTGTCAAGGAACGGATAGCAGGATTAAAGTCCGATGCTGGGGCGGCAAAATCTGTACTCGGACGTGACAAGGATGCCTTTGAAATGACGATTGGCGGAACTGTCTATACGGACCGGAAAGAGGCAGGTACGGCGCTGATCGCAGCCTGTGCCGGACTTAAAGCAGTAGGCACGGCAGGTCAGATCGGGCAGCTTCAGGAATTCTCTCTGTATGCTGAGTTTGATACCTGGAAACAGAGCTATATGCTTTCGATTAAACGGGAGTGCAGTTACAAGATAGAGGTCGGAAAGGATCCTCTTGGGAACCTGCAGCGTATTTCCAACGCCTTGTCAGGCATAGAAAAGCAGCTCTTGGAATCGGAACAGAAGCTGGCAACACTTCAACAAAGGCTTGCCACGGCGCAGGAGGAAGTCGAAAAGCCATTCCCGAAAGAACAGGAGCTTGCTGAAAAGCTGAGCCGTCTTTCAGAGCTGAACGCACTTCTGAACATGGATGAAAAAGGCTCTCCGGAAGCTGTAGGTATTGATGAAGGTACACAGGAGGTAGCCGTTTGCGAAGATATTCAGGATGTTCAGGAGGAACAGATAGCGGGCAGCCCATACAGGCCGTCCATTCTCAATAAGCTGAACTTAGCGAAAGAGAGATGCGCAAACGCACTGCAGGAAAATGGCAAGGGGAGAAAGGAGGAGTTAGGTTTGTAAAATTAAGAATAATAATATTCCCGTGAGGAAAGTTTTGCTGTAAAATGAAAACCAGAAAGCCTGTTTCTTCAGAAAACATAATTGGCAGGCGCTTGGTTTGGAAAGGAAGAAATGAACATGTGGGGAATGAGTGAAATAGAATTTTATTCCTATATCGCTGGCGATATGAAATACAGCCTGCCTTCAGAATATAAAAATATGTCGATCTCTTTAGGAAAGACCTATGAAGTGAATGACGTAGAGCTGAATGCACTTAACGTGACTGACGGAAGCAGCTATATATTACCGGCAATATATTTAGACGATTACTATTTGGCATATTCAATGGGAGGCGAAGACATAGATACCATTACAGAGATGATAGCCGGTCGGATTGTCTGTTATGAAAACTCAGAGCTTCGTATCAGCAGAAATGAGATCATGGACTATGAGACTGTGAAAGACAGGCTGTCGATACTCTTGTGCGATCCGGACCGCAACGAGGAATATCTGAAAGGTAAAGCGTATTCCAGAGAGGGGGATTTTGTAGCTGTTTACCGTCTTGCTGTTGCGGAAGATCGTGGCAGGTTTGAGTGTGTGGCTGTTACACAGGAACTGATGGAAAGATGGGGCGTTGACATGGATACCTTGAGACGGGATGCAGTCTTGTCAGAGAATCGCCGGAAGCCTTTGCTTGCAGAAATGGTAAATATACTTTATTATTCGTCTTTTAATCTTCCAGTAGAAAATCTGCTCGATGATACGAAGGAAAGAGCTAAGAGGACAGATTTACTGAAAATGCCTTTGAGCCTTACAAACAGAAGCCTGAAAAATGGTGCAGCTTTGATTTTGGACAATGATATTTTAGACCGGGTTGGGGAGGTGCTGGGCAGGGACTTTTACGTACTGCCTTCTTCGGTCCATGAAGTGGCGATAGTGCCCGACAGCGAGGAATTTGACCTGCAGGAACTGAAGGAAACGGTGTCCCACATAAATGGAAACGACGTGAAGGCGGTAGATGTCTTATCGGACAAAATACAGCATTATGACTGCACGGAGCATATACTGGAAAATGCTGATGTATGGAAACAACGGATGGAAAAACAGAAAGATAAGCTCCTTGTTTCAGATCCTGTAAGTCGGCCGTCTGTGCTGGGGAAGCTACATCAGGCGCAGGAGAGGGTTTCTTCGAGGCAGCAACCAAAGCCGGAAACAGCAGTCAGTAAAGGAATAGAATTATAGTATTGATGAAAGCCCGCCATTCTCTGGCGGGTATTTCATTTTAAAGGGGTGTATTATATATTGGCACAGATACAGTTTAGATTTAACAAGAATGATGAATATCTGACACCTGCGTATGCGGTTTATCCACTCATTAAGAGATTACGGACAGGGTCGACAATCTGGTGTCCGTTTGACGAGGCGGACAGCCAGTATGTTAAGGTTTTTAGGCGCTATGGGTTTACTGTAATTCATAGCCATATTAACGAGGGACAGGATTTCTTTGCTATGGACGTTCCGGAATGTGACTATATTATCAGCAATCCACCGTACAGCTTAAAACACCGTGTAATTATAAGGCTTTATGAGATCGGGAAACCATTCGCTATGCTTATTAATTTTCAGGGTATATTTGATCATCGTGAACGCTTTGAAATTTTCAGAACAAAACGGGTTGAGATGTTATGGCTCAGCCCCAGGGTTAATTATTCAAGTAAAAAAAACAGCATCACAACAAATGTCCCCTTTCAAAGCGGTTATCTTTGCTGCGGTATATGCAGTAAACAGCTTGAGTTTGAATACCTTGATTTGAAACAGAACAAATAGTTATTCAGTAAACTGTCCTGGTTGAGATTATCCAGGACAATATTATTATGGAGGGTTATTATGGCAGAGTATAATGAATTGAACAACAATCAGAATATACAGGGAGATATGAGGATTCAGAATGAACAGAGCGACTGGAAAGAACGCCGGGAGCAGCGGATGAAAGAGATTACGGGACTTCTTGAGACAGGCGTGGCGCAGATGTTTACTACGGATGAATATACGAACTATCTGAATACTATGGCCAAGTTTCATTCGTACAGTTTTAACAATTCCATGCTGATCGCTATGCAAAAACCGGATGCTACGCTTGTTGCCGGGTATGATGCATGGGAGAAAAAATTCAACCGTCATGTGAAAAGAGGCGAAAAAGGAATTCAGATCCTTGCACCGGTTCCAAGAAAAGAGGAAAGGGAGGTTGACAGGGTTGATCCGGTTACAAATCAGGTGGTCATTGGTGCGGACGGAAAGCCGGAAAAAAAGACTATTGAGGTAACGGTTCCGCGCTTCCGCATAGCGACAGTGTTTGATATATCGCAGACGTATGGGGAGCCGCTTCCCCAACTTGATATACCGGAACTTTTGGGAAGCGCAGAAAATTATGACATCTTCATGGAAACAATACAACACATTTCCCCGGTTCCGTTCCGATTTGATCAGCTTAATGGTTCTTTAAAAGGGTATTATAACAGTGCGAACAAGGAAGTTGTGATTCGGGAAGGTATGGATGAGATTCAGACGATGAAAACAGCCGTCCATGAAGTTGCACATGCGAAGATCCATGACAGAGATCTGATGAGTGAGAATGGAGAACAGAAAAGCAGGATGACCAAAGAAGTAGAGGCAGAGAGTATTGCTTATGTTGTCTGCCAGTATTTCGGCCTTGATACATCAGATTATTCGTTCCCGTATATTGCAAGATGGAGTAGTAGCGTAGAAATGCAGGAGCTGCGAATGTCAATGGAAAACATCAGGAGGACAGCGGGGACAATGATCGACAGCATGAAGTATATCATGCAGAATGAAATTGAGAAGCAGGAGAAGCTAAAACATCTGCAGAAAGATGATCTTATCCTTGAATTTGAGCTTCCAGATGGGAATGGATATACGTATTTTGTTGTGCGAAACATGGGAAAAGCGGAACTTGCAGAAGAATTGAAATCCTATCAGGACATTTTCGGAGAAAATCGAACAAAATCGGTTGATGCCTTTTTACAAGAGCAGGGTGCAACTGTGATTCCGTGGTATGATTCCAATGGGCTGCAGGTAGAGCTGCCGATTGATTTCTATGATCTTGCGTTCAGCTTTAGAAACGGAATATCCGATGTGGAGGATCTTTCTATTTTGTCGTACACTGAGATGCTGCTTAACCGGGCAGAATACAGGCGAACACAGTTAGACGACGAGGACAGAGATCTGCTGGTGGATTACGCTTATAAATTTGATAATAAGGAAGCTGTCAGAACACTTATTGATGAAATCGAGACGGCCATGTCTGGGCCTGATGCAAGAGTGATTGATAGAATACTGGAGAATGCACGTGAGGAGATAGATGGTTTGCCGGATGCAGAAATTGGTTTGGCTGAGATGCATGAATATGGATTCCGTGATGATTCAGTACTGCCTTTGAGACAGGATCGGGCCGTTGAGTTGAACAGCAAAGGTGTGAAGATCTATAGCTTGAATGCTGATGGAAGCCGTACATTGATACATAATGAGGCAGAGATCCGGTCGGCTGGTAAAATTTTTGGTATTGAGAGCAATGACTGGAAAAATTATCAGGTCATGGAACAGGAGAGAGCCAAAATAGAGCGGGAAGCGCATTACGATGAGAATGCACTTCTGGATGGGGAAGGCGATCGGTACGGAATTTATCAGCTTGTCAGCGCTGGCGGAGATGCGTATCTGTTCATGGGAATGGACTATCTGCGTGAGCGTGGAATCCAAGCTGACGGGAAAGACTATAGTTTTCAATATGGAGATACTCTGACAGACCAGGATTCGCTTGAATCTCTGTTTATAAAGTTTAATGGAAACCTGCCTACAGATTATTTCGGACAGTCGCTTTCAGTGAGCGATGTTGTAGTTTTGCGGAAAAATGGAAAACTGGAGGCATATTATGTAGATTCCATAGGATACGAACCGCTGCCTGACTTTATAAATCAGAGAAAAATGCTTCTGGATCACGATGAAAAAGGAATGGCTGACACGGAACTGAAAGGGATTGAAGTGGAAGGCCATGAAGGTACATGGCATTCTGTTGAGAGCACTGTTATTCAGGATGAGAAATATTACTTGATGGAGCATGATTCTTTTGGTAAGCATGTTGCGTATGTATTAATAAGCGAGTCTGGGCAGTTGGTAGCAGACGAATTATGGCACGGGATTGACGATGCTGCTATAGCAGTAATTTCGGAGTACCAGAATAAAAAAGCGGTGTCTGCTGAACAACGACCTGAAGCAGTTCCTGAAAATGTATCGGGAAATGAAATGGACAAAGTATCGGAAGATGTATCCCCCAGAGAATCTGTTGCGGTTTATTATAATAATGCGCGGTATGCCCGTGAACATGGTGAGCTTGATCTGTTCCATGCCTCAAGAAAGGAGAATATTGCTTGTAAAGAGGCAATCGAGCAGTCGATCAGAGATAATTTTGACGGTATGTACTTGAAACATGGGGCTGTTAAGCCAGTAATCGAGGTATATGGCAAGGAGCGAGTAGCACTTGTATTGGCAAGTACATTGCAGCAGAAAGCGTATGATACAAGATTTAGCAGAGCGAATATGGAGTGGGCGCAGTCTATTTCAGTAATGAAAAATAGTACGGATTACCTTATCTCAAGTCATTCTGCCGTTTTAGATGGGTTTGTCGGTCTTTTCCGGCAGGAAACAATGGAACAGGAAATGGCTCAAAGTGAGAATACGCAGGATAAAACCGCGGAGGCAACTGTTACAGAGCAAAATGACAAGAACATTACAGTAGAAAAGAAACCGGAGATCTCATTCTATGTTGCAGAGTGCCTGGAGTTCCCTTCAATGGGAGAGTATCATGACAATATAGCGACACTGCAGGACGCTATGGAGATTTACCGTCAAATTCCTGCCGACAGATTGAGTGGGATAAAAGGGATCGGCTTCTGCCTGGATGATGGAAGTGAATATGACGGGAATTTTGAGCTTATGAGTGGAGGAACAGTGAGAAAGGATATTATCAATGAAATCCCCCATTATAAGGAAAGCCCTTTGGTGCAGAAGGCAATCGCGGATATGGAAGCGATTCTGGAAAAGGAAAGAATCGTTGAACTTCCTGCGGAACGGATTCAATCAGAGCCGAAAGAAACAGAAACGAATGAAAAGACAGTACCGGGTGAAAAGGTAACTCAGGAAAGTGGAAAAAGACGGTCCGTTTTGGAAGCACTTAGGGAACGGCAGGCGAAGCTGAAAGAACAGGAAAAGAAGCAGGAAACGCAGACCCAGAAGAAAGGAGAGCAGGAATTATGATGACATTTGATATGAACGAAAACTTAATAATGGCTATGTTTCAGAAAGAGAACCGTCTGCAGACGATGAATGAGATCCGCGGCGTGATTCCATTTGTAAAAGACGATGAGGAGATTCTCCCGTTGATTAATAGCACTTTGGAGAAGATGGCCGAAATATCCGACCAGGATTTTCTTGGGCTCGATCTTGAACCATATAAACAGGAATCTGTGGAGGGATGAGACATGGTTCAAGGCCAGTTTGCGGTATATCAGTTAAAGAATATTCCGGCGAACCGTGAACTGCGTTTTCGCCCATATAAGGAGCTGATTGGGAGGGGCATACGGATCAGCATAAGCAGCTACGAGAAAGTGTACGAGGGCAGACTGGAGACGTCCGATTCGCCGGATAATATCCGCATCCGTCTCCAGAAAAAGCGCCCACGGACTTTTGCAGGGCATTCGCTTAGTGTCAGTGACGTATTTGTTCTGAATCAGGACGGTGCAACTATATCTTACTATCTGGAAAAACAAGGGTTCAGTATAATCCCGGATTTTTTCAGAAAATCACCAGGGGGCACATTGATTACCATTGACACGGCAGATTATCAGATAGAGGGTAAGGAAGGAACGTGGCTGGCTTATGATAGTATAGTTGTCTGTGGCCGGGAATTCTTTCTTATGGAACGTACCGACAGCGGTTTTTCTGCGCCCAGGGTGGTTGTGGATGAAACTGGAAGGGTTGTCGTAGACGATGTTCGCAATGGGTTTGACGATACTGTAAGAGCTAAGATCTGCCAGATTGTAGCGGGAAAGGAAAGAAATCGTCCTCTGCCGGAGCAGAAGGTGTCATTTGAAAACTGGCAGAAGGCATACGAGAACGGCGAGTATCTTCGGAGCGCAGAAGTATCCGAAGAACAGAATTACAGCATGATTGATGGGCTGATGAATAATCTGCCGGCGAAGCCCCGCGTGATCGGGAAACGTATTTCTGTTCTTGACAGGCTGCATCTGAAGCAGGCCAAGATCTCGGCAAAGAGAAACCGACCAGAATTACAAGTGACAGAGCCGCAGGAGATAGAGCGTAAACAGACCTGAAAGGAGATACCTGGCTATTTTATAGCTGGGTATCTTTTTTTAATTGACAAGGGACATGTGCGTTGCTACAATAAAACTGCCCTTAAATGGGCGGAGGCACTGCAAAGCGGCAGGCGGTTGGCTGATATCTCCCGAAAGGGGGTGAGGCTTATGCGGATTACGTTACATATCGGTAAGTATACCGTTACGATAATTGTAAAAAGCAACGACCGCCAGTGCAAGTGACGGTCGTTTAAGTAAAACTTAAATTTGTACCGAAACGAAGCCAACCGCTTGTCGCAGTGCCTCTTTCTGCCTTTATTATATGCGCAAGAAAGGGAAATGTCAACCGAAAGAAAATGGAGCATAAGATTCCCTTCCTAATTATCTGAAATGGCGGCATTTCTTCTGCGTCTAATCTTTGTAATGGGTGGCAATATCTTCGATGTTGCAGTCAAGGATGTTGCAGAGCATATTGATAGTGTTCATGCTGACGCCTTCATTGTGCTGCAGACGGTAAAGGAGAGACTTGCTGAAATGATATTCAGTGTGCAGGGTATATTTTGTGATACCCTTTTCTTTCATGGTTGTCCATAGTTTATCATATTTTATCAAACTCCCCCACCTCTTTTCCCTTGCATTTCTTTTATTATAGGTTTAGGATAGGAGCTGACAAAGGTTCTGTTTTCAGAACCCATTTCATCGACCGGAGGGAAAAGAAGTGGTAAGGAAGAAACAGATTATTGGCATAGCTTTATTATTTGTAATAGTCTTTGTTGGTATATATGGAACAAAGCTATTCAACGACAGGCAGAAGAACCATAATGGTGTGCCCGATATAGTAAGCAGTTCAAGGATGAATGGCAATGAGTATTTGACCGTTGTGGCAAATTGCGAAGATATTAAAAATACGGAAGCCTTTGCCCGCGAAATTATCCATATGTGCCAGTTGAATGCTTTCCATGCTGTAAAGTTTAGCTCTATGCCGTCTACATTGGATATATCTGCCTATTTGCAGCGTAAAGATATAGGGCAGAGAGAACCTTTCTGCAAAATAAGGTTTACTCCGTCAGACCAAAGGAAAGAATATAATATAAAGGATGATTCTGACAGCTATCATCTATACTTGGATGACAGGGAAATAGCATTTTGATTATGAAATCTCAGTAATTTTCTGCTGATCTGTTTTATGAGCAGAGACATTTCCCAATATCATATCTACGTTAGAACAGACGGTTTTTAACTCCTTCTGATAACGACGTAAG
>CANQVH010000098.1 GCA_947627245.1 uncultured Lachnospiraceae bacterium | reverse complement strand
GGATCTCCCAGCGTTAAATCGATGGTATTCGGATACGCCTTCGCCATGTCAAAGAGCTTTCTTGTCAGGGACGGTGTGATTTTGCCAGCCATTTCTGATATCTTCATTGTTTTCTTCTGCTCTCCTTTGCGCTTTCATAGAAATCTTGTCTCGTGAGGATCTCAATTTTTCCGCCCTTGCAGAATAATAGAGCAAATTCGGTCTACGTCCTCCATGGCAAGCTCTTCATAAATGGGTAAGGTCAATATCCGGTTGGAGACCTTATGGGCGATCGGCGTATCCGACCCGAACACCCCTCGATAACATTCCAGCTCATTCACCGCCGGATAGAAATACTTGCGCGCGTAGATATCCTCTTTCTCCAGAGCTTTATATATGTCGTCCCGGCTTTTTCCGAAAACTGCTTCATCAAAATATACCGGGTAATATGCATAGTTTGGAGCAATATCCCGTTTCCGGGACAGGATCTTGATGCCCGCGATATTTCCAAGCCGCGCATCATACCGTTCCGCGATCCTTTTTCGCGCGTTTAAACAGACGTCCATGCGACGCAGGTTGCAAATTCCCATCGCCGCCCGAAATTCGTCTAGCTTCGCGTTTCCTCCGACTGCCGTCACAGTTTCCTGATCCTGAATGCCAAAATTCTTCAATTCATGCAGCTTCTGGCAATAATGTCTATCGTGAAACGCCACTGCGCCGCCTTCAACAGAATTGAACACTTTCGTAGCATGGAAACTGAATATGGAAGCATCGCCAAAGTTTCCCACTCCGATTCCCTTATATGTAACGCCAAACGCATGGGCGGCATCATAAATCACCTTCAGCTTATATCTTTCCGCAATCCTCTGTATCTTCTCAATCTCACATATATTCCCATATACATGTACCGGAACGATCGCGACTGTCCTGTCTGTGATAAGTTCTTCTATTTTTTCAGGGTCTATCGTATAGTCGTCGGCTTTGATGTCGCAAAAAACCGGCGTCAATTCATTTCTCACGATCGCATGCGTGGTCGAGACAAATGTAAACGGAGTCGTAATCACTTCGCCACCGCTTTCCCTCAATCCCAGCGCATGAAGCGCCATCTCCAGCGCCATATGTCCGTTTACGAACAGGGACAACTCCGGAACCTGCAGATAATCCTTGAGCTGGCTTTGAAATTTTTTATAGACCGGACCCATATTCGTCATCCAATGACTCTCAAAAATCGGCCTGATCTCCTCCGTATACTCCTCCAAGGTAGGCATTGAAGATCGCGTAACTAAGATAGACATTTCTTATATACCTCTTTATCACGACATTTTTTACTTTTTATCAAGACTTTTCTAATTAAAATGAATTCCGACTTTCCGAGTTATCTGTTCCTCATGGTTCTATACAGCATTTCCTGCACCGCCTGCCCTCGTTATATCCCCAATGCATATCTTAGAAAAGTTGATTAATTTTTATTTAACTTATCCCAATTGCATTCAGCTTTTTTCTGCGTTCTTCACTCAATCTATTTTGATATGAATTTTTCTGTATTCTGATCCATCTTCCAAGATGACAGCCGTCCTCTGTCACATAGGTTATTGGGATGTTTAAATTTCCGTATTTCTTTTGGTAGCGGCATGCCTCCGCGTAGGAACGCTCCCAAAGTGCGTTGTTTTTGTTCTCCCAGATCATTCCAAGTGCGTCCAGTCGCTTCTTCTGTTCTTCGGTCAGCTCCGCTCTTCCGGTTCCTGCATTTCTCATGGCAAATCGTGTGTTTGCAATCCAGACGCCAAGCTTGATGCCGTTGGAATTCACATAGTAATATGGGACGTCCAGATTTCCATGCTCCCGGTGATACTGCACGGCCGCCTGATAGTTCTGCTCCCACAAATAGTCCGGCACATCCCATACCATTCCGATTTCTTCCAATGCCTTTATCCGCTGCGGCGTCAGGTAGTTTCCGCGTATCCCGCTCTTTTTGCATGTGCGAAGCTGCGCAAGCCATTTTCCGAGCTCCACGCCGCGGTATTTTCCGTCCCGCACATTCACCAGAAGATTTCCTTGCTCTCGATAGTATTCCTGCGCAGCCTTAAAATGGCGTTCCCAGTTCTCGTCTGCCTTTGAATTCCAGCGCATCCCCAACCTGTCCAGCCGCGCGATCTGCGCTTCGGTCAAAACTCCTTTTACTTTCCCGGCGCGTACCTTCCTCTGGGTATCCAGCCACTGTCCCAGAGACAAGCCGTCCTCCGTCACATAACGCTTGGTAGCTTCCAAGTTTCCATGCTCCTGAAAATATCGTTCGGCTGCCTGATACATCAGATCCCACGAAGCGCCCAGCGTCTCGTTCAGCTTCTGGAACAACCGCAAGCAGTCCTCCACTTCATCTATAATCTGAAAATGTTCGTTTACAATATAGTTACTCTCTCCGCGCTCACGATAATACCGAACCGCCGCTTGCATCTCGTCCTCAATCGTACCGATACTATACAGATTCTCTATATTCATCACCACGTCAAAGATCACGGCAGTTTTCTTTTTCCCGGATGTCAAAGCCCTTCCGATCTGCTGTTTGTAGATGATCGGTGACACGGTCGGACGCAGAAGTATGACTCCGCTCACATCGTCAACATGAATTCCCTCATTCAGCATATCGATGCAAAACAGAAGCTTCAGATGATTACTGGTATCTGTCTTAAAACGGGCAAACTCCGCTTCTGACTGCATATTCTCTGAATACACTGTATAGACATGTGGCTCTGAATCCACTTTCGCAAACCATTCCGGAACCTTGGAGATCATCTCCTGCATATGCTCATAATTTGCACAGAACACAAGATATTTCCCGCATGGATAATCCATATGCTTCCGAAAGACCTCATCGAGCCCATCCGCTTTTTCCAACGCTCGCCGCAGCGCGTCCAGATATTTTTCGGCTTCTGTGTGCACCGCTGCGCTTTTCGCGTTCCGAATCCGATCACGGTAACGCTCCAGCTCCTTTTGGCAGGAATATGCCGTAAGCACATATTTCGGCGGATTCAGGATCCCGCGCACGACCGCGTCTCCCAATGTCATTTCCGAAGCGATCTTCCCGTCAAACAATTCGTCGGCCATATCCCGCTGCCCGTCCAGATAACGGATATTAGTTGCGGAAAGACCCAGCACCGGCGTCTTCGGATATTGCGCCAGCAGACGCTGTACTCCCTGACCCCACATTTTTGCCCCACACCGGTGGAATTCGTCCAGCACAATATAATCGGGACGAATGGCCTCAAGTTCGTCCTCCGGCATCAGCATGAGTTTCGCATATGTACAGAAGCGGATGTTGGCTGTTCCATACAAACCCTCAGTTTCGTCTGCGGCGCCATCCGCTTTTGCATCAGTGCTTTCGTATGTCTTTCCCTCAGCCGCTTTGCATGCCGCCCGCCAGTTTTCCAACTGTGTCTGAAAAATGTACTCAGACGGTGACAACCAGCACACAATCGCATTCGGATGCTCCGCACACAACTGAAAGGCAATAAAGGATTTACCCGTACCTGTCGGATGGATCACGGCTGCGCGACCGGTATCCGCCAGCATAGTCATTGCTGCTTCGTATGCTTCCTGATTATGCCTGAATAAGATAGCACTCATGCTGCCTCCACTTTCATGCATGGCATCTTGTCCGGAAAATGTAATGAAGTGTTATACTTCATTACATTTTCTGGAGCAATTCCCAATTTATAAGATACGGAAAAGCTTTTGACCACAATTTTGACTGCGTAAAATTTTGAATCGGCAAAAAAAGCGATGCCGGATTTCCCGAACATACGCTTCAAAACGAATACATTTCTCTACTACAATTTTGACTGCGAATAGATTTAGAATCGGAAAAAGGAAGGAGATTTTTTCAGAATAGTATTTTGTTTCCTTGAAATTATCTTGCAAAAGAATTGCCAAATTTTTTTCCTGCGCTGAAAATGTTGACATCGCAGTGTTTGAGTGCTAGAATTTCATAGAATTTATCATTTGACATCTGTTTTTTTGCAGAGAAAGCCTGTAATGAAGTATAACACTTCATTTCTTTTTTTACACAAAATTCCCCTCGAAGCACCAGCTCCGAGGGGACACAATCAGCTATCAATTCTCACTCAAACAGCTTGTCCGGATATACGCCGCGATCCACCAGATCGGCGATCGCCTGCTTCACATACGGCACATCCTCCTGATACGTCACGCCAAACCAGCGGTCGTTCGACTGCAGCACGGTCAGCTCTACGCGATCCTCCTTGAGCAGCCCGTCCACGATCGTCGGAAGCAGATATTCCGCGGTCGTCTCACTGCCGGGCAACGCCTTGAGAAAACGCTCGAAGCCGTCCGCAAGCTCCTCAATAAAATCCGGCGTAAAACCCCAGAAGTTCATCGACACAAGCGTCTCGGGATCCAGCCGCTCCTGTGTCCCGTCCGGACGCTGCACCGCCGCTCCTCCCGACGGGGTCTTCACGATATTTCTCGTCTCACAGATTTCCGTAAGCGCGTGACCTTCATCCATCCGGCAAAGTCCTCTGGTGACTCCTCCGTTCTCGGACAGCGTGTTCTTCAGGACAAAGCCCGCCATGCAGAACCGGTACTTTTCCTGTGCTTTCCAATCCACGGAGATCAGATAATCATGCACCTTTCGGAAAGCGTCCTTCCCGTAATAATCATCTGCGTTAATCACGGCAAACGGCTCCCTGACGATGCCTCTGCACGCAAGAATTGCCTGACCGGTCCCCCACGGCTTTGTTCTCCCTTCCGGCACGGCATAGCCCTCCGGAAGATCGTCCATCTCCTGAAACGCGTAGGAAACCGGGATCTGCTTCTCGATCCGCTCCCCGATAATGCTCCTGAAATCCTCCAGCATGCTCTTGCGGATCACGAACACTACCCGGTTAAATCCTGCATCCATCGCATCACGGATGGAGTAGTCCATAATAATCTCCCCGGACGGCCCGAACGAGGTGAGCTGCTTGATCCCTTCTCCAAAGCGGCTCCCGATCCCGGCCGCCATGATTACCAGTGTCGTACTTTTCATTTTTTCTCCCATCATACTTTCCGTTGCGTCTGAAAACGATGCAATATATTGCATTTATTTTATCACAGATACGGCAAAAAGAAAAGCCCGGATTTTCGAGCTTTCGCTGCTCTTAGCAGGCGTCTGCGATCCGCGCGAAAACAGGCATCCTGCGTCCTCTTTTACGGGAACGATCGGATGCCTGTCTGAAATGCTTATCGCTTTTTTTGTTCACTCGGGAAGCGCCGTGTCCGCCGTACTCTTTGACGAGATCACAATATTCTCTCCCGGGATCTCCGTCTTGCGCTTAACGATATCTTCAATCTGGGCGCGCTGCGCATCGCCGAGGTCCGCCGCGTTCACTACCACGTCGGCGCTCCCGTCCGTGATGCTCACGACACAGCCTGTAAAGCCTTTTGCCTCCAGAAGCAGCTCCGCCGCAGCTTCCATCTCCGCGTTCTGCGCCATGCTCGTCATTGCTGCGATCGCGTTCTGTTTCTGGTCTTCGGCAACCTCTGCGTTGTTGATGACCTCAAGAAGCGTCTCTTTGCTCTTCGCGCGCACCTGCTCGCGGTTCAGCTTCGCCTCGGCAAGCACATTGTCGCTCACCGTGGAGCTCGCCAGCACGGCCTCCCCGACATCCGTACCCGGCACATCATCGGTCTCGATGGAAGCTGTCCCATCTGTAACGTCCGCATCCAGACTTACAATGTCGGAATAATCGTCCGTGTATGTATCCGCATAGACGTCTTCATCTGTCACCAATACCGTATTGTCCGTCGAACTCACCGTGTCCGCCTTATCCTTCAGAAGCGTACCCGAATAGTTCAGGTAGCCCGCGACAGCGATCATGATCGCCAACGCCGTAATGATGATCTGGTTCTTCTTAAAAATACGTTTCACGTTGTCCTCCTCATTCCATCTTCATTACTTTGATTTTATGCGCCTCCACTCCAAATAATGCCATCACTGCCTCAGTAATCTCAGAAACGACGGCTGCGTTTCCTGCTCCCTGCGCAATTACCAAGACTCCCGCAATCTCAGGCTCGAGTTCTTCCGTGACATACGGCAGCTCATTGCCTTGAGCGTCCCTCTGGTATACGGTACTCTCCCTGCTGCTGGACTGGTCCGAGGCTGAAGCTCCGTTTTCTTCCTGATTCTCCTCCTTTCCCTGTGATTCCTCCAGATCCTTCTCGATCATTCTCTTTCCGTCTGATTTCAGCGTCAGCATTACCTCGGTCTTTCCGATCCCTTCCACCTTGCTCAAAATCGTCTTCAAACGGTTTTCCAGACGCCGCGTGCGTTCTTCGGCGGCCCCCGAATCCGGCGTCTGTGTCTCCTGCGTATTCATCCGCGTTTCCTCCTGCTGCCGGGCGTCGGTCGACGGGGCATCCGCAGGCAAAGCAATCACGAGAAGAAGCACGCCGCACAGCAGTAGAATCAGGATCTGTTCCTTTTTGAAGGATTTTATTTTATCCAGCCATTTTTCCATTGTCCGTTTCCCCTGTTCTGATTTGGATCCGATTCAGATCCAAGGTATAAACGCCGGCAATCTCACTTCTCACCGACGCAACGGCAGCCGCAAGATCCGCTCGCTCTGCTCCTGTGTCCTCTTGCTCCGCTCCCGGCACAGACAGCGTTTCCTGCACTGCCGCGGCCGCTTCCATGGAAACGCCCGTTATACGGTATCCGTCCTCCCCAAAGGAAAGCTGTACATCCTTTGCCTCGATCCCGTGTGCAAGAGCGATCTCCCGGATCTGACGCGCAAGCTCGCTGCGATACGCTTCTTTGATCTGATCATTCTTCAGCTCTTCCATGCCGGCCACGGAGGCCTCCAGATCGTAGTAATCATCCTTCAGAAATTCAAGCTGCAGGAGGCGTTCGAGCTCGCCTTCCCCGGCGAGAAGTTTCCAAAGCGGACCCGCCGCGACAAGGAAAAAAAGGAGTCCCCCGTAAAATCGCACGTATCTGGAAAATTTTCCCTTCGGAACCAAATGCATCAGAACGGTCAGCACGCAAAGGCATCCCGTCAGGGATTTCAGCCACTGAGACAAGCGCGTCACCTCCCATGTATCGCGGCCGTAATCATCGCCAATGAAATGAGAAAGACTGACAGCGACGTCGCCAGCAACCTCAGAAGCAGGACGGTTCCTCTGGAAATACTCGCGATTCCCTCCACCATCCGCTTTTCGCTGATCGGCTGGATCAAGGCACACAGCACGCGAAAAATCAGGATTGAAGCCAGAAGCCGTAAAACCGGCATCAATCCGAGAATAACAAGCGCAAGCATCCCCGCCACGCCGACTGCATTTTTGAGGACAACGGCAGAGCCCGCCACCGTCTCCGCCGCGGCATCCAACATACCGCCGATCCCCGGAATGCTCCCGGCCAAGCGGTGCAGCGCGGAGTTTTTCATGGAATCCAGCGCCGGAGCTACGAGCACCTGCACGGCCTGCAGACCGACCACGATCCCGAAAATACTTTTTATCATCCACTGGATCACGGTCTCCACCAGCTCGGCAAACCTTGAAAAGTGATCCTCCGCTGTCATCTGATTCAGCAAAAGGAGCACAAGGTAGAAATTAATCGCCGGAAGAGCCAAGCGGATCATCAATGTCTGCAAAAGCTGTATTCCGAGAAGTGTGATCTCATAGAAGCCGATCGCGGAAACCGTCCCGGCGCTCAGCACCACCGTCACCAGATAGGACGGGAGCAGGAGGCGCATAAAGCGATTGATCGCGTCGCACGTCCGGACAACGCTTTCATTCATCGTCAGAAACGACCGCATCAGCAGCGTGGATATCAGCAGATACATCATAAAAAAGCTGATATCGGCGATCTGGCTGCTGTCAAAGATCTTTACAAAGTTTGAAAAGATTGCCGACGCCATGACGATCACCAGTATCTGAAGCGCCATCTGCTTCTGCTGACGCAACTGGCCCAGGAACAGGTCCGCAAGCAACCTCGGAATATCCTGAATCGCAAACGGAATTTCCCCCTTCAGCAGACTCATGACCGTATCGGAAAAGGAATATTCCGTCTGCCCGGAGAGCTCGGAAAATCCTGACTGTATTTCCTCAAGATCCAACAGATCCGTAATTTCCGAAAAGCCGGCGTCTTCCGAAGATGATCCGTTGTCCCTATCCGAAAGCGACCACGTGCTTTCCGGAGACGATCCGGCACTTTCCGAAGACAAGCTGGCGTCCCCGTCCGCAGCGCTCGCCGGGCGATCCGCGCCCAGAAGCAGCGCCGCGAGTACAAGCAGCAAAAGAATCCTCCTCATATTCTCTCCCGTCACAAAAAACCGTAAATCGTCTCAAGCAAGGCAAGTATGATCGGCGAGCTGATTGCAAGGATCGAGATCTTCCCGAAAATCTCAATCTGCCCGGCAATCGCTCCGCAGCCGGCGTCTTTGCATATATTGGACGCAAAATCCGCCACATATGTGATCCCGATGATTTTCAGAAGGATCTTGAAATAATCTTTCTGCTCCGAAAAATAATCTCCGACTGTATTGATCAGCTCAAACACGGCCGAAAGTCTTGTCAGGCTGTAAAAAATAATCAGCAGGCAGGTAGCCAGACTGACCATTTCCGCGTAAGGAGATTTGATCTGCTTCAGAAACAGGCCGAACATCACGCCGGACAGTCCGAGGCAGGCAATTTTTATCATATTCATCCTATCACCTCACAGCGCAAACAGCGACTTGACCGTTTCGAACAGTTGACTGATATAGGGGATCAGCCAGAACAGCACAAGCACAAGCCCCGCCATCCCCGTCAGGAACGCATGCTCCTCCCTGCCGCTTTGTTTCAGGATCTGCCCCAGCACGGAAACCAGTATTCCGACGGCCGCTATTTTAAAAATCAAATTAATGCTCATGCCCTGTCCCACCTCCGCGCCACGGTTTTTGCATCGGGATCATCGGACCCCACCTATCTTCTATATGAGCAGGATCACCAGAAATATGCCTGCCGCGGCCGAAAGCCTGCGGTACAGTCCGCCCTTCTCGCGGCATGCCTCTGCCTCTGCCTCGCTCATCAGCCGGAAGCGATCCGCATATTTCTCCAACAGCGTTTTCTGCATGACAACGTCCGTATTGCACAGCGCCGCAGCCGTTTCTCCAAACAAATGGAGCTCGTCCTGCGCCAACAGCCCGGACGGAAGCTGCCTCATCAACGCCTCGCTCCACATTTCCCGAAACGTCTGTCCGCTTCTTCGCTCTATCTGCCCCGCCGTCTCCAAAAGCACGTCCCCAAGCTCTGTCGCGCATCGACCTGCCGCGGCGCGAAACGCCTCGTGAATCGGCGATCTGTGGTACGTCATTTCTTTTTCAAGAAAAACCAGCGTCTCCCGCATTTCCCGGAAAAGCTGCCAGCGTTTCTTCAGACGACGCTCCAGAGCGATTCCGGTCAAAGCGCAGGCGGCCATGACGCAGAACATTCCGGCCAGCTTCATTATGATCCGCATACTCATTCTCCATCACATCTGCCGTGTCTGCCTGCGGTACAGGACATTTCCCTGCCCGTCCAAAATTTCCCTCACGCTGCCCGCCGGATTACCCTCGAGCACGACGTAACGTTCAAACATCTGCTCCCGCGCGCGGAAGAAAGGTTTTCTTCGAATGTCTTCCAACGACGTGCCGTGTGCGGTCGCGATCAGCCGACAGCCGCAGTGAAATACATTTTCCAGCGCATAACCGTCCGCGTCGC
Source organism: uncultured Lachnospiraceae bacterium (assembly GCA_947627245.1). GTDB lineage: Bacteria > Bacillota > Clostridia > Lachnospirales > Lachnospiraceae > Choladousia. The sequence continues at coordinate 876 of CANQVH010000098.1, read as the reverse complement.
TTCCTATCTCGTCTACCGCTATGACCTGCGGAGACATTGAGCGTAGTAGCATCATCACGCCCTCTGCCTTCGGCGCGCCCTCCAGCACGTCCGTGCGCATCCCGAGATCGTTCTGCGCCTCGCCGAGATATGTCCCTGCAAGCTCAAAGCGTTCATCCACAACGCCGACGGTCAGCCCTGCAAGCCAGACTGTGCCGTCCGATACCTGACGAATCACATCCCGCAGAAGCGTCGTCTTCCCGCACCTCGGCGGAGATACGATCAGCGTATGGCACAGCGTTCCGTCCTGCGCCAGAAATCTCATCACCGCATCCGCGCAGCCTGTCACCTGATGCGACAGCCGGACATTCATGCCGGAAATGTGTCGGATACACTGAATCCTGCCGTTCTCTGTGACAAGCTTTCCTACCACACCGATTCTGTGTCCTCCCGGCACCGTCAGGAATCCTTGCTTCATCTCCTCGTCAAATGCATATAGCGAATAGCCCGAAATGCATTCCAAGGTCTCTTCTATTTCCGGCCGGCTGACGCAAACACCCTGCGTCACCGAATCCGTCAGCGTCCCGTCCGCCATTACGCCGTATTCCCGTCCGGCGTACTGCAAAAGCATCGGACGTCCGACGCGCAGACGCACCTCCTGCAGTTTCTCCTGATCCGGCTTTGCCCTCTTCAGAATTTCCCGCAGCCTTGAAGCAAAAATTCCGTAAAATGGTTCTTCCCGTCCGGGCATGGTTTTCACACTCCTGCATCCGCCTTACTTTCAATATATGGGACAGCCCCTTTGAATATGCCATGAAATAAATGTTAGGGTACAATAGATAGGTAACAAAAAAATAAAATACAAGGATTCACCCCTGTATGATATATTGGAGTTGT
>CANQVH010000097.1 GCA_947627245.1 uncultured Lachnospiraceae bacterium | reverse complement strand
ACAGCTTAAGCAACAAGATGGGTAATTCCTTACTGGCTGTAAGGGGTATTAACCATAAATCTATTGTAGTAGAAGAACGTGACAGTAAACGGCACAGCGACGACCGGAACGGAAGCGGACGGTACTTACAAGTTTGAGGTGAAGGACGCCGCCGGCAAGAAGGTTGGTGAGACGGTAGAGATCACGGTGAAGAACGGCGCAAGCACGACGGCAACGGTGAGTGGACTTGTACCGGGTGAATATACGGTAAGCGAGTTGACGAGTGGTCTGGCAAAAGGAATGAGCTTGGTCGGAAGCAATGACGTGAAAGTGACGGTATCCGCAGATGAGACCGCGGAGGTTCCGACGGCTGAGTTCACGAACAACCTTGTGCTGACAGGCGCGCTGAAGATTAAGAAGAACGTGACGGTGAACGGCGCGGCGACGACCGGAACGGAAGCGGACGGCACCTACAGATTTGAGGTAAAGGATGCCGCTGGCAAGAAGGTTGGCGAGACGGTAGAGATCACAGTGGAGAACGGCGCAAGCAATGAAGCGACGGTAAGCGGCCTTGTACCGGGCACGTACACAGTGAGCGAGCTGACAGACGGCTTGGCGAAGGGCATGAGCCTTGCAGGAAGCAATGATCTCACAGTGACGGTAGGTGCAGGTGCAACTGCGGAAGTCAAGACGGCAGAGTTTACGAATAACTTAGTCATAGTCAAGGTCAGCAAGACAGACGTGGCTACGGGTGAGGAGCTTGAAGGTGCGCATATCCAGATTCTCGACAAGGAAGGAAATGTAGTCGAGGAGTGGGATTCCACGAAGGAAGCGCATGAGGTGAAGGGCCTGAAGACGGGCGAGACCTATACGCTGAAGGAGACTGTTGCCCCGGACGGCTACACGGTGACGGCGGAGACGGCGTTCACGCTGAAGGAAGACGGCACGGTGGACAGCGGCGCTACGACGACGAAGTCAAGGGACGGCGTGCTTCTGGTCGAGGACAGCACGAACAAGGTCAGCATCCTGAAGGTAGACGAGAGCGGCACGGCGCTTGCGGGCGCGAAGCTCGTGGTCAAGGATAAGGACGGCAAGGCGGTCGGCGAACCGTGGAAGACGGACGGCAAGGCGCACGACATTACGGGTCTCGCGAAGGGCAGCTATACGCTGAGCGAGATCGAGGCCCCGGAGGGCTATCAGGTATCGGCGGACATTCCGTTCGAGGTCACCGGAAAAGAGGCCGCGGGACAGGTCATCACGGTGGAGATGAAGGACGCGAAGATCCCGAAGACGGATAAGCGTTCCCTTACGGTGACGAAGCACCTGCGTCTGGACGGCATCACGAGTGATGTTGGGATCAAGGACGCGGTCTACTACGTGGCCCTGTTCTCCGACGAGGCGAAGACACAGCGTGTCAGCGACGTGAAGCCGGTCGTATTCAAGAATTCGACGGCGAGCTCGGTGACATTTGAGAATCTTGCAAAGGGCACCTACTACGTCGGCGAGACGGATGAGAACGGCACGCTGCTTGTATCTAAGATGGTGAACGACAAGGTGATCTTCTATCCGGAGTACGACGCGACGGCGAAGGTGGAATTTGAGGGCGGCCGTTCCGAGACGGCGAGCGCGGAGTTCACGAACGTATATGTAGAGCTGACGAACGGCCTCTACCTGTCCGGGCAACTGACGGTGACGAAGAAGGTGCTCCTGAACGGGGCGGAAGGGACCTCGGATGAGACCTACTACGCAAGGGTGTTCTTCGATAAGGCGATGACAAGCCCTGCGAGTGATGTGCTTGCGCTGAATCTGGCGGGCGGCACATCTGCGAGCGTGACGGTGACGGACCTCTACATCGGCGAGACGATAGGGAGCAGCGCGACCTACTACGTAGCGGAGACGGATAAGGACGGCACGCCGCTCGACCCGGATACGGTGACGGAGTTCGAGATCTCGATCGACAAGAGTGAGATCGTGATGGATGCGAACAATTCCGCGCAGGAGGTAGTGATCACGAATAGTTATACGGAGGAAGAGACTGAGACGGAGACCGAGACCGAGGTGGACGAGAAGAAGACGGCGCCTAAGACGGGCGACGACACGGACTTCATGAGATACCTGCTCCTGATGGCGCTCTCGGCGGGCACCTGCGCGGCAGCATTTGACCGGAAGCGCAGAAAAGCAAGACGCGTAGAGAAATAAGACACAGACAACGGATAAGAAACATCAGATAAAGACAAGAGGGCTGTCGCAAGACGGCCTTCTTGCTGTCTTGAGCAAAAAATAAGAAACAATTTCATTACAGGTTCAGAAAAAGCATATTATAATTGACTCAAAAGAAATAAAGAGGCAGGGCAAAAAACGCAAAAGGACTGCGGCAGGAAAGGGGTGCAGAGCAGGATGACGAATGTGAATTTACCGTATGGGATTGATCGGTTTGCGAAGGTGCGAAACAGCAACTGCTATTATATTGACAAGACGGGATTCATCAGAGAGCTTCTAAGCGAGACGTTTGAAGTGAACCTGCTCACCAGACCGCGCCGTTTCGGGAAAACACTTGCGATAAGTATGCTCGCGGAGTTTTTTGATATCAGAAAGAACAGCGGGAAGATGTTCGAGGGCCTTGAGATTTCTAAGGATGATAACCTATGCGCGGAGTGGATGAACCAATGGCCGGTGCTGTTCCTGACGTTGAAGGATGTGGACGGGAGAAGTTTTACGTCCGCCTATGACCTTTTAAGACTTACGGTATCCTCCCTTTGTATTGAACATGCATATCTTGAAGAAAGTCCGTATACAGACGAGGCAGACAAAAAGATTTTTCTGCGTTTAAAGGAACGGAAGGCGGATGCTGCAGAGATGAAGGGCGCGTTGACTATGCTGACGCGTATGATGAAGGCACATTACGGAAAAGACGTGATCCTGCTGATCGATGAGTATGACGTTCCGCTTGCGAAGGCCAGTGACAACGGATATTATGACGAGATGCTTGAGGTGATACGCAGTCTTTTCGACATGTCATGGAAATCAAACCCGTTCCTGAAATTTGCGGTGGTGACCGGTTGCCTGCGGATTGCGAAGGAGAGCATTTTCACAGGAGCGAACAATTTTATTTCAAATTCCATTTCCGATAAAAAATATCAGAAATATTTTGGATTCACGGAATCGGAGGTGTGCGCGCTGCTTCAGGCTGCCGGACTGGAGGACGCGTTATCTGACATGAAGCAATGGTATGACGGGTATGTTTTTGGGGAGGAAGAGGTCTATTGCCCGTGGGATGTAATCAATCATGTCCGTGTATTGATGACAGATCGCAAGGCACGGCCGGGCAATTACTGGCTGGATACGAGTCACAACAATATCATTAAGCGTTTTATCGAGCATCCGCATGTCAGCGTTAATGCAAAATTCGAGACGTTGCTTGCAGGGGGTGTGATTCAGGAGCCGATTCGAGAGGATTTGACATATGACGTTGCGCACTCTACGGAAAGCAATCTGTGGAGCATTCTGTACCTGACCGGTTACCTGACGCGCGTTCTGCCGGAAAAGCTGCCCGAGGGAATGGAGCTGATAGAGGGAAACACAGCGCTTCGTATCACAAATGAAGAGGTGAAGACTGTATTTGGCGACACGGTGAAGCGTTGGTTTGAGGAAAAGCTTGGAGCAAGCGACCGCAGTGAATTTTTCCGGGCATGGTGGAACGGAGATGCCGAGAAATTGACGCAGGAAGTTACTGATATCCTGTTTGGAACGATCAGCTATTTTGACTACAAAGAGGATTTCTATCATGCGTTTGTAGCCGGGTTGTTTTCAGGCGCGGGTTATGACGTCCGCACGAATTCCGAACAGGGGACAGGCCGCGCGGATATTGTTATAAGGGAGCTGGGGCGCAGACGTGCAATTGTAATAGAAATCAAATGGTCTGGGGAAAAAGACGGAAGCCTCGAGAAAAAGTGCGCCGAAGCGTTTGCACAGATTGAGAAAAGGCAATATAGGAAGAATCTTCTGTTGGAGGGCTACACGACAGTCCTTTGTTATGGAGCGGCATTTCTTGGGAAAATGTGCCGGATAAAACTTGCAGAGAAATACAGCATTTAGAGTTGGCATTTGTATGAATGGGAAAAAGTCAACGAAAGACATTCCTAATATGCCGCGGAAAATGTGATGAGATTGTGCGGATTTCACAAAAAAGATTGACAGATTATTCTGGAATTGAAAAATTTCACAAAGTATTGTATAATATATAAAAATTGGGCTGACGAAATTATGCGGGAAACATTTTTCAGATGCATTGTTTCTGACGCTTATTTTTTAACTATGGAGAAAAAGAAACAGTAGGGATCATTATAAGTCGTCTGACCGTATCACATAGGGAGGTAATTGAGAATGAAGAGGAAAATGAGACGGTTTTTAGCTATGGCGCTTGCTGTGACGATGGTTTTGCAGCAGGGCAGTACGTTGGGCGTATTGGCTGTTGAGACGGAACCAATGACCGAGGCCGCAGCTTTGACAGCGGCGGAGACGCAGAGTTCCGAGAGCGAGACGAAAGCCCCGGAGATCGAGACAAAGGCGGGAGCCGAAGCATCGGAGATTGACGCGAACACTCAGGAAACTAAGGCTGAGACAAAAGAGACTGCGGCCGAGACGAAAGCCTCTGAGAGCGAGACCAAGGCGCCGGAGACAAAGGCTTCCGAGAGCGAAACCAAAGCTCCTGAGACTAAGGCTGAGACGAAAGAAACCAAGTCCGAGACACAGGCTTCCGAGAGTGAGACGAAAGCGCCGGAGACAAAGTCTTCTGAGAGCGAGACGAAGTCCGAGACGCAGACATCCGAGAGCGAGACCAAGTCCGAGACACAGACCTCCGAGAGCGGGACAAAGGAAACGGAGCTGAAGACGCAGACGGATGAGACGACGACAGAATCCGAATCCAATCCGGGAGCGGCCGAAACGGCGTCCGAGAAGACGACGGAGAGCGAGCTGGCTGAACAGCCTGTAGAGACCGAGAGTGAATTGGAGACTGCTACAGAACTTGTGACGGAAGAGCTGACCGAGGCGGAAACCGAGACTGAGACGGAAGAGCCGGTTGTGCTGGAAGCAGTTGTCACACAGGAAGTATTCCAGAAGACGGTGGAAGACGCAACGATTCCGATGGTGAAATACACGGTCAAGGTTGCGAACAAAGCGGCGAAGACAGAGGCAGAAGGTGTGTCCCTGAAGGTACTCCTTGCGGATGCTGTTTCTTATAAGAAGGAAGAGGGCGAGACGCTTGAGCTCGTCAGCTTTGAGTCGCTTGGAAAAGCAATCGAGTCAGCAACATTTGAAAACGAAGAGCTGACAGAAGCGGACAAGGCGGCTTATGCAAACGGCGGCGTTGTTCTCTGGAAGGATCAGAAGATCGCGGCGGGTGAGGAGAAAACATTCGTCTTCTTCGCAGAGGTGAAGGACGGCCAGACGGACACGAATGCACTGCGCAACCGCTGGATCGTGAACGGAAAGGCTGTAGCGGAGGATAAGATCCAGTGGATGAATACAGAGCTGCTGGAGGTTTTGCCGACTGTAGCAGAGCCACAGACCTATAAATATGAAGATGAAAAAGTATCTATTAAGGTTATAGTTCCGGAGGGCGTAGAACTTCCGTATGGCGTAGAGCTTAGAGTCAAACCGGTGCCAGAAGAATCAAAAGAGTATAAGGCTGCGGTAGAGGCAGTAGAGAAAGCGAACCCTGATGTTGTCTTTAATGAGCATGTTTTCTATGATATTTGCTTTGTGTCCGAGGGCAAGGAAGTGGAGCCTGTCGGTGGTGATGTATCTGTGCAAATGAAGTTTAAAGACACGTTGAAGACGGATGTTGAGGATGTATCCGGAGAGCCAACTGTAGTTGCGAGCCACATTCAAGATAATGGTGAACTTGAGGATGTGACAGATGAGGTTAAACTGAACAAGAAGGATGAGGTTAAGAGTGTAGCATTTGATACTGACAGCTTTACAATTTATGGAGTGGGTGCTGGTACAGAAAATGATTATATGACTGAAGATACTATACCGAGTTATTCCCTTCAGTATCTGTTGGAAGGTTATAATGCGGTGGCCTTCGGGAATCTTACCATGAATATGCATACTATGGGAGGTATTCTGGTACAAGGAAGTCTCGACGGCTATTCACAAAATGGGTACTCTGATTCACCGTTGGCGAATCCTTCTTATATTAAGGGGAGAGTTCAGTCAAATGAGTCAGGACTTGCTGGAGGAATGCTGAATGGTCGGGCAACTTATCCGTGGAAACCATTGTATGTGGGTACAACAAATACGGTTAATGATAAATGTGATATATTAGATGGTGAGGGATCTAACGGCGGCAAATATTTAAATGGTAAAGAGATAGTGTATAATAAAACAAATAGCACATATAATGGGTCGGGTCCGATATATAGAACGGATAACTATGTGGATTGGATAACATTGAAAGCAGTCCTTGATTCTAATGTGGCATATTTGAATAACAATGCATCAGAGGAGTTACTTGTACCACAGCAAAGTGCAGGAGATTATAGTACAGGGCAAAATGGTTCTCCTTATAGTGTGGCATTGGGATCCAGTATAAAGCTTAGATTAGGCGATAAAAATGCTGATCAGTTTCATATTGTATTGACAGGTGATGGATCGGTCAATAATACGAAGACAGTTATTAATATTATGGATGAAGGAACAGTTTATGTTCCAATAATTAAGGATGTGGAAAATGGAAGCCTTGAAAGCAATGCTTCGGGAATGTCAATTGTATTTACGTTTCCAAACGCTGAAAAAGTAATTCTTCCTAATGCTAGTACGTATGGTCATGTGATTGCTCCCGATGCAGATATTGACACTCACAGTAATAATTATGCAGGCTGCTTGGTAGGACAAAATATCACGCTTAATGGAGAAGGTCACACTTGGCCATATACGGGTGAGACACTGGTTCCAACTCAGGCGGGGTTACATGCTGTGAAACAGGTTGACGGAAAGACACCCGATGAGAATCAGGTTTTTAATTTCTATTTAGATAAACTAGAAAATGGTGAATGGAAACGGATTGACGAAAAACCTAATATAAGAGCTGCTATTTTGTTTAAGGAGTTGGTATACGCTCAGGAAACAGATGTAGGAGACCATTGGTATTTGATCCGAGAAGATCAGACGGAGAAAGATGGATATATCGTGTCGCAGGCGCTGTATGTAGTAAAAGTAAGCGTAAAAGAAAACCAGAGTGGCAGCGTGAAGAGACTTTACATTGACAATACTACATATTACAAGACGGATATTACGAAAGCGGCCGAGCTTATTTCTGGCAGCTCCGTTAAGACGGATTTATTGACTGAAGTGCCGTATTCATGGCGGGTTGTTTTTAACAATACGACTACAACTACACAAGGTAAAGGAAGCTTAAAGGTAACGAAACAGTTCACCGGGGACAGCAAGCTGACGGCAGAGCAGAAAAACGCGATCACGTTTAAGGTCTACGGGCCGAAAGCGGCAGACGGAAGTAAAGGACCGGAAGCGGCGAGTTTCACGTACGCGCAGATGAAGGACGGCGTGTACACGGTGGAGAACCTTGCGGAAGGCACATACACGGTGGAAGAGACGGGCGTGGAGGTGACCGGTTATAATGTAAAGACGACCTACAAGGTAGGTACAAAGGAGACAAAGGAAGTATCCGTTGAGCTTGAGAAGACGGCGGAGATGACCGTGACGAATGCATACAGCGAGAAAGGCCTCGGTAAATTAGATATAACGAAGAAGTTCACCGGGGACGGCAAGCTGACGGCAGAGCAGAAGAATGCGATTACATTTAAGGTCTATGGGCCGAAAGCAGCAGACGGAAGCAAGGGGCCGGAAGTGGCAAGTTTCACGTACGCGCAGATGAAGGACGGCGTGTACACAGTGGAGAACCTTGCGGAAGGCACATACACGGTGGAAGAGACGGGCGCGGAAGTGACCGGCTACAATGTGACGACGACCTACGAGGTAGATGGCGAAGAGACGCAAGAGGTATCCGTCGAGCTTGAGAAGACGGCGGAGATGACCGTGACGAATGCATACAGCGAGAAAGGTCTCGGTAAATTGGAGGTAACGAAGAAGTTCACCGGGGACGGCAAGCTGACGGCAGAGCAGAAGAACGCGATCACGTTTAAGGTCTACGGGCCGAAAGCGGCAGACGGAAGTAAAGGGCCGGAAGCGGCGAGTTTCACGTACGCGCAGATGAAGGACGGCGTGTACACAGTGGAGAACCTTGCGGAAGGCACATACACGGTAGAAGAGACGGGCGCGGAGGTGACCGGTTATAATGTGGAGACAATCTACAAGGTAGGTACAAAGGAGGCAAAGGAAGTATCCGTTGAGCTGGAGCAGACGGCAAAGATGACCGTGACGAATGCTTATACCGAGCATACAAGCATCGTCCTCGGGGCGACGAAGGTGTTTGACCGGACGCTTACAGGAGATGACTTCACATTCAGACTTCAGGAGCTGAATGCGGATGGTACGGTGAAGACGGGCGGCGTTTCGCTTACGGCGAAGAATAAGGCCGACGGTGTAATCAGCTTTGCGGCGATTCCATACAAGAAAGCGGGCACTTATTACTATCAGATCAGCGAGGTGATCCCGACCGGAGAAGAGAAAGACGCATCTGTCCTGTACGATGCGACAGTGAAGAAGGTAACTGTAACGGTAACGGAGAAGGACGGCAAACTGGTTGCGGCGTCGAATGTTGAAGCTAGGGATGCTGTATTCACTAACAGGATCACAAGCGTCAAGGTCAGCAAGACAGACGTGGTTACAGGCGAGGAGCTTGAGGGTGCGCATATCCAGATTCTTGACAAGGAAGGCAACATAGTCGAGGAGTGGGATTCCACGAAGGAAGCGCATGAGGTGAAGGGCCTGAAGACAGGCGAGACCTACACGCTGAAGGAGACCGTTGCCCCGGACGGCTACACGGTGACGGCGGAGACGGCGTTCACGCTGAAGGAAGACGGCACGGTGGACAGCGGCGCTACGACGACGAAGTCAAGGGACGGCGTGCTTCTGGTCGAGGACAGCACGAACAAGGTCAGCATCCTGAAGGTAGACGAGAGCGGCACGGCGCTTGCAGGCGCGAAGCTCGTGGTCAAGGATAAGGATGGTAAGGCGGTCGGCGAGCCGTGGAAGACGGACGGCAAGGCGCATGATATCACAGGTCTTGCGAAGGGCAGCTATACACTGAGTGAGGTCGAGGCCCCGGAGGGCTATCAGGTATCGGCGGATATTCCGTTCGAGATCACCGGAAAAGAGACCGCGGGACAGGTCATCACGGTGGAGATGAAGGATGCGAAGATCCCGAAGACGGATAAGCGTTCCCTCACGGTGACGAAGCGCCTGCGTCTGGACGGCATCACGAGCGACGTCGGGATCAAGGATGCGGTCTACTACGTGGCCCTGTTCTCCGACGAGGCGAAGACGCAGCGCGTCAGCGATGTGAAGCCGGTCGTATTCAAGAATTCGACGGCGAGCTCTGTGACATTCGAGAATCTTGCGAAGGGCACCTACTACGTCGGAGAGACGGATGAGAACGGCACGCTGCTTGTATCGAAGATGGTGAATGACAAGGTGATCTTCTATCCGGAGTATGACACGACGGCGAAGGTAGAATTCGAGGGCAGCCGGTCCGAGACGGCGAGCGCGGAGTTCACGAACGTATATGTAGAGCTGACGAGCGGCCTCTACCTGTCCGGACAACTGACGGTGACGAAGAAGGTGCTCCTGAACGGAGTGGAAGGGACCTCGGATGAGACCTACTACGCAAGGGTGTTCTTCGATAAGGCGATGACAAGTCCTGCGAGCGATGTGCTTGCGCTGGATCTGGCGGGCGGCACATCCGCGAGCGTGACGGTGACGGATCTCTACATCGGCGAGACGATAGGGAGCAGCGCGACCTACTACGTGGCAGAGACGGATAAGGACGGCACACCGCTCGATCCGGATGCGGTGACGGAGTTCGAGATCTCGATCGACAAGAGTGAGATCGTGATGGATGCGAACAACTCCGCGCAGGAGGTAGTGATCACGAACAGCTACACGGAGGAAGAGACCGAGACGGAGACGGAGACCGAGGTGGACGAGAAGAAGACGGCGCCTAAGACGGGCGACGACACGGACTTCATGAGATACCTGCTCCTGATGGCGCTCTCGGCGGGCACCTGCGCGGTGACGTTTGACCGGAAGCGCAGAAGGGCAAGACGCGTAGAGAGATAAGAAACAGACAACGGATAAGAAACATCAGATAAGGACAAGAGGGCTGTCTTAGGGCGGTCCTCTTGTCTTATGCAAGTTGTGACACTGCACGATTTTTCCATGAATTTATCACGGCGGCGAGTATTTTGCTTGACATCGTTCTCAAAACAGTATAAAATTAAAGCGTTGTTTACGGACAATGAAAATTGAATAAGGAGGTGCTCCTGTGCCTGGAACAGTAATGCTCATTATTGCTGTTGTAATTACACTGGTCATTGCGGTTCCGATCACAGCGCTTGTCGCGATCAACTACCGGAAAAAGGTAGTGGAGGCCAAGCTCGGCAGTGCCGAGGAGAAGGCGAGACAGATCATTGACGACGCGCTGAAGGTTGCAGAGACGAAGAAGCGAGAGGCACTTCTGGAAGCGAAGGAAGAATCTTTGAAGACGAAGAATGAGTTGGAAAAAGAGACGAGAGAGCGCAGAACAGAATTGCAGCGCTATGAGAAGCGCGTCTTATCGAAGGAAGAGAGCGTCGATAAGAAGGCGGAATCTCTGGAACGCAGGGAATCAGGTCTTACAGCGAGAGAAGAAGAGTTAAAGAAAAAGAACGCAGAAGCTGACAAGCTTCTCGGACAAAGGATCCAGGAACTCGAAAGAATCTCAGGACTTACCTCTGAACAAGCAAAAGAATATCTTTTAAAAACTGTTGAAGATGA